>CAYORF010000052.1:0-18685 GCA_964406305.1 uncultured Anaerolineales bacterium | reverse complement strand
TATTTGAACAATTGATCGAATAATATATCAGTTATCTCCTCCTATTAATAATAATTTTAAGAGACTAATTAAAAGCCTGAATTTAGCTATTTTAGTATTAGGTTTCTTATTAAATTCTAGAAAGTAAGGAGATAACAATGGATAAGAAAAATAATAGGTTATTCATCTTAAGAATTTCCAATTTTATATACCCTTATATGTATGTTCTTGCGTTCAAATTAAAATTGTTCGCTGTTTATTTTCATGCTCCTGGTGCCCAAGGTGGCACAGGTGGTTGGTGAACTCCAAACTCAAACCAATGCATATATTTCTAATCCATCTATTTGATACTTGAATAATCATCAAGAGCGCACACCTTTTACTATTCCAAATTGAGATACTTTTCACTCGTCTCTCAAATCTCATGGTTACAGTCACGTGTTAGAATTTGAATATTATTGATACACCATTGAAAAGACCTGTGTTCAAACACTAAACCCCTTCACAAGCAATCCATCGGGATAACCATTGGGATTTATAAAGAACGTCTTTTGGAATAGCCAGGAAAAACGCTTACGAATGGTTTGGCGCTTAACTCTTCAGGGCTTATTATTGGTCATCCTGTTGGTTATCAGCGAACTGATCCTTTCATTGGCTGACTTCTTGTTATTCAAAGAACTCTCCTTCACGAATCCTTCAGGGGAACTAGGTGGCTCATCCTCCCAGATGTTATTAATTACCTTCATGGTCAGGGGAATATTCTTATCCTTAAGTGTTTGGCTTGCCGGCCGTTTCTTCGACCGCCGTCCATTTTCTGATTTTGGCTTCAGGATCACTTCCGACTGGTGGAAAGATTTTTGGTTTGGGATAGGTCTGGGCGGTATCTTGATAACAGCCATCTTCTTTCTGGAACTTGCCGCTGGCTGGGTGCGTCCTGTTAGGTTTCTTGTAACTAACATTCCAAACCTGTCGTTCCTGCCAGCGATCCTAATTCCACTAATCATATTTATCATGGTCGGATTTTACGAAGAACTTCTCAGCAGAGGGTATCAGTTGACAAATCTAGCAGAAGGTCTCACCGGCAAATATATTAAACCCGAAACAGCCATTTTGCTGGCCTGCCTGATAAGTTCAGCTTTTTTCGGGTTATTCCATGCGTTTAATCCCAATGCCACTTTGTTTAGCACTTTGAATATCTGCTTGGCCGGGATATTCTTGGCAACCGGTTTTCTACTCACTGGAGAGTTAGCTATACCTATCGGATTGCATATCAGTTGGAATTTTTTCCAGGGGAATGTATTTGGATTTCCAGTCAGCGGAGCTGATTTCAGGTCTGCCACTTTGATCCAGATCCAGCAATCAGGTCCTCCCTGGCTAACCGGTGGAGCCTTTGGCCCGGAAGGTGGATTCTTAGGGATATTATCCAATCTGCTTGGTATCCTTCTTATCATTTTCTGGGTAAAAGAAAGAACCGGTCATGTCAGGTTGCATAAGGCGATCAGCTTGCCTCCAACTCTTCACATAATTGACAAAACAGTGACAAATAATCCAACCGCGTTATCTTCTGATTTATTCCAGGGAATCGAACACACCATCTGGGATTGGAATGGAACCCTATTAGATGATCTTGATCTCTGTCTGGCAGCGATCAATGATATGTTAAACAACAGGAATCTGAATACCGTTTCGCGCAATACCTACCTGGATATATTTGGTTTTCCGGTCATAGATTATTATCTAAAACTTGGTTTTGATTTTTCAGAAGAACCATTTGAGGAAATCAGCACAGAATTCATCAATGCCTACGAAGCAGGTAGGCCTAGTTGTTCTCTTGTGAACGGATCCAAAGATTTGCTTCAGCTTTTTCATGCTTCTGGAATAAATCAATCAATATTATCTGCCAGTAAAAAATCTTATCTGGATCAGGCAGTGATTGATTACAATGTTCAAGATTATTTCGTATTGGTTGATGGGCTAGACAATCATCATGCCGCCAGCAAACTCTCCCTAGCTAAGGAACATCTGATAAAACTTAACATCCCCTCTCATTCCATCTTAATGATTGGTGACACAATGCATGACGCAGATATTGCTCATGAACTAGGTTTCCGGTGTTGTTTGATCCCGAACGGACATCACAGCAGGCAGCGTTTGGAAAAGTCGACAGCCATAATCGTTGATTCGCTCATCGACCTGAGTAATATTTATCTTTCTTCGCTTGAAAAATCTATCTAATCAATAATAAAATCCCTGTTTCAGACTCACCCAGCCTAACCTATGACTGAGATACGCCTGGATTACATCGATAATATCCTAATACTTCTAACAGCAGTCGTGATCCTAAATCGCCTGTCGATAACTTATGGCGCACCTGGGGGCTGGTACTACAACGAATTCGAGATCTCAGGACTCAAATTGATTCCAATGACCGCATTAGTAATGTTCGCTGCTTTCAACCAAGCCTATTCCATGGGGTTTTTCTTTCTATTGAGCGGCTATTTTTCGGCAAAATCCATTTCAAAGGAAAAAATACAGGCCTTCCTTTTTCAGCGCCTGCTCCGACTTGGTATTCCTGTCCTCTTATATGTATACTTAATATCACCACTTTTACGATTATCTTTCCGAAGAATTGTATACAAGATTCCAACTAACCTTAAAAACCTCTTTTCTGTTTACAAACAGATCAGGTTCGGTTTTGAACTCGGACCAATGTGGTTTATTATGCTTCTCCTGATCTTCTCACTCATATTGGTCATTTTTAAAAATAGCATAAATCGATCCTCTATCCAAATTGCAGCTCCGGGGTGATTCTCAATTTTCCTTGCCGCAGTCACCATCGGTCTGATGACATTCATGGTTCGGATTGCCTTTCCAATCGGCACTGTTTACCAACCACTCAATCTTCAGTTACCTCATTTAATTCAATATATATTCATGTTTTTTGCAGGAACTATTATTAATTTGGCAGATTGGCAAGACAAACTTCAATCAGTATCTTTGAAGTTTTGGCTCCCATTTACAATCGTTGTAATATTAACCTTGCCAATTCTATTTTTCCTTATTCGAGGAACTAGCGATAATGTCGATCCTGCTCTCGGTGCCTTTACCTGGCAGTCTTTGGTTTTCTCAATCCGGGAGCAAATCTTCTGTGTCAGTATGGTCGCTGCCTTATTATCATTGTTTTACAAACTATTGAACAAAAACACTAGCCTTACCCGCGAACTGGCAGCCAGCTCATACGCAACCTACATCTTCCATCCTTTGGTGTTGGTAATTTTCACAGCCTTGCTTCATGAACTCCGTTATCCACCAGCTCTTAAGATAACTCTGCTTGCAGTTCCAACATTAGTGTTATGTTTTTTTGTTGCCAGCTTATTACGGCGCCTTCCAGGATTAAAATCAATTCTCTGATATTTAATTCACGATTTTAAATAAGGATGATGGGAAACGACAAACTCAACATTAAAGATTCCAGATCAGACTCAGGATTGGTTGTTGAGTTGTGAAGATCCTGGAGCAAGATACCTTGCCTTGTAGCGATTATCCCTCAATTCAGAAGACCACCTTGGATTAGCCAGAGAGATCGCCCACACCGAAGGGCCAATAGCAAAAGTCCTCGATGAAATGCATCCCGACGGTTACTGGGAAAACGACGGACCCGGATATATACCAAAATACCGCAGCTCTGTCTGGTCAATAATCCTCCTCTCCCAATTGGGAGCTAAAGCAGAGCTGGATCCAAGAATATCTACTGGGTGCAGTCACTATTTGGATAAAGCAATGTCGCCAAATGGTCAAATCTCCAGCACTGGTCCGCCATCCGGAACAGTAGATTGCCTGCAAGGGAATATCCTGGCGGCCATGCTCGACCTCGGTTATTCTGACACCCGACTCAAGGATGGATTTGAGTGGATGGCCAGAAGCCTAACCGGAAACGATGTAGCAATGATGGGCAACAGAAAAGCTACTTTGAGATATTATTCCGGGAAGATCGGTCCTGGTTTTAAATGCGGAGCCAACAACAAATTGCCTTGCGCTTGGGGAGCAAGCAAGGTGATGCTTGCGTTCAGCAAATTACCGGAAAAAGATAAGACTCCTCTCATCCACAAAGCAATCAAACAAGGTATAGATTTCCTTTTCAGTTGCGATCCAGCCACTGCGGGTTATCCCAATGGCTGGAATCCAAAACCCAGCGGGAACTGGTGGAAACTTGGATTTCCCGTCTTTTACGTGCCTGATCTTCTCCAGATCTGCGAATCTTTGACACAGCTTGGATTGCGCAAGGATCCGCGTCTCGAAAATGCTATTTCTCTCATTCAGGACAAAAAAACACCGCAGGGCGAATGGCTTTTGGAATATGATTACACAGGTAAAACCTGGGTTAATTTTGGCGAGAAAAAGAAACCCAATAAATGGGTAACTATCAGAGCTTACCAGGTCCTTATCCAAACCTAAATCATCAGATATCGATTTGTATGTATAAAGCGATTACCATGCCAACAATAAAACGGTCCTGGGTAATAATCTTTTACGGTTCGTGCGGATCATACAACATATCTTCAAAAGAGCTAAAATAAAATCATGTATCAAATACTGAAGGAGAAGTCATGACTTCATCGATCAAGAGATTACTTCTAAACCTGATTATATTTGCCACATTTATCAATCTCGCTGACTGTTCGGAAAGTCCTTCCATATCTCCCACAAAAATTCCTCTTCCAATTCAATCCCGATAACAGCTGATAATTTCGACAATTGGTGGCCTGCATGGAAACCGTGATGAATGTATATATATTGCTGAAATAACAGGCTCTTCAAATAAGCTATAATAAAAGACTAGAAAATCCTATTCGGTTTCTAGTCTTTTTTTATATGTTTGGTATATCAATGACTCCTGACATAATCCTGGTTCTCACGATTCTCGTCTCAGCTATCCTGCTATTTATCTCCAATAAAGTAAGGATGGATCTAGTGGGCTTGCTTGTCATGGCCAGCCTTGCTATAAGCGGACTGATCACTCCCTCACAAGCCTTGTCTGGATTTAGTAACCCCGCCGTGATTACGGTTTGGACTGTTTTGATATTAAGCGGCGCCCTGGCCAGAACTGGAGTCGCCAGCAAACTTGGAAAATTTTTTCTTCAACTAGCAGGTGACAGTGAACCTAAGCTTCTAACGATCATAATGCTTACCAGCGGCATCCTTTCAGGATTCATGAACAGCATTGGAGTTACGTCCCTATTTCTGCCAGTGCTCATTGATATTTCTCGCCGGACCAAGCGTCCGCCGTCTAAGCTGTTAATTCCCCTTGCTTTTTCCGCCCTACTAGGCGGTCTGAACACATTAATTGGCACACCTTCTAATATTCTGATAAGCGAAGCGTTATCTGAGGCGGGATTTAAGCCTTTCCAGATGTTTGATTTCACTCCGATCGGACTAACAATTCTGGTTTTTGGAACTCTATACATGGTCCTCATAGGCCGTCACTTACTCCCCAAAAGAGACCCCTCCCGGGAACTTGCCAGTGGGATCCCTGACGTGACTGACCTCTATGATTTTCAGGAGAGAATGGTCTTCATCCATCTGCCGGAAAATTCTTCCTTGGATGGTAAATCCCTCGAGGAGAGTCATTTTGGCTCAGCTTTGGAATTGAATGTAGTCTCCATTCTACGGGATCAACAAACGATCCTCGCACCAGGCTCAGACTTAATCCTACGGTCTGGAGATCGTTTGCTCGTAGAAGGGCAACTGGACCGCTTATTTGAAATTTATAGTCCCGACCATCAATTCCTGGATCAAGAATCCCTCCCGATCGAAAAGATCTATTCAGCGGAAATCAAGTTGGCTGAAGTGACCATACCATCCGGATCTTCATTAATTGACTCGACACTTCCCCAGGTAGCGTTCCGACATGTTTATAATTTAATCGTGTTGGCTATACGCAGAGAAGATATCACATATTACACAGATCTGGAAGATTTACCTCTCAGGGAAAGTGATGTTCTATTGGTCAAAGGCAGGCAGTCAGATCTTAATGTCCTCCAGGTGGATAAGGATACTATTCTATCCATTCCGGATTCTTTCCAGGATTACAGTTTAGAAGACCATTTGATGATGGTTCGCGTACCGGAAGGGTCTGCCCTGGCTGGGAATTCAATTATTTCAAGTCGACTTGGAGATGCTTTTGGATTAAGTATTCAGGGCATTATCCGCAAGGACAAAACCGAATTAATGCCCTCACCCGAAGAAATTTTGAAAGTCGGGGATACACTGATAGTTAAAGGAAAAATCGAAGACCTTCATACTATTCAAGGCCTTCAAAACCTATTGATCGAAGCTGACACCCAACCGGATTTGACAGAACTCGAAACAGATGAAACCGGGCTGATAGAAGCTGTATTATCACCTCGGTCTACCCTGACCGGGAAAGCTATTCGAGAATTGGATTTCAGAGCCAGATATGGCTTAACTATTCTGGCTATCTGGCGGGAAGGTCGAGCCTACCGATCGCACCTCCGCGATATGAAACTCCGCTTGGGGGATGCCTTCCTATTATTTGGCCCCAGGCGCCGGTTGCGTCAATTTGGCGCTGAACCAGAGTTCCTGGTTCTCAGTGAAGAAGCTCAGCCTCCTCCCAGAAATAAAAAGGCCCCACTGGCCATAACTATCATACTTTTGGTGCTTCTGCCTGTCATCTTGAACTGGATCCCTATTTCAATTTCCGCAATCGCCGGAGTGACGCTGATGATTTTGACCGGCTGTTTGCGAATGGATGAGGCTTACCAGTTGATCGAATGGAAAGCTGTCTTCTTAATTGCCGGCATGCTCCCTCTCGGCATTGCTCTGGAACAAACAGGGGCCGCGCAGCTGATCAGCAACAATTTGCTCTCGCTGGTAGGCAATACTGGTCCAATTATCATCACCAGTGCTCTCGTTCTGCTTTCAACGCTCGGTTCCCAGTTTATGCCGAATCCTGCCGTAGCCGTTCTGCTGGCACCAATAGCATTAAGTGCTGCATCCAACCTGGGAATATCACCTTATCCCCTGATGATGGCTGTTGCAGTTTCCTCATCCGCGGTTTTTCTCAGTCCAGTTGGCCACCCGGCAAACCTACTGGTAATGGGACCCGGGGGATATCGCTTTTCAGATTATTTCAAAGTCGGGTTACCATTAACAGTCATTGTTTGGCTGGTTGTGGTTTTTGTAATGCCTTTATTTTGGCCTTTTTAATTAGGATTTACTGGAGAAAATAATGGAACAATTGCTTGGGGTTTTTATTGGCATAGGACTGAGTGCTACATGCGGGTTCAGGATCTTTGTTCCCCTGCTGGGGATGAGCATCGCCCACCACGCCGGCGCTCTCTCATTTGCGCAAGGATTCGATTGGATCGGTTCTTGGCCGGCAACTATTGCCTTTGGTATCGCCATGGTAATCGAGATCGCAGCATACTACATACCCTGGCTTGATAATATGCTAGATACAATTGCCACTCCCGCAGCCATAGTAGCCGGAACCATCGCGACAGCGTCAATGATTGGCGATGTAGAACCTTTCTTGCGCTGGTCACTGGCAATAATCGCAGGTGGCGGGGTCGCTGGATTGGTCCAGGGATCAAGCGTATTGGTGCGCGGCGCTTCAACTGCATCAACTGGAGGATTAGCTAATCCTGTCGTGTCAACCGGCGAGTTGGCTGCCTCGATCACTGGAACGTTGATCAGTATCGCAATACCCACTATCGCTTTTTTGATCGTTGTAATACTAATTTCCTGGCTCTTACCCAAATTCTTCCGGAAATTATCAAGCGCGTAAATAACATATGGGAAAAAAAGATAAGTCCATCGCTGAGCGAGAGATCATAGACAGGATCATTCACGAATCCTTGATTTGCCATCTGGCTTGCTGTCTGGAAGGCCAACCCTACGTGATACCGATCTCATTTGGCTACGATGGTAAAACAGTTTATTTTCATACAGCCAGGGCCGGTAAAAAGAATGAAATCTTTTTGGAAAATCCGCGCGTATGCCTTGCTTTTGAAACGGATATCAAATTGATCTCTGATCAGGAGAACGCTTGCGGATGGACGTTTGATTTTCAAAGCGTAATTGCTACGGGTGAAATCAAAGAGATCAGCGATCTTGATCTGAAAAACGTCGGGCTTAATCAGATCATGCGCCACTATTCGGGTAAAGATTGGGAAATGCCTGAAAGGGAAATCAGCAAGACAAAAATCTGGGGTGTTGAGCTGGAAAGGATTACAGGTAAAAGATCTCCGTCCAGCCAAAGGGAATAAACAAGGGTACCGATTATGATAATGTAAAAGTATATTTTCATAATCTAAAGGATTTTTTTATGATTAAACTCGTTGATTATTCAGAGAACCCACAACCCTTTAATAAGTATCATCAAAAAATCGAAAAAACCAAATCCGGACAAGGGATCCTCGAATATGCCTTGATATTTTCCTTGGTCATCTTGCTCCTTATTGTATTTCTTTGGTGATAGGGTGGAATTTATCTATCAATCGATCCTGGATAAAATACGTTCTTTGTAATTATGGCTCCATAACAGAACATCAAATCCAGACCAATTAGAGATAATTTCCCTTGAAACTATCTCTAATTTTTGATTTAACCATCCCCTTATGGTGGAGAATAGGAGATCCCGATTGTCATAAAGTACAATATAACAAGAAGATGAATTTGGAGATTCTATCCATGAAAATTGCCTTTACAGCTGACTGCCATTTAACAGCCCAATCAAAAAATCCGGATCGGTTCCAAGCACTTGCAAATATTTTCAAACAGTGCGACGAAAATGACGTCCAGTTATTAGTGATCGCAGGTGATCTATTCGATCAAGATCTACCAAACTATGCCGAGTTTGAAGAGATATACCACTCCAGCAGAACAGGAGATCTAACAACCGTTATCATCCCGGGAAATCATGATCAGCGGCTAAGCAAAGGCGCTTTACTTGGAGAGAGCCTGCTTGTTTACTCTGAGCCAACATTACAGCCTCTCGATGTTTCGCGGAAGATCCTGTTCCTACCCTATCAGGATAATAAAACAATGGGCGAGCTCATTGCCCCATTCGCAGATGAGCTCCAAGACCAACGCTGGATCCTTGTCAGCCATGGGGATTGGACGGCAGGCAGAAATACGCCAGACCCTTATGAAAAGGGGCTTTATCTGCCATTAACCCGTACTGATCTGGAGGTCTACCAACCCGAGCTGGTTTTCCTGGGACATATCCATCTTGCCCAGCAGGATCAGAACCTATATTATCCTGGCTCACCTTGCCCATTGGATATCTCCGAAACCGGTTTGCGCCGGTTCTTGATCTTGGATACAGACTGGGGTGAAGTCACTTCCCATCTGGTAGATTCCCCTTTGATATTTTTCGCCGAGCAGTTTATCATGCTCCCTTCAGAAAACGGGCTTGATCTGCTTCTTAAAGAAATCGGACGCAGAATCGAAACTTGGAACCTACCCGAGGGATGGGAGAACAAAGTTCGGTTCCAGGTTGATGTAACAGGATCGTCTGGTTTGGATAGGCAGGATATCCTCAAGGGCATCAAAAAAGCTTTCTCGGGATTCTCCTATTATAAAGATGAAGAACCTCACCTAGCAGAGTTAATTTACAATATTGATCCTGATCGAATTGAGATATCCAATCAGGTTAAAATCTGGATTGATGATCTGGATTGGAAAGCCGATCCGAATTCTCCGTCCAAAATGCAAATCCTCGATCAAGCATTGAAGATCATCCACGGGGGAAAATAGTGGGAATAAAAATCGATAGCATCCAGATCCAAAATCTAGGACCTCTCAGTTCTATCCAGCTAGATCTAGGTATGCTAAATCTTATTTACGGCCACAATGAAAGCGGAAAGACTTACCTGACTGAATTCCTGCTTCACTCTATATTCCGCCATGCCAAGACCTGGAATCTGAGAGAGATCAATCCAGAAGGATCTGTTCATCTACATGGATTGGGTGAACAAGCTACGGTATTTTCACCATCCAATCCGAGAAAGATCGAAGATTTTTGGAGTGAAAACGACAGGGGTTTACCCATAAATATGGCTCGGCTGCTAGTCGTCAAAGGTGGAGAACTGGCTTTATCAGACAGGGTCCCCGGTGGAGTGGATCGAGAGATACTAAAAAACGCATTGACAAGTCAGGCGCTTTTGGACCAGATCAGAGATAGTATTCAACCTACTGTTCGGAAGGCGCAGATCATCGACCAAAAAATCTCAGGGAAGAACCAGGGCCAGATCAGTGACCTGAATGGTCTCCAAAATAAACTGCAAGATATTGATAATTTACTTGAATTGATTGAAGAGAAATATTCCAGGGGGCCTGCCCGACAAATTGAGGATCAAATCGATGAAATTCAGCTGCGCTTAGAGCAGCAGCTCAAGTCTAAAAGACACAGGGCATATTTGCTTTCCAAAAAACAGCAGGATCTCCGCGTACAGAGGGAAAATATATCTGACGACAGTTATCTATATCTCCGAGATCGTGTACGAGACTACAATAAACTCAAGGCGGATCTGAAGAATCTCAGTGTAAAAATCAAATCATCCAAGATAGATATTGAAACCTATCACTGGCTAAAGTCAGCCGTAGACATTTGGGAAGAAAAAGAATTAGAGAACAAGAGATTGCCCGAAAAGATATTGATGGTGATTGGAGGAGTATTTCTCGCTGCTGGAATGTTCATCACCATCCTGCAGAATATTCTTGACTGGCCGTATCTTTTCTGGGCCGGCATTACTACAGCTGGAATTGGCGGTTTGCTCCTGGTTTATTTCGGGATTCAACTGCTCATGGGAACCAGGAACCTCGCTGATGCTGGTGAACGAGATGCCATCCGGACTACTTATAAGGAGAAATTTGGCCAAGCCCTCAAGGGCATAACCGGCTTGAGAGCGGAGAAAAACAAAATCCAGGAAAACTATCTAAAGGCCAAATCTAATCAAGAAGAACAGGGCAAAGTTGAGGTCCGGTTGGCATCTGAGCAGGAATATATCAAAGAAGCCTTCCATGAGCTGCTCGGAGAGACTATCCTTGAAAGAAATTGGGAATCCAGCCTCAATACCATCAAAGAACAATCCGCTGCTTTAGATACTGAAATCTCTGATCTGGCAATAGAATTGGCCAAGTTCAATTTAGAAGAAGATGATTACCTAAAGGACCCTCAACTTATCGAATATGACCCGCAAGTTCAGGCGGATAGCGAAGATCAATTGGCCAGCCTGAACGACGAACTTGCTGCTCATCAAACCGATCTGGACACATTAAAGGCTAGAGCCGCTGAGTGGAACAGGGATGATATCTCGACTCCCTGGATTGAAGTCCTCCATCATCTCCGATTGATACGGATTGACACTAAGCGATCTCACATAGATCTCTCCGCAGAGATTGTAGCAAAAATTGGGCTGTCTGAAATTCTCAGCAGAATCGAAGAAGAAGAGGATCAAAAGATCCTCGAAAATATCAACACCGATGAAGTTTCAAGTCTATTGAAAAAAATGACCGGCAAATATCAAAGTCTGAATTTAATAGATGATCAGGTATATGCCAGGGATCCTTATCAAGAATATCCTCTAAGGGATCTGAGCACTGGCGCCAGGGAGCAGGTCCAGTTCGCTCTTCGGTTAGGCATTGCTTCTCACATTAGCGGAGGGGAACCTCTATTTATTATCCTTGACGATGCTTTCCAGCATTCAGATTGGGAACGAAGGGAATCGTTAGTAAAAGTAACTGTGGACTTAGCAAAGAATGGATGGCAGGTAATTTATCTGACCATGGATGACCACATCAGGGATTTATTCCTAAAAATGGGAAAGGCAGGCTTAAAAAATAAATTTAAAACTTTTTCGCTTTAACTTTCTAGTGAATAAAATTCCTGACCACCGATCGGCTTTTTACCACCGGTCAGTTATCAATTGAACCTGTTTTTCGTAATTAAGGAAACACAAAATAGCATCTAGTTTTTCTCCCGCGAGCAACTACAATAAGAACCCTTAATCCCATTTAAACTCCAATAAACCAAGGTACCATCAAAGTTGTACACTAACTCTATCCAATAGCGCCAGAGGAAATGATTACGATCAATGCAGCAATGAACCAATGGATTAAAAACGAATAGAAAAAAGAACCAGTCCGCCATGCAACCCAGCCGAAAGCAAAACCTCCAAAGATAGTGGACAGGGTTTCAACATCCGGTTTACCAAGATGAGCAATTGCAAATGGAACCGCCTGAATCCAAAGCGCATCAGAGCCGTATTTTTTAGCATAGCTAAATAAGATCCACCCCCTGAATAGGTATTCCCAGCCGAAAATCTCCAGCGCTTTCTTCCAGATCAAACCTTCCGAGGTATAGGCATAATAATTCATCATTCCCGGATTTTTTACACCCAGGTACCAGATGACCGGAACCATAAACAATACCCCCAGCGAGGTTAATAACAACCCGGTTTTCCAATCGCCGAAAGTGAACCCCAATGATTTTGGATTTTCCCGAAATAATAAGAACGTAATGAATAAAGGGATCGCTACATAAAGTAGAATGCTGTCAAAATAATTCTTGGAAGTTGGACTGTAATAATAATCAACCATGATCAAAAGAGTGCTTACAATCGTAACAACAGCAATCTTCCAATCAATTTTTAATCGTTCACCAAGAATTCTTTTTAGGATTCTACTCACAATTATGATCCGCTTCTAGGTTGATCAATCAATCATCACTGCCGAGCGACACACTTACCTCAACTTCAGATATACCTTCGGGAATGCTAGTTATGATATTTCCTTTTATGGGTTCGTTATCAATAGATATTTTTAGATCATCTCCCCGACCTATCCTAGAAATATTGATGTTGTAGGTTACACCCCTATATTTTCTGACTACCTTAAACCCTTGCCAGTCCTCGGGAACGACAGGATTGATGATCAATCCATCATAATCCGGGCGTATACCAAGGATCCACTGAGAAATGGCCAAAAAATTCCAGGCTGCTGTACCTGTCAACCAGGAGTTTTTTGCTTCACCATGAATAGCAGCATCTTTGCCGGCTATCATCTGTGCATAAACATAGGGTTCACATTTATGCAGGTCGCTAAATTCTTCTCTGGCGGATGGATTTATGCGGTGATAATAATCCAGGGCATTTTCCCCATCGCCCAACATGGCTTCAGCGATCATGATCCAGGGGTTAGTATGACAGAAAATGCCAGCGTTCTCTTTATATCCAGGAGGGTATGACGAGATCTCGCCCAGATTAAGGTAGTACCTACTGTAGGCTGGCTGCTGTAAAACAACCCCATGGTCCGTTGCCAGGTGTTCATTAACAGAATCCAATGCCTTCCTGGCTTTCCCATCCTCCAATCCCAACCCGCCATAATGCAAATACCCTGGGGTTCGATGAAGATCTTTCCTTCTATACAATCGGAAGATCCTACCGGTTTGCCCGCATCATCATAAGCTCTCTTAAACCATTCTCCATCCCAACCATGCTTCCAGATGACAGCTTCCATTTTTTCTGATGCTTCTTCATATTTCGCGGCAGAATTTTCATCTTTTCTTATCTTTTCGATCTTCACCATTTCGTTGGTGGCCAAGAAAAATAAGCCAGCTATGAAAACAGATTCTGTAGTTTTACCTTCTTTGTTGGTCGTAGTTTGAAAAGATTGTCCAGGTTCAATTTAGTAGCAATTCAAATTAAGGCAATCATTCCAATCTGCTCGGCCAATATGGGGCAATTCCTGCGGA
Source organism: uncultured Anaerolineales bacterium (assembly GCA_964406305.1). Lineage (GTDB taxonomy): Bacteria > Chloroflexota > Anaerolineae > Anaerolineales > UBA11858 > B10-G9. The sequence goes on along the minus strand of CAYORF010000052.1, from coordinate 4,929 downwards.
CCCAACCGGTCAAGGGTGAAATTTATAGATGCATTTAGGTGATTGAACAGAGTCTGTACCGTTCCTGGTTGGTTATCGTACGGGACAAGCTCATCCAGAATGGGCCAATCCGCAGTCTCTTTTAAATAGGCAGCCACGGCAAGAACAAGCCATAAAGGATCATCGTTTAAATCACTTCCAACAGCATCGTTTCCACGTTTTGTTAACGGCTGATATTGGTGATAAGCACTTCCGTCTTCTTTTTGAGTTGCAACCAGGTCCAGAATCTTTTCCCGGGCTCTTTCGGGTATCAGGTGAACAAAGCCCAACAGGTCCTAATTTGAATCCCTGAATCCCATACCCCGGCCGATCCCTGATTCAAAATAAGAAGCTGATCTGGAAAAATTGAAAGTTGCCATAACCTGATATTGATTCCAGATATTTACCATACGATCAGTATGGGGATCAGGTGAAGTTACCTGATAATTATTGAGGAGATCAGCCCAGTATTCCTTCAACTCGGATAATGCCTTGGCGGCATAGTCGGAATTCAGGTATTTCTTCAGTTTAGATTTAGCTTCTGTTTTATTGATGATTTGTAGATCGGGATCTGAAAATTTATCTTGCTGGGGGTTTTCCTGGTATCCCAAAATGAATATAACTTCCTGGCTTTCATCGGGTTGAAGGGTGATCTGGACATGTTGGACACCCACAGGCTGCCATCCATGAGCCAATGAATCATTTGTTCTCCCCTCTTCAACACCCAATGGGTTTTCCCAACCCCGGTAAGACCCCAGAAAATCCCCCCGCTGGGTCTCAAATCCCTCTACAGGAACTGAACAAGCCAAGTAGGAATAATGATTCCTCCGCTCTCTGTATTCGGTCTTGTGGTAGATCACGCTATCTTCTACTTCGACTTCACCGATTGAGAGATTTCGTTGGAAATTATTTTGATCATCAGATGCGTCCCACAGGCAAAACTCAACAGCAGAGAAAAGGGAAAGGTCAGCCTGCTGGTTCCTTCTGTTTTGATAGTGAATCTCCACACCTCAAAATCTTGGTTGAGCGGGATAAAATATGTACCCTCGCAAACAATTTTATTTTTTTCACCGAGGATCGTGGTATACCCCAGGCCATGACGGCATTGGTATTGATCGAGATCTTTTCGAACTGGTTGCCAGCTGGGTGACCAGCAGTAATCCTCTTGTCCCAGATTAGCTGCTTCGTTATCCCTGATATATAAGTACCTTCCCCCCACATCAAGTGGGGCATTATTATATCGGTATCTTGTTATCCGTCTTAACCGTGCATCCTGATAAAATGAGTAATCCCCTGCCGTATTAGATATGAACCCAAAATATTTTTCACTGCCAAGGTAATTTATCCAGGGCAAAGGAGTATTCGGCTGCTGTATCACATACTCTCGTTTCTGATCATCAGAATATCCGTATTTCATAGAGCCTCAATTACATAAATCACTAAGATTTTCAACTCGTTTCAGAAGAATTTATTAACCTTTCTATAGCATATCATATACCCCACTCATGTGCTCAATAGATATGTTTATTTCAAAACTACTGAACACAGGGATCGTTTTAATATTGATATTTATAGGATAGATGGATTCGAAATGGAGTCAAAACTAAGGGGAAATTGGCAGATCAGATTGTCCGGTAATTCCGCCACGAATCAGTAGGACTTATACGTTCTTTCCAGTTATAACCAAATAATTCATTCTAATGGTTCGAGTATCACCAACGATATTTTTGGCTTTCCAGCATATGGAAATTCCTTGCGAAACGAATTGATTAGGATATGGATCATCAGCCATAAATTAATTTAGGAATAAACATCCCAACTGGCAGTTCCATTTAGCAATAGAATATATTTAGATATTGAACTGAGTTTCGTATAAAGTACGGTACAAACCACTTGTTTTCATTAGCTGCTCGTGATTCCCCTGTTGGACCAATTTTCCCTGATCAAAGACAAGGATTTTATCCGCTGCCAGGATTGTGGATAACCGATGAGCGATCACTAGGCTGGTGCGGTTTTCCATTACGGTCTTCATAGCCCGTTGAATTAGGTCTTCTGACAACGAATCAAGACTCGATGTTGCTTCATCAAGCACAAGGATTCTTGGATTATTCAGCACAACCCTTGCGATCGCAATACGCTGCCTCTCACCCCCGCTTAACCTGTAACCACGTTCACCTACCACAGTATCATATCGGTCAGTCAAGCTCATAATAAATTCATGTATATTGGCAACTTTTGCAGCCGCCTTCATTTCCTGATCATTGGCTTCTGGATTAGCATAAAGCAAGTTAGCTTTAATCGTGTCATAAAACAGAAACGTTTCCTGAGTCACCATGCCAATGTTATCTGCAAGGCTATGTAAGGTAAGATCTCTAATATCATGTCCATCGATGATAACTTGTCCTGATGTTGGATCGTATAACCTTGGAATCAAATATGTAGCTGTCGTTTTTCCAGCACCGCTTGGGCCTACCAGCGCAATTAGCTCACCCGGCTCAATTGAAAAATTAATATTTTCTAGTGCCCAGATCACGACCTCGGATTTCAGGTCAGTATCGGTATCTGATTTTTCAATTCCTCTCTTTATATGCGCCATACCGTCAGATCTCCAGGAAAATCTGGCGATATTTTGTAAGCCAATTTTCTCATCATCTTTGCTATGGTATGAAAAATCAACATCTTTAAACTCGATCTTTCCCAGCATATTATTCAACTGCAAAGCGTCTTTCTTTTCCGTGATTTCCAGGGGAATCTCTAATACTTCAAAGACCCTTTCAAAGCTGACCATACTCTCAGCAAATTGCACCTGGGCATTAGTAAGGGCCATAAGCGGCCCATACATCCCGGTCAGATATGTCCCAAAAGCAACAATTGTTCCAATAGTAAATTCACCCCTCAAAACAAGATGACTCCCAATCCAGAATATAATTGCCGACCCAACTGCGCTGACAACGCTAAGAAGCATAAAAAACCAGTGCCCAACCACTGCTGACCGTATTCCTAAATCCCTGACTTCTGCTGCATGAGTCCGGAAACGATTTCCCTCACTTTTTTCACGTGCAAATAGCTTCACAAGCAACGCCCCGCTAACATTGAGGGTTTCATTCATTGTGGCATTCATTTCGGCGTTATTTTCAAGTGATCTCCTCCGTAAATCTCGGAGGATTTTACCAACCCGACGGGCTGGGACGATGAACAAGGGAAGGATAACCAAACCCAGCAGAGTTAATCTCCATTCCAGAGCAATCATAATGCTTAGCGTAGCCACCAGGGTTACAAAATTAGAAAGAATCGTCACCAGAGTGTTACTAATTGCTCGCTGGGCGCCAATAACGTCATTGTTCAAACGTGACATCAGTTCGCCAGTCCGCGTTTCTGTGAAAAAGCGCAGGGACATTCTTTGAAGGTGCCCATAAAGAGCTTGCCGTAAATCAAAGATCACGCCTTCGCCAACAGCAGCGTTCAGCCGGCGCTGCCAAACTCCAATTATTCCATTTATGATAGGAATGCCTATCATACCTAAGGCTAGCAGATTAATTCTTGAAAAATCTCTATCCGGAATAGCTACATCTATCAGATCCCTGTATAACAAGGGAGATATCAAACCAATACCAGAAATAATCAGGATTGTGCCTAATAGCGCACAGACCTGGAACCAATAAGGCTTAGCAAATCTCCAAACCTTTTCCAATAACTCCCTGGTAATAGCAGGCTGTTCCTTCTGATCATCATGGGTTAGATAAGAAAACCAACCACCCGAATGCATTCCCATCATATCTCCTTAAAGATTTTGAACTGAAATACCCATCTCCTCTTATCTCTGAAATGGTTCAATGCTATACTACCCCATACTATCTCTATTATTAATAATCATGTATATTATTTATAGAACTCTAATCTAGTCAATGATTGACCTATTATATTTCCTGAGTAAAATTGCTCCCCAATACAAATTAAAGCCAAACGGCGCTCACGGTCTCAGTCACTGGGCTAGAGTACTTGAGAATGGCTTGAGATTAGCCCAGATAGAAGGCGGCGATACCACCGTGATCTGCCTCTTTGCGATATTTCACGATGCTTGCCGCCACAATCAAGCCAGGGATCCGGGCCATGGCCAGCGAGGGGCTGTTCTAGCCGGAGAGCTACTTGAGGGATATCCTGGGGTCAGTCAAGAACAACTTCATCTCCTACAATTTGCCTGCATGACTCATACCGATGGTGAAACCGAGGCTGAACCAACAGTGCAGATTTGCTGGGACTCAGACAGGCTGGACCTGCTTCGGGTCCATATTAAACCCTCACCCGATCGTTTATGCACCAATGCGGCCAAGAGCAATGAAATCCTCACCTGGGCAAATAAGAGAGCACGGAGAAAATATTCGCCAGAGTATGTCCCTTCCGAATGGGCTCCTATTTTCAAAAACATACCCTAGAGTTCGCTCTCTTATCAAAACAGTAAACAAAAAATACCTTCCCAAATATTTGTTCATGCTATACTCAGAGATATGATCTTTTCATTATAAGCAGGTTGAAATTATCTATGAACATGATGAAATACTGCCCCGAATGTTATAAGGAGCTGCCACCTGACTCTACTTCATGCCCATTCTGTGGTTTTAAAACAGGAAACGGAAACAGCGAAGACCAGGAAGCTCCCAAGATCATCAAAGCCCCTCAAACCGATTCTTATATACCTCCAGAACAAACAGTTCTCAGTTTGTTGCTTTTGTTGATTTTCTTCTGGGGAATTAACTTAGCATTCACTACGCTTCCGTTATTTCTTAACTTTGGCACCGTGAAAAATTTAATAATTGCCGCTATCATCTCCCAGGTATTATCCAGGGCAATGATAGGCTTTTGGTGTCAATTAGCACACGTAAATGTACCATCTAATTTCGGCAAGAATGTACC
>CAYORF010000051.1:0-19369 GCA_964406305.1 uncultured Anaerolineales bacterium | reverse complement strand
CCATTATATTAAAAAATAAGGGACTGTGCCATTTACTTTTGGGACAGCCCCTTTTGTTTTAACTTGGAAAAATTAACCCGTTCCGAATTGCCTATCTCCTGCATCTCCCAACCCTGGTACTATATATCCTTGATCATTCAAATGGCTGTCAATAACCGCCAGGTGAAGGGGAACATCAGGGTGAGCCTTTTGCATAGCATCCACGCCTTCTGGTGCGGCCAGGATGCCGAGGAACTTGATTTTCTGAACCCCCCATTTCTTTAAGATATCCACTGTTGCTACAGCAGATCCACCTGTCGCCAGCATAGGATCCAGAACCAGGCAGACTGATACCGTAGGTTCAAGCGGTAATTTGTTGTAGTACTGGACTGGTTGGAGTGTTTTCTCATCCCTGTACAAACCAATATGCCACACTTCAGCGCTGGGCATCAAGCCCCAGATACCCTCCACCATGCCCAATCCTGCCCGAAGGATAGGCACCAGGCCAATGGGCTGCTTCAGTTCCATCCCTGCTGCCTCTGCAAGGGGTGTTTCAACAGTTTTGGGGGCGATTTCCAGGTCAGCTGTGGCTTCATAAGCCAATAATGCAGAAACCTCCCGGATCAGTTCCCGAAATTTTTTGGGATCAGTGTTTTTATCCCGCAGTCGCGTTAATTTATGCGAAACAAGTGGGTGGCTGGATTCGAAGATAGTATTCATGGTTGTCTCCCTTAAGTTGAATCCGTATTACTGGATTATTTTCATTTTGTTATTCATGCTGATTATATCCTGAGGAGTCTATTTGTCCCACTTTCCTACGCATTTAGGTCTACCTTCGGTATAATCTTAGACATGGATGATACACAACCAAACCGCCTGGTGGATTCTGATCCTAAACCGGGAGACCATCTGGATCACGCGCTTCGGCCCCAAGTTCTGGGCAGTATGATCGGGCAGGATACAATCCGGGAAAATCTTGAGATATTGATCTCTGCGGCCCAACACCGGGAAGAAGCTCTGGACCATGTCCTTTTTTACGGTCCCCCTGGATTGGGTAAGACAACCTTGGCCCACATCCTTGCAAATGAGATGGGTGTACATATTAAGATCACTTCCGGCCCGGCAGTGGAAAGAGCTGGGGATCTGGCGGCGATCTTGACCAACCTTAATGAAGGGGACATCCTGTTCATTGATGAGATCCACAGGCTGGGCCGGGCGGTTGAAGAAGTCCTTTATCCGGCCATGGAAGATTATTCCCTGGATATCATCATTGGAAAAGGTCCTTCCGCCCGCTCTGTGCGTCTGAATCTACCTAGGTTTACGCTCGTAGGAGCGACCACGCGCTTGGCACTGGTTACAGCGCCCTTACGGGCTCGATTTGGGGCGGTATACCGCCTGGATTATTACACTGTTGAAGCGGTCGAGAATATCATCAAGATGGCGGCAGAACAGCTCGAAGTGCCTTCTGAGTCTGAAGGAATCAAAGAGATCGCTTCCCGTTCTCGCGGCACACCGCGTGTTGCTCTGCGCCTTTTACGCAGAGTGCGGGATTTTGCCCAGGTCCGTGGTGAGGGAGTGATCACCTCGTCAATTTCCCGGCAAGCGTTGGAATTATTGAAGATCGATGAAGTTGGTTTGGATTCTATGGACCGCAGTGTGCTTCACGCAATTGTTGTGAAGTATCAGGGCGGACCTGTGGGATTAAAGACGATAGCCGCCTCTATTCGCGAGGATCCAGATACGATCATGGATGTTGTTGAACCTTATTTGCTGCAGTTGGGATTGATGCAGCGAACCTCTCAGGGCAGGGTGGCAACCCAGCAAGCCTATCTCCATTTGGGTTTGGAACCACCCCGGGATTCAGTTCAGCCCAGATTAATCAGCTGAGGAAAGAAATGGATCTGATGCCATTAGCCCGTATTGTGGCTGTATTTGCTTTGGTTCTTCTTGTTGTTGCCGGCTTGCTATTCCTGGCTGCAAAATTCAATATCTCCTTGGGAAAATTACCAGTCGATTTTGTGTTTAAACGAGGCAATTTCACCTGCGCAGTTCCATTAGTATCTTCGCTGCTGATCTCGATTGTGATCACGGTCTTTCTCAATATACTGTTCGCTTTGTTGAAAAAATAAAGAAGTGTAAATTGAAGACATCTGATTTTGCATATAAGTTACCGAAGGAATATATCGCCCAGCATCCTGTTTATCCACGGGATTCTTCTAGGTTGCTGGTCTATAACCGGGAACGGGGGACGGTTGCTCACCATCATTTTCATCAACTTGTAGATCTGCTCCGGGAAAAAGATCTGCTCGTGGTCAACGAGACCCGGGTAATCCAAGCACGCTTATTTGGTAAAAAAATCCCAACCGGAGGAAAAGCAGAATTACTGCTTCTGCGCGAGTTGAAAAAGGATACATGGGAAGCGATGGTGGGAGGAAAGGGTATCAGGACAGGTATCAGAATTCAGATCGATAATGGCCCGGAAGTTCATATAGAGGATGACCTGGGAGGGTCTTTAAGGAAGGTTCGGTTCCTGAATCCGATCGAACCGATGCTTGACCAGATCGGGAATGTACCTTTACCTCCTTATATTCATGAACATCTTGATAAACCCGAGCGGTATCAGACAATCTATGCCAGGGAATCCGGTTCAGCTGCAGCGCCTACTGCTGGTTTACATTTTACGCCGTCTCTAATGGATAGGATCCAACAAAAAGGGATCCGGATCGCTAAAGTCACTTTACATATCGGTCTGGATACTTTCGCCCCGGTTCATGAAGAAGACCCCAGGGATCACAAGATCCATCAGGAATGGTGTCAAGTTTCAGATGAGACCGCTGCCCAGATCAATCAAACGAGGGAGTCTGGGGGAAGGGTCATCGCAGCAGGCACTACATCGGTTAGGACACTTGAAACAGCTGCCAGGCATAGTAATCTGGGAACTGGGATATCTCATTTCGAAGGGAAGACGGATTTGTTCATATTACCTGGATTTAAGTTCCAGGTTGTTGATAGTATGCTGACGAACTTTCATCTCCCCGAATCGACTTTAGTGATGATGGTCAGTGCTTTTGCAGGCAGGGAAAAGATCATTGAGCTATACCAACTTGCTATGCAAGAAGGATATCGATTTTACTCATTTGGAGATGCAATGTTGTTGGAGTAAGTAGATGTGAATTATTTGTATGGGAGATTTATGTGGAAGAAAAGAAAAAAGTAACCCCCGCAGGGTTGATTAATTTATTTATTGTTTATTTTGTGTGGGGAAGTACCTATTTAGCAATCAGAATTGGTATCCGAAGCGGGTCTGGTTTCCAGCCCTTCTGGTTTGGGGGACTGCGAGTTATGGTAGCCGGGGCTATTCTGCTGCTATTCGCTGTGATCAGAGGGAAGGATATTCGCCCTAATAAAATGGATCTCAAGGTGTTGATCGCTTCCGGTTTCCTGCTCTGGATTGGTGGAAATGGATTGGTTGTATTGGCTGAGCAGCGGATCGACTCCGGGATTGCAGCCCTGATTGTTTCCAGCACACCCATTTGGGTGGCATTATTCGAGTCCATCCTGGATAAGCGGGTGCCGTCGTTATTATTAATAGGTTCACTTGTTGTAGGTTTTGGCGGGATAATTATTCTCAGTTTGCCATTATTAACCTCGGGAGTAAGGGCTGATATTTTATCCATCCTGGCTGTGTTGCTGGCTAGTTTCAGCTGGTCCTCAGGCCTAGTCCTTCAAACTCGCCAACCGGTCAGTCTGAGCAGAGGAGTCAGTTCTGCCTATCAGCAGCTATTCGGGGGTGTGTTTTTTGCCTTGATTGCCTTGCTTGTCCGGGAACCCCTGCCCACACCTACAACAGAGGCCTGGCTGGCCTGGGGCTACCTGGTTCTATTCGGCTCGATACTGGCTTTTACTGCATTTGTGAGCGCTCTCCAGTTGCTGCCAACCAGTCTTGTTACAACATATGCTTATGTAAATCCGGTCATAGCTGTGCTTTTGGGTTGGTTGATTTTAAGAGAACCTATTACACCTTGGACCATCTTTGGCGGCCTCTTTGTATTGGTGGGAGTGATAGGGATCTTTCGGGTGAATAACAAAAAAGCTCACCTGGAGCAGGGGAGAACAGCGGAAGAGACACAAGAATAAGGATATTTCTATTACGGTATAATCAACAATCATCTCATTTGGATAATCAAGAACGGAGTTCCAATGCGCGCAGTTGATATCATCATCAAAAAACGTAACGACCAAGAATTAAGCAAGGAAGAGATCGAATTTTTCGTCCAAGGATTCACGGATGGATCAATTCCTGACTACCAGGCTTCATCCTGGGCGATGGCAGTTCTGCTGAATGGCATGACTCCCCAAGAGACTACTGACCTGACCATGGCGATGGTTAATTCTGGGGATATACTGGATTTATCTCCAGCGGTTCCTCTGGCGGTGGATAAACATTCTAGCGGGGGAGTAGGTGATAAAACCACCCTGGTTGTAGAGCCTCTCGTAGCTGCCTGTGGGTTGCCAGTAGGGAAGATGTCCGGCAGGGGATTGGGATTTACGGGTGGCACGTTGGATAAAATGGAATCAATTCCTGGGTTCAGGGTCAATTTAACCGAGGAAGAGTTTTTATCCCAACTGAAAGAGATTGGATTGGTCCTGACTGGACAAACTGCCGTTTTAGCGCCAGCTGACGGAAAATTCTATGCCCTGCGTGATGTCTCTGGGACCGTGGATTCCATCCCTTTAATCGCGTCTTCGATCATGAGTAAAAAGATCGCTGCCGGTGCGCAGGCAATTGTCCTGGATGTCAAAATCGGTTTGGGGGCATTTATGGCCACCCAGGAAGAAGCAATACACCTGGCCAAGTTTATGGTGGATATAGCCCATCTAGCAGATCGGAAAGCAGTCGCTTTGATCTCGGATATGAATCAGCCCTTGGGTATTGCTGTAGGGAATATCCTGGAAGTAAAGGAAGCGATTGATACTTTACAGGGAAGGGGACCTGCAAGTTTTGTGGAGCACTGCCTGGATGTTGCAGAACAGATGTTGATCCTTGGAGAAGCAGCCGCAGATGGTGGAGAAGCTCGTGAGAAAGCAGAACAAGCCCTGAAAGACGGTTCAGCCTGGCAGAAATTTCTGGAGCTAGTAAAAGCTCAAGGTGGTGATGTTTCTTACGTTGAAGATCCAGAAAAATTCCCAAAAGCAGAGATAGTTGAGGTGGTTCCAGCTCCGAAAACTGGTTATTTGAGCCAAATTCATGCTCGTATAGTTGGGGAAACATCAGTAGATCTTGGTGCTGGCCGAGCGAAAAAAACTGATCAGATAAACCATGCAGTGGGAATTGAAATCCTGAGAGAAGTCGGAGATCATCTAGAAGAGGGTGATGACTTGTTTATCCTGCATGCAGCTAATCAGGCTGATTTTGAGTTAGCAAAAGAGCGGTTGTTAGGAGCCCATAAGTGGAGTGATACCCCTGTTGAACGGCTCCCGCTGGTATATGACATAATCAGCTGATGATATCGGCTGATTAGATTTCCATTTTACTGGCTGCCAATTGAGAAAAGAATTCTTCCTGCCCCTGGTTGAATGTTTCCAGGGGTATTTCTCTGTTTATTAATGAAAGAAGTGTATCTGTTAAGAAAGAATTCACTGGTGTGGGAATGCGAGATTTCTCCCCAGCCCTGACAACCGCACCGTTGAGCTGGTTGACCTCACTCTGCTTCTTACCGCTGTATAAGTCGATGTGAAAGGAGGGCATTTTCTTCCCCCGACCGCCCCCTATCATCTTCGATAATAGTGGTTGGGAAAGCCAATAAGGCAGATATTTAATGAGTGCAGCAAGGATTTTTACTGGAACGCCTGGTAAGTTGACGGCTTTAATACCCTGAAATTGCATCACATTTAGCGCTTCGCGAACCTGTTCAATTTCTATCTGATAGAGAGCAGGATATGAGTAGATTTGCGCAGGAGACAAATTGAGTACGGCAGAACTGGAATTTCCGAGTAGATTAATAACCAGTTTGGACCATTTCATGCTATCAGGGTTTGGATAATATTTACAATATATCCCAGACTTCAAAAAGATTTGGACAAGGTCTTTAGCCATTGGATGGCTACCTGCAACTCCCATCCCTCGCATCTTCCTGACGATTATGTTTCCCTTAGAGGGACAATCTACTGCTGACGTGACAGTGCCGGGTATGACCAGCTCAGATCCGAGCGCATCGGCCAATCTTTTTTCACTTTCAACGCCATTTTGCAAACAGAGCAAGGGAGGGAGATTTTCTCGTAAGCGGGTTAATTCCGGCAGGATTGTATCAAGATGGTATGTTTTGACAGCGAGGATGATCAGATCTGGTTTTTGATTTAGAGCCTGGTCCAGAGAGCTTATGTGTTTTGGGGAGGATATAGTCGATCTTTTCCCCTCTATATCCATTATTATCCCCTGATTTTGGAGTGAGGTGATATCTTTCTCCCTCTCTAAGAATAACACCTCATGTCCATTATGAGCCAGGGAACCGCCCAAGTATGAACCGATCGCGCCAGCGCCCAGGATGAGAAAACGTTTTTTCATAAGTATTTCTGGGATTTATTCTTTAACGAGGTGACTGGTGTTATTGTGTTCAAAAAAGACCCAATTATCATTTCCGGGTTTGTACTGGATAGTAGAATACCCGGTATTTGAAAATCGAAAATTTGGTCCCTGGAAATTTGACTGAGGGGTTTGTCCAAGCAGGGCATGCATCAACATATTCAAAAACCCGCCGTGAGAGATGATCAGGTACCGTCCTGAGGGATATTTGACTAGTTTATTTACTGCTGTAGCAGCTCTCAAAAACAGCTCCCACTGGCTTTCACCGGTGCTAGCAATCTGTTGGTGGACGGGGATGAAATTAGGAGGGGGATGGGACACCAAGGCTTCCTCATGAAGCAATCCAGCAAGTTCGCCATTATCTCGTTCCATCCAGATCGGATCGAACTCAACTTTTGTATTAATTGTATCCGTGATAATTTTTGCTGTTTGTTTAGCCCTGGTTTGAGGGCTGGAAATTGCTAGATCAAACTGGATGCCTCGATCAGACCAGGCGGACGCCAAATTTTCCGCCTGGAGAATGCCGACGTCGGTAAGTGGAAAATCAGCTTGTCCCTGATGCCGTTTATCTGCATTCCCAGTCGATTGGCCATGCCGCAAAAACACAAATAGCAAATCGGGTGGTTTGTTCTTGAAATCCTTCATAAATTATCAGATTCCTTTGGTAAGGCCTTGTATCGTAATCAGGTAATGCTCCAATTCGGATTTCCGTTTAAAAAGGCTGGTCCCGTTACCTTTTTCTTCCCGGCCAGCTGGATCAGGTCCAGAACCAGGATTCCTGCACTGGTTCCTATTGCCGGGTATCCATCATATACTGATAACACCCCAGCCCCGGGAGAGGTTACGGTAATTGCCCGGGCCTGATGAATGATCAGACGTACGTCATTCCAGAAAGTATATGTCCCAGGCCAGGGAGAATACGCCCGGACTGTACGTGCCAGAGATTCTGCACTCAGCTCAAAGTTTAAATCCCCGGCGCTCTTTTTTAATTGGGGAGCGTAGGTTGTTAAAGTAGATTCTTGTAACCGAGGAATGATCTCATCTTCAAGATATGATGGGATTGTGGCAACCAATAAATTTCCACCCAGATTGGCCAGCCGATCAGATAAGGATCCAGCAGTCTCATCCGGGAGGATTTCAATTGATTCCTGGGCTATGATCGGACCATCGTCTAACCCCGGACCCATTTTCATGATCGTTACGCCAGAAAGGGAGTCACCATGCAGAATGGCCGCATTGATCGGTGAGGCTCCCCGCCACCGGGGCAGCAATGAGGCATGGAGATTAATACTGCCGAATTGAGGCAGGTCCAGCAATGCGGGTTTCAAGATTTGGCCATAAGCGGCTACGCAGATCAGATCCGGACCCCACTCCTGGATTTTTTGCAGAGCGTTTTTCTCATTTGCGTTTTCTGGTTGGAAAACTTCAAGTCCAAGCTGAACTGCGGCATCCTTGACTGCTGATGAGACCAGTTTCCTGCCTCTACCAGAAGGGCGATCAGGTTGAGTGATGACGCCAACGACCTGAAAACTTTCAGCTAGCTTGATAAGTGATGGCACAGCAAAATCTGGTGTACCCATAAATACGATACGACTATCCATACTCCGATTTTAACATAGGAGATGTTCAGTAGGTAGGAGGTGATTTTAGATTAAGCTGTTTGGAAAACGATCAGTTGGATTCTGGTTTCTGTTTGTCCGGAGATTTGGAAGGGATACCAACGGCAACCTGGTCTCGACCCTTTGCTTTGGCCCGGTACAAGGCTCTATCGGCAATAACAACGAGTTCATCCACGTCACTGGTGTGTTCAGGTAAGGTTGCGATTCCCTGACTAATGGTCGGTTTTGGAATAGTATTGCCTTCCACGTTGAATAACGGAAGTTCAGAGAGTGTTCTTCTGATCCGATTTGCAACCATATTGGCCTGGGTTGTAGAAGCATTGGGAAGGACAATACCGAATTCCTCACCGCCCCAACGCCCAACATTATCGGTTTTTTTGATATGGGATTCTATGGCCTGGACTGTCAACCGCAGCACCTCGTCGCCGATGACGTGCCCATAGGTGTCATTATAGAGTTTGAAGTGATCGATATCGAGCATTATCAATGAGAGGGGACATTGGGTGGAGAGTGAGACCTCAGCTTCCTGATAAAGAATTTCAATGAAGTGATTGTGGTTGCTGACCCCGGTTAAGGAATCCAATTTAGCTTGGCGGGTGACTTCTTCATAATGGTGCGCGTTTTGAATGCTCAAGACAGCTTGCTGACTAATTTGCTCCATAAACAATTTATCAGTGTTATTAAAGATGTTGGGTTTGTAGCTGGCGACGGCGAGCAGGCCGATCAGGTTGTTCTCTACTAATAATGGAACTCCCAACCAGGATCTTGAGAGCTTTTTTTCGCCTACCAGAACGGGTCTCACGGGAAGATCATCCATCTCCTTCCTCAGGTCCTGGATTAATAGCGGTTTTTTATTTTCAACGATCCAGCTTGAAAGTCCTTCGCTGGCATCCACTATCGACGCAGGATAGCGTTTTCCTTCGTCATACAGAATGCGGATATTCATCTGGTGGGTTTCTGGTAAGTAAAGAGCCACAAAATAGGCTTCGCAACGAATGACTTTCGAGAGTTGGGTGTAGATCAACTCCAATAAGGTATCAATTTTAAGGGTGCTGGTGATGGCTTTCCCAAACTCGTAAAGTACAACGAGTCGATCGGCTTGGTCCTTCAATTTTTTATTAAGTGTTTGAGACTCAGTATTATCGTGGAAAATGATCGTGTAGCCGACCAACGATCCCTGTGTGTCTGGAAGGGGTAGCAGGTTGAGAACAAAGGATTTTTTATCTCGCCCCTCTCCAGTGGTCAATACTTTAACTGGTGTTCGATCTTCCTTGTATAAAGATATCCAATCCGCCAGGTCTGAGAGCACTTCCGAGGAGGGACGCCCGATCACATCAGCGAATCTTAAATTGATGATCTTTTCAGCAGCTGGATTGATATCTACCACCCGATCGTTCAGGTCCACAACGATGATGCCATCCCGCATATTTTCAATTGTGGTATCTCGGGCAATTGGAACGATATTAAGGAAACGACGGAAATATAACACATATACGATTATGCTCCCCGTAAGAGCAAAACTCAGGGACGTCAGATCTAGCAGAGGGAAAGGATTCCGTCCACTGAGGTGGATGAAGCTGGCGATGCCTGGAATTACTCCGGCTAATACTACCAGGCTCAACTGCTGGCGCATCAGCTTAGGAGAATTATAATAATTCTGGACCAGGAAATAGAAACCTGCTAAGTACAGCAGGTAGGAGAATCCAATATGAATCCAGAACCAGGGTCCATATTCGAATTCAAGCAGACCACCGTATAGTGGTGAAAGAGTGATATCTGACCACAGAAGATGGTGAAAATCGTTGGTTATGGCCAGGATCATTGTTGCCAGTTGGACCCAGGAGAAGATCAAGAAAAAAGACCTTGTTTTTGGTTTTTGGATATTAGTATAGCGAAGACAGAAAAATAGCCAGAATAGTGTCGCCGGGGCAATTCCGAAATATTCTAACTTCAGCCAGATCACCTTGGTAGACAATTCCACTGCCATGACTTCAAATGAATAACAAAACGACCATATTGAAATTGAAATGAAGAGCAGCAATAAGGGAATCGCTCCCTGGCTCCTACGGCGTTTCCAGAGTATAGCGGTTGATATAACTCCCAGTATCGCCGCAATCAGGGAAGGAATGATACCCGTTGTAAACTGTATTTGACTCATATTGTCTTTATATAAAAACCCTTTGAATCATGATTTATTTTTCTGATGTGCCCGCGGTTACATCTTTCTGTTCTGAGCGTTCCAGATCAAAGTAAAATGTAGCGCCTTCTTTTTCAGCAGCTTCAACCCAGATCTCACCGCCATGGCGTTTGATGATCTTCTTGGCAAGGGTCAAACCTATTCCGCTTCCCGGGAACTCATCCTGATTGTGTAATCGCTGGAAGGTGTTAAAGACTTTCTCCTTATCTTCCATGGTAAATCCTACACCATTGTCCTTAATATAATAAACTACTCGTTGACTCGACTGATCGGGCTGATAACCGATGGTGATTTCTGGATTCTTTTGTTTTTCAGTGAACTTGACTGCATTACTGATTAGGTTGTGAAGTGCTATTTTCAACAGGTTTTCATCCGCGCAGCAGTAAGGAAGTTCTTTGATATCGATCTTGATCTTGCGCTTTTTGATCTGGTCAGAATAAGAGTTTAGGATATCCTCAACCAGTGGAGAAGGATCGATTGGGATCGGATTGATCGTCTGCCTACCCAATAGGGATAATTTAGTCAAGTTTTCGATCAAATTGTCCATCAAGAGAGCATCATCTTGTACGTTTTCGATGTTCTCCAGGGCTTTTTTATCTATCTTGGAGGGATATTTCTTAAGCAAAGTTTGAGAGGATTCTTTTATCCGTTTTAGTGGAATCCTGAGATCATTTGATACTGAATACGTGAAGGACTCCAACTCTTGGTATGTGTCGGCTAGGCTGGCGCTCATTGACGAGAGTTTTTCATTAGCGGTCTGATAGTCATCCAGAATATTTGTCAGAGCCGCGTTTAGTCGTTCAACCTCTGAGATGCGTTCATTAAGCCGTTGAGTTCGGTCTTCTACGATATCTTCCAGCTGGAGTTGGTAATGGCTTAATTCCTCTTCAACAGCTTTCTGGGCGCTGATGTCGGTATGCGTGCCCACAAACCGAAGGGGATTGCCATTCTCATCCTGTTCTGTGATCTTTCCTCTGCCCATAACCCAGAGCCAGGAACCGTCTTTTCTTAGGAACCTGAACTCGATTGAGAATCGTCCTATTAATCCATTAAAATGATCTTCGGCGTTTCTAAAGACTTTTTCAACATCATCAGGATGAACCCTTTTTCTGAATTCTTCCAGAAGCTGGGGGAATTCATCAACTTCATACCCTGCCATGGTGTAATATAAAGGATCGAAATGTACAGAATCGGTTTGTAGATCCCAATCCCAGACTCCGTCATTAGTAAGCAAGCTGAACTTGGAAAGGTTCTCCTCGCTTTCCCGCAGGGCAGATTCCACATATTTCAGATTGGTCATATCTGAGGCGATAGTGAGAACTAGATTCCTGCCATTGGTAAGTTTAGGCAGCTGGGTCCAGCGCAATACCCAGCTAAGAGTACTGCCATCTTCTCTATAAAGGGTGTAAATTCCTTCTCTCTGTTTTTGAGTGGATTGGATGAGCTGATCGATCTCTTCCGCCACCTGAGTTGCATTTTCGCGGAAACAAATATTCAGCCAATCTTCGATAGATCCTAATTGCCTGGGGGAATATCCACATTTTTCAACCCAGGCTGTATTCACGATGATGATCTCGCCATTATCTGCATGGAGCATAGTAGGGAAAGGAGAATCCATTAAGGCGGATTGAAGTTGATCATCACTCAGCTTTTTTAGGATTTCTGCTTCTTCCCTGGACTGTATTTCCCGGAGCAATTCCTGGTTTGTCTGGGATAAGGATTGCTCCTTTTCGTTTAGCTCATTGAAGTTTTCTTCATATTTTATGATCACCATGATAAGGGTTATAGCAACCAGAATGATTGCCGAAATTGATATGATGATCAATGCGATCGGTGTGAAGAAAATGATCGGATCTGGCATCAACCCCTGTGAATTCAAGAAAAATAACACCAACATTGAAAGGATGCTGATGCCCGCAAAAAGGTAAGCGGTCATACCACCAAGTATCAACCCGCCCATGATTGTGATCGTGATGTACTCGGTTAGAAATGGGCTGTAAAAACCATTGCTCAGCACAATGATGACTGTATCCATGATCCAAATACCATAGATAAACATATGTGCCGCAAGATTTACCTTCCCTCTCCGATTTAGGTATTGCACCATGAGGATAAATACCAGGAACGATCCCGTGATGGCCAACCCATTAACTATGTTGGAAAATACAAAAGGTGTGATGCTGATAGTAGCAATACCCATCAGCAAGATGATCGATGACAGGGTGTGAAGAGTTTCCGCCATCCGATATTGTTTGGGATCTGGCAGCTGTGGGATCTTTAGATATTTCTCGAAAATCCTGTCAGCGAATTCTGAAAATTTGGAGGAATTATTATCAGTGTTCATGAGTCAAAATAATCCAGGTCTTTTAATGGGTCTTGGACAGCTGGCTCGATGTCATGGTTTATTAGCTGTTCGTGCAATTTATCAATGACGTCCTTCAACTCAGCCATGCGAATCTCTCGGCCAGCCATATGATCCACCATTTTTGTCAGTTCTTTGGTTCTGTCTTTAATATTCGACTCCAGAGAATCAGCATGAACGCTCAGACGTTCATACAGTCGTGCATTGTGGATGGCCTGAGCTGCCTGAGAGGCGAACAAGTTGGCAAGTTTAGCTTCCTGTGATCCGAAAGCGGATTGTTTCCTGCTGTCAATAGTGATATAGCCGATAAAATTATCTTGAATTACAAGCGGAACCCCCATCCAGCCTTTGATGTGGTATATTTCCCCCCAACCTTGAAACCGCGGATCACGCATGGCATTGTCAATAATGATCGATTTCTTTTCATTTTTCATTTCCTGGAAGAGCTGATTAGTGGTGGGGAAAGTTTTGCCAACCACAAGTTCGGGATGGGGATGATTATGAACTGTTTCAATATGCAGCTCTCCGTCCTCTAATAGGAAAATTGAAGCGCTGTCGAAGGACAGGGTCTCTTCCAGTTTCACAAGGATCAGATTCAGAAGGTCTTTCAGGGAGAGTGTGGATGACAGCGATTTAGTAACGACATGCAGAGCCTCAAGTTGATCCGAGAAACTCTGAATGTCTTCTCTGATCAGTACTCTTTCAGATATATCCTGGGTTGTTCCAACCATACGCAATGGGGAACGGTCGGGACCTCGTTCAACGACCCGGCCTTGATTCAGAACCCAGATCCAGGGGCCAGATTTATGTTTCATGCGCACTTCTGTTTTGAAATGATAGAGATCTCCTGCAAAATGTTTCAGGATCAGTTTATTGGATTTCTCCAGGTCATCCGGATGGGAAAGTTTTTCCCAGATATCAATTGTCAGGGGAGCGAGCTCTGATTTTCTATAACCGATCATGTCAGCAAAACGGTCATTGATCATAATGATATTGGTTTTCAGATCCCAATCCCATAAACCAGCACCGGTTCCGGTCACGGCCAGTTCAAGGGTTTCCCGACTTTCATCCATTTTTTTTCCGGCTTCTATCCAGTTGGTGTTATCCCGAATGGTACCCTGGAAACCAGTGACTTCTCCATCACTGTTCGATAACGCTGTTGTGGTCAGGAGTGTGTGCAGGATATTGCCATCCTTGTCAACCATTTCCACAGGGAGGTCTTTGATAAAACCGCTGCGTACAACATCCTGTAACAACCCAGATCGTTCGTTCGGGTTCAAATAAGCCTGGCTGACCGATGTACTTAAAAAATCTTTCTTAGTTTCGTAACCAAAGAGGTTTACAGTTGCCTGGTTGGCGTCCACCCATTTTCCATCTCTGGTGGTGATGAATACTGGATCTTTTGAGGTCATGAAGAAACGGCGATATTTTTCTTCGCTTTCCTGAAGGGATCTGGTTTTA
Source organism: uncultured Anaerolineales bacterium (assembly GCA_964406305.1). Classification (GTDB taxonomy): domain Bacteria; phylum Chloroflexota; class Anaerolineae; order Anaerolineales; family UBA11858; genus B10-G9. The sequence continues at coordinate 5,168 of CAYORF010000051.1, read as the reverse complement.
TCACGGATCAACTTACGAAGCAGCAGAATATATACGAGGAAGATGATGATTATGCCGGCCACTAAAGAAAACCCGATCGTAAACCAGGGTGAGGTACTCTGTCCAAAGGAATCCCAATTAGGGATCAGATCAATCGTTGAAGAAGGCAATATCCCGCCGAGGAAACCAAATTCCAAAACAACATGCGAGAGTTTCCCCTTTTCTCTCTTTTGATTGTTACGGTCTGGTTTAGCCCAGTGTCTGAGAAGTTTTTTCATAGTTTGTTTCTAATTTTCAGATGAAATTGAAGATTAGAAAAATTACATATTTTAATTATAGTGGAAACTCAATAAATTTACTTACCTAATCAGGGTACCTAACCATTTTGCACGCTGATAGAGGGCCTTGGGCAGCCAGGATAACAATGTTGTAGGTTGAAACCCCGCCTGGATTATTCGTTACTCTGGAAAATTGAGATAGAAATTCAACAAAAAAGCGGACGGATCCGCTTTTCATCAGAGAGTAGGGCGGGTGGGACTCTAACCCACATGGTGTGAACCGGGGGATTTTAAGTCCTTAGAAGCTATTTACACCGAGTAGCACACTGTCTTTCCAGTGCACTTTTACCCTACATTCTGTTGCTTGTAGAGACATTTTAGTGCATACAGTGGATTATTTCCACCCATATTGCACGTGAATTGCACGTCACATTCTTACGTTTTTGGTGGTTTCTTGTCTTCAGAATGTTCTAAATCCTTGAATAATTTTCCAAAGATCTCCTCAGATGCGTCATTCCATATTTTTTCAATGTTATTTTTCCACCACTCACTCTCTTGTTCCCTTTTAAAATTAGTAGTGTCAGTTAAATACTCTTCGAGTGTTACACCTGGAAAATATTTGGAAGATTGCCATTTCTTGATCACCTCAAAGATGTCTAACGGCTTAAATCGAGCTAGTGTAGTAAACTCATCCGCTGACATGATACCAAGTGGTGCAATGTTTTCATCGGTTAATAATTCCCTATTGTGAATTTCTCTCTCCAAATAGGTGTTGATTGGCGGGAGTTGAGGGAATCCTTCTATGGCTACAATTAATGGGTATATTCGCATACTCCCGTCGATAGTTTTACCGTTGATCGTTACTATTCCGTTCCTAAGGTCTTTGATGCAGCGGTCTAACTCTTGAGCTTTCTTGAAGATAATCTTTTCGCAATCATCATGGAATGCTTCTTCAAGTCCATCAACTATTGTTCTTTTTGCTGAGATTCTTGCAGCTGTTGCTTCAATTAATATTATTGAGTCGTGTGTAACAATCATCGCATCAGAAGTTTTTACTTCTGTTCCATCTCTCAAATAGATTTCATCAGCGTGGAAGCTTTTACCTGGATCTGATATTCTGCGGAATAACTCTTCAGCCATGTCAGCAATATACTGTTCAAATATGAAGCCGTGATATCGCATAAATTTTTGCTTTTGAGTTGATTGCCCTGTTTGGCTGAGATAATCCAGAATTACCCAATAAACCCCTGTTGTAAACCGTTCAATTACATAATAGAAAGAAACAGGGATTACTCTTCCAAGGCTAATCTTGATAAATGGACGTGCTTGAAAATCAAGAAAATCATATGCGATTTCTCTTAATGATTGACTATCGATAAGGGATCCAATTTCCTCAACACTCATCGATAAGAAGCTGAACATCTTTTCAACATCTTCTTCCGCTATCTTCGTACTTGCGAAGTAATCACCAGGATGAAAGATGATAAAATTTGGGTCATCCGAGATTATGGAGCCTGTCTTCCGAAACTCGATTAGCCTAACCAGAAAGCCAAATCCAATTGTCAGGTATTTATCTATTGTCAATCCAGTTGCCTCTGAAAAATACTGATCAATATCCAGATAATCTACTGAGTCTTCTGGACTAAACTTCCTGTGATAGTAGCCGTACATTTCTTTGCTTCGAGCAATGTCCAGAAGGGGATCTCTTGAGGATATAAAGTATTCTGCTGTAAATAATCTTATGGACATTCTCCTAAATGGATCTACCTCCTCAAGGCTTTCATTTAATTCGACGGATTGACTTGAAATTAAGTCATTTACTGCAAACAATGAGTACCCTAGATTAGCAAGCAACTCTGATTCCATTGGAGTTGGAGGAGAATTGTTTGCTGCATACCTGGCAACGTATTTCATTGCTATATGAAGTTGTGGTCGAAAGTAGAATGTCTCACCTTGACTTAGGAGTAGTAATGATTTTGTAAGCCATGTTGGTTCAAGTAATTCACGTGCAATGTAAGCTTGTACTTCTTGACTAGTAAGATCGTTATCCTCAAGTACCCAAACTGCCTTAGCTAGGGTTGCCAAAGAATTTACCGCATCTAGAGGTCGCACATATCGCGGAATTGATACCTCGCCTAGGGGAAATCCAAATAATTTGTAGCTTTCAGTGTATCGTCGGGCACGTTTGAGTGGGTTTTTCATGAAAGAAACCCCTGCATATAAGTTGGATGGAGAAGGTGAGTGTGTATTGATCTCTGGTAGGACAATAACGGTTTTTTTTGCTGTTGAAATAAAACTAATACCTACTTATTGTCGCATTCATTTTGATCAGGAGCATAAGAAATGAAATCATGTGCATAAAATTCCCAAAATCGCACATATTCATCCTTTTCATAGAAAATTGTTCTAGTTCCACTTGAATCTATGGTTGTGATTGTTCCTGGGCGAAGCTGTAAATTATCGATATCAGAGTTCATGTAAATATATCCAAATTTCTCGATATGATTCTCATCATCCTTAATTCTATATCTCAAAACGAGATTGTAAATTTCCCCAACTGTAAATTCGAAGTTGAAATTATCAGGGTGGTTTTTATCTCCATACCAATATGGAATATGGAATACAGCTATTCTATTCAAACTATCGTACCCTTCTATATGAAGAGATGTGTTTAATTCATACCCTAAATCACTATCTATATCTGTATATGCAGAATACAATCCTCCTAATACCATTGAAAACTCAGGTTCAATGTCGGTATATATATTTGATCTTTGTGGATCGAAATTAGGATTATAGGCCTCCTTGATTGCTCAACATTAGTGGAAAGGAGAAATGATCGGAAGGAAAATGTAATTTTGCACCTCGAATAATTATAAAATCTGATGGGATCATGAACTGAACAGGACCAATAGATTTGTCCGCTTCCCACCGTTCTATAACAGAATTTTTTTGAGGCCAAGCAATTGCTATGAACGTAAACATCGCCAATGTTGCCAATAACCAAGTTCCAATATTCGAGAAAATGAAATTCTTTTTTGGATTAGGGGGCCAGGCTTGTTGGGAGGGAAGTGAAGATTTAATTTCCGACAGTGAATTAGCGATTTCTTCTATGGATTTGTTAATCTTTTTGAACATATTGAGTCCCTTCAGTAGTTCTCTTGGAGTTAGACCACATTTATTATTATACTTAGATTGTTGCTGGAGAATTGCACATGGAATTAATATCCTATAATCTAAGAGGAAATTAGATATCAGAGCCCCATTATGTTTTCCGTGTCCTCTATATAAGTATCTCGAGGGAATATGAAAAAAGAAGAATCCCAACCTGTGGAAAGCGACCTCTTTATCGTTGATAACAGCGATGATAACTGGAAGGTAATCGACTATTTGCGTGAATGGTGTGAAATTTCCAGACAATTTGACATTGCTACTGGATACTTTGAAATCGGATCTCTTCTGGGATTGGATGGGGAATGGCAGAAACTGGAAAAAATCCGCATCCTGATGGGGGATGAGGTTTCAAAACGTACAAAAAGGGCATTCGAGGAAGGTTTATTCGAAATCACCCAGAAATTGGATGACAGTATAGAAAAAGAAAAAGAAAAGGATGATTTCCTCGAGGATGTTCCCTCCATCGCAGAGGCTATCAGATCAGGGAAAATAGAAGCAAAAGTCTATAAAAAAAAGAAATTTCACGCAAAAGCATACATTACCCATTCCAATCTGAAGGTTGTGGGTTCGGCTGCTCTTGTCGGTTCAAGCAATTTCACTCACCCAGGAATGCATCAGAATGTAGAGCTGAATATCCAATTGCGCAGAGAAGTTGATGAACTTCAAGAGTGGTTTGAAAAATACTGGGGTGAAGCTGAGGATGTATCCTCCGAGATATTGAAGACCATTGATAGGCATATTCATGAATATTCACCATTTGATGTCTATGCAAGGGCCATGGTGTCATATTTTCACAGCCATCAGCCCTCTGTAGATGAATGGGAAAAAAGTGACTCTCTAATGTATAAGGAGCTGGATCAATATCAGCGCGAGGGTTACCACCAGCTAATGAATATATCTGCCAAATACAGAGGATCATTATTGTGTGATGGTGTTGGACTGGGGAAAACCTTTATAGGCTTGATGGTTATCGAGCGGTTGCTGTTTAATAGAAAGAAAGTCGCCTTATTTGTACCCAAGGCTGCCAGGGAGGACGTCTGGGAAGCAAAGCTGAAAAAATACTTGCCCAAGGTAAGGGGGAGATTGACCAATCTGGTTATATATAATCACACAGATTTGCTTCGGGGTGGGGAATTTCCGGATTTGATGGATGAGATTTCTGAAGAAGTTGATGCAATAGTGATTGACGAAGCCCATCACTTCAGGAATCGCACCTCTCATAGAGCTCAAAAATTTTATGATATGTGTGAAGGGAAACAATTGTTCTTGTTGACAGCAACGCCCATCAACAACAGCCTGTATGACCTTATGCATCTGATTGAGTACTTCTCAAGGAGAGAACCAGCCTATTTCAGTGAGGCTCCTCTGGGAATTCACAGTCTTCGGGGGCGCATCCAGCAAATGGAAAAAGCGCTTAATTCACTTGTTGATGATGGAGGTGAGAGCAGTATTGAAATTGATCGTATTGCTGCTGAGGATATCTTGTCAAAAGATGATTTGTATAAGGCTCTTGTAGTCCAGCGATCCCGTTCCTACGTGAGAAGAAGTTTGGAACAGCAGGGGGGTAGGAAAGTAATCTTTCCAGACAGGAAAGATCCCCAAGTCGCAGAGTACTCACTTGAAAAGACGTATGGGGGCTTGTTGAAAAGTCTGAGGTCTGCTTTTTTCAAAGAAAGTCCCCTGGTTACACTGCCTGTGTATTACCCCTATGCTTATCTCCTCCAAGATGAAGAGATT
>CAYORF010000050.1:0-19535 GCA_964406305.1 uncultured Anaerolineales bacterium | reverse complement strand
CTGAGATAAATACCAGATCCAGGGTCAGGACCAACCAACCCAGGATCGCTATGATCCACCCCGCCATTACCACTTTCCCTTTTTTAAGAAGATAAAAGGATAAGATCATCATCGATGCACCTGCCGCAGTAGCCGGTAGGATCTCAGGATGATCCGGGGAGAAGAAGGCGGAGACCACCGCGACGAGCATCATCGTCACAACCGACGCAACCTGGGTCGTAATCAGAATATTGGCCCGACGCTGCTTCTCGGGGTCAGAAATATGAGGAACTGAAAATAATTTTAACATTGGCAAAATAACCAATCTATGAGACTGGATAACAAATTATTATTGTTTTATTCATATTTATATTATAGGAAATCAATAGGAAAATCCCTAACAGCTTTGTTATCGGCAACTCGAAGAGCCGCTGAAATAGCTTACAAAAAGCCACTGGGAGGTTCTAAAACAGTAAATTGTGCTTTTTTTTGGTACTCTCCCTCAGATTATTATTGGCTGGATCAGGGCAGAGGTAATCCAACCTGCTAGAAAAAATCAAACAAAGAACATCTGATTTCTGGTCCTTAAAGTAAAAAAGAGCCAATTAGTTCCTCTAGGAAATCGATCCTGGCTCTTTTTCTCAGCTGAAATCGAGCTGTTCAGGCGGCACCAGGTGCACGCCAGCTTCCTGAAGTTTTGCTTCATTCTTCTCTATGACATTTTCTGCATCTTTACTGTAGTTACTGTGAGCACCCTGAACAAGGAAAACGTCATAATCATGTTCCAGACCCCCCAGGCTTGTCGCACGTACACAGCCCTGGGTCACAAGGCCCGTGATGAGTAAATGCTTGATACCCCTAGCTTCCAGGTCACTTTGCAGAGTTGTACCAAGGAAGGCATTGCCTTGTTTCTTTCTAATTATTAGATCAGTTGTTTTTGGTTTAATATCAGGATGGAACTGCCAGCCATCAGATCCTTTTTCCAGGATGGAATCATTTTCATGCTGGATATACACTACCCTGACTCCAAATAAATGGGCTCTGGTCACCAGGGCATTGATGGTTTCAACTAATTGCCAGTCATTAAACACAGGATCATGGCGTGTAAATAAGGCCCGTTGAAGATCGATGATCAGCAATGCGGTTTTTTTTGCAGATAGTGAAGTATATTTTGCCATAAGGGTCTTCTCCGGTTTTCAACCTTGGTTGAATTGTATCACTCTCCGAATAAGGGTATTTGGTTTGATTTTTCAATTTTTTTCTCCGGTTCAAATACAGGGATTTTTGATCTAATCCCTGCCCGGACAATCTCATCTTGGAACACTTTTTCCAGCTGTTTCCAATTGGGAGCGCTGCATTGATAACTATCGCCAAATGCCTGGATATATTTCTCTTTCACACCAGGGAATAAAAGGTCAAGTTTTTTGTAATAATAATCCCTCGACCCTGACCGCAAAGTCATACCAAATGCGGGGATAATATAACTTGCGCCGCTATCAGCCGCTTTATGGACGATCTGTCGAATATTCTCGGGGTCATCCTCCAAAAAGGGCAAGATTGGCATCATTGTCACTCCGGTCAGAATTCCGGCGTCGGCCAATACTCGCATGGCCTTATATCTTGCAGATGAAAGCGGCGCGCCTGGCTCAACCTTACTAGCCAGATCATCATCCGCTGTGGTAATGGTAAAACTAACCGCCGCGTAGGTCTGGTTGATCTCTGATAATACATCAAGATCCCTCAGGACCAGGTCAGATTTTGTTAATATGTGGACCGGGAATTGATGACCCCGAATGATCTCCAGAGCACCCCTGGTCAAGCGGTATTCCTTTTCAATTGGCATATAGAGGTCATTCATGGACCCAAAACCAATTGTTCCCCGAACCCTTTTACGCAGCAGGGCATCCTCGAGCAGCTCGAGAGCATTCACTTTGACACGAATATCCGCCAGATCACCCAGGCGGTAACATTCCGAGCGCGAATCGCAATAGATGCACTGGTGCTGGCAGCCCCTGTACAAGTTCATGTTGTACTTCAGGCCAAACCATGTATCTGGCTGTTTTGGGTGATTGAGGATGGTCTTGGCAGTGATCTCAGTGACCATAGATGTTATGGTAACCCTTCCTATACAGGAAAGGTTACCAGATTTTTATTCGAATACGTAGGATTTCAGCTACTCATTACCCCCCGAGTAAATTCAGGGAATTTCGTCAAACACTGCCTGGGAGCCAAATCCGACACCTACCATACTCGGTCCGGTGTGAGCACCCAATACCAGGGACATCGGTCCCATCGGCAGCCAATTGCACTTGTAAACTTTGTCAATTTGCTCCCTTAACATTGAAGCGCCATCTGGATTGAAGGCATGCAATACCTGAACCCTGAGTTCGCTTCCGGGGGCGTGTTTCTTTTTAATCTGATTTACCAATCCCAAAATGGCGCCTTTAAATGAGCGCACCATGCCTAGCTGTATGTAGGTCCCGTTTACCTTCTCCACACCGATCATGGGTTTGATTTTGATCAAGGAGGCGATCACGCCTTTCATATGGCTGATGCGTCCACCGTGAATCAGGTATTTAAGCTCATCCAAAGTGTAGACACTCTCACAAGCATCTCCGATTCGCTTTACCATTTGGAGGATGCGATCCACAGCCCAACCAGCCTTGCCGGCCCTGGCTGCTACCTCGACCTGCCATCCAGCTACTGCAGAGAGGGTTTTAGTATCAAAATGAGTTACATTGGCTTCGGGGACCATATCCGCTCCAGCCAAAGCTGAATTGTAGGTGCCACTTAACCCCGAGGTCATATGAATGGAGAAGATATCGGGGTCTTTTTTTGCTAAATTGCGATAAAGTTCAGCGAACTGCCCCGCTGATGGCTGGGAAGTGATCGGTAAGTTGCCAGATTCTTCCAGCAGGTCATAAAAATCCTTCGGTTCGATATCAATTCCTTCCCGGTAGGTTTCCCCGTCCAGAGTTACGGTTAAAGGAACTATGTGTACATTGAACTCAGCTGCTTCCTGTGCAGATAAACTCAAGTCGGTGCCGCTATCTGTTACTATTTGCATAATTTTCTCCCTTTTAGGTACCTCTTAGAATTTTTTTCCCATGCTGAGACGGTCTTCAGCATAATATCCCAAACTTTCATAAAAAGACTGTACTTCTGAGTTGTTTGCCCGAATCTGTAGATTCAACTTGGGGCATCCCATGCCCATCAACCGCGACTCAACTCTTTTCATCAAGGATGTCCCTATGCCCTGGCGCTGATAATCCGGATCCACTCCCAAGTAATAGACCCAACCACGGTGGCCATCAAACCCGGCCATAGCGGTGCCCACAATCTGATCTTCCAAAAAGGCAACCAGAAAAAGTTCCGGCTGGACTTCACGCTTGGTGCGGATATCGCGGGCGGGGTTGTTGTGGGGGGGAGCATCCGGGAAGACTTTATTCCAGAGTTTGATGACGTTCTCTTGATCTGTTTCTCGGAATGGGCGAATGTGTATTTTCAAAAGTTTTTATTGGAAACTTACCTGCTGCCTCACGCAGCAGTGAATTAATATCCTCTCCCAATTGTCACCGATTATATCAAAAATAACTGGTGATTATCTCTGAGGGGGAGGTTATGAAAAAAATAGTGACAGGAGTAATTTACATCAAATATCTGGATAAAACGCCAGACCAAGCGCTCCTGGCCCAACATGGGTACCAACCACAGGGCTGACATCCGAGAGATGGATCAGAGGCGGATTAAAACGCTCCTTTACCTTTTCAACCAGGGATCTTCCTTCTTCCAGGCAATCAACATGTACAACTCCAGCTTCTGCCATTGGTTTCGATCCCAGTCGTTCTGCTGCAATATTCAACAATTCCTCGACACCTTTACTCTTGGTTCTCGTCTGGGAAAGAGGCTGGATGGTGCCATCCTCGAAATGCAGGATGGGTTTGATATTTAATGCCGTTCCCAACAGTCTTTTTGCTCCACCAATCCGGCCTCCCTTGTGCAGGTATTCCAGTGTGTCCACCACAAAGAGGAGGTGGGTGTGATCGCGGGTTTTTTCTGCCACAGCGACAATTTCATCAATAGACTTTCCAGATGCAGCAGCCCTGGCGGCGGCCACGGCTATCAAGCCCTCACCCATGGCACTGAACAGGGAATCCACCACCCTAATGGGAAGTCCGTGCACAAATTCTTTGGCAGCTTCCGCGCTGTCAACCGTTCCGCTAATATTTGAGGAAGCCAGCACATTCACAATGCCGCCGCATTCATTAGCTAATTTCTGAAAGAATTCCTTGAATTCCACCGCCGAGGGCTGGGTGGAAGATGGCAAGGATTCTGATGTTCGCAGACGTTGGTAGAAGGTGTGGGGATCGATATCCACTCCGTCACGGAAACATTGATCATCCCAGATCAACCAGAGCGGAATGACCCGGATATCCAACTCTTTAATTAATTCTTCTGGCAATGAAGAAGAGCTGTCGGTGACAACAAGGATTTTGTCGCTGTTCATTGAGCCCTCCTAAAATGAATAGGTCTCTAGGTAATAAAACTACTTTAGTTCTATTTCGTCACGATTGAATATTTCTATCCGAGTGATACATCAACCAGGTATTGATTGATCCCTTCATCAGGGCCCGTAAATACCTTACTTGAATTTATTCCCTGCCTGAAAGGCTTTGGTGATCTTTTCTCCGACCTGGTGGTAATTGCGGGCTTTTGTGGCATAGACAATCGGAGAGACCAGGTTTATATCAGGGCTTCCATTCTCCAGGAGTTTATCCTCATCCACCTTCACATCCATGATCTCGCCCACAAACTGAGTATGCAGGCCAATTTCGAAATGGTGCAGCAGTTTGCACTCCAGGATCATCGGGAATTCTTTGACGTAAGGAGCATCCACAAGGTCAGACCGGACAGGAGTCAAACCGGTTACCTCAAATTTATTCACATCCCTTCCGGAGGCGATACCATAGTAATCCGCTTCCTCTGCATACTGAACAGACGGAACGCTCACTGTATAAGCGCCCCTCTCCAGGATATTTCCATAGGTATAGGTTGCCTTACGGAGCGAAATAGTGAGACAGGGTGGTTTGGAACAGCAGATCCCTCCCCAGGCGATAGTCATAACATTGGGCTCGCCATCCTTATCATAAGATCCTACACACCATACAGGTGTTGGGAAAATTAATGTATGCGCGCCAAGGGATTTTTTCACGGTCTCTCTCTCTCTCCAGAATGTAAATAATAAATGAGGTAAATTGCAGCTTATTTTTAATGTCCCTCTATCAAGGATACACCAAAGTCTGCAATGTGTTGGATCTGGTCATCCTGATAATAGAGCTTGCGGAAACACAGGGTTGCTTTTTCCGTGTTCACTAGGATGTGGGGGGCTTTTTCTCCTTTTTTACCACTTAGTGGTGAATTTTCCATCCAACTGCTGATCTTATCCACCAACGATTGTGTGATCCACTTCGCTGCGGCAGCCGGATCATTGGAGATGCAAGTAAAATCATTCCCCAGCAGGTGTTCATCATTCCGGAGCATAACTGCACCCTCAAAGTTCGGAATCCGGGATTCTGAAATCATCAAATTTAGTAAATATTTCTTATAAAAGAACCGGGTAGTTTTGCTCAGATCACCTGCTGCCGAGAGGCTGATATTTTTTGCGGGAATTAACAACAAAAAGCCTTCTTTATATTTGATTTCTTTGCTGATCCATTGAGTGATTGGAGTGGAATCATTGGCTGTGATCATGTTGATAGACCACGGGTTTCCATTTGTATTGCCCTCTTTCACAACACGAACAAAACCATCCAGCGCTGGAGTGATCGGTTGGCTGCGGAACTGGTTCAGTGTATCGCTGATCTTTTGAGCAAACTTCTTCTTGGGAAGTTTTCCGCTGCTGGAGTGAGCGGTTAACTTGACCATTTCTCCGGATTTAAGGACAAGGTTGACACTATGGTTTCGGTTGCCTTCTCCAGAACTGAAGGAAAGTACTGCCACGTTATAAATTTCATCAAAAGGGATTTCCCTGTCACTCCGCTTCCAGACTCTCTGCTGCCTGATGTAAACGATCCTGCGATCAACATCGAATAAACAGCTGTTTCGCTGCCCGACAAATAACAGGAAAACTATCAGCAGGATAAAAAATCCCAGTGAGGCACCCCGCCAGGGCAACTCTGAGCGCCAGACCAGAACTGTGATCAATAGCGCGCCTGCCGCAACAAGAAACAAAAAACCGGGGCCGTTTTTCACACCCCAGTTTCCAGAATTTTGTTCTCTACTCCTGCCTGCCATAATCAACCCTCCTACGTTCATACTTGGACCAGGTGCTACTCCATTTGAAAAGGGTAACACAAAACTATCCCTTAGCCCCGTTCAATAGTTCCTCCCTGTAGGTTCGCCAGGATGAGAGGGAAAAAACGGAGGGAATTAAATAAACATTCTGTTTAGAGACGAGTTTATTTCAAACCAGAATGAACAAAACTTTGAATAAATCTGCGTTGGAAGATCAGGAACGTAATGAATAGCGGGGCAGCGACCATAAGGGTTGCCGCGGTTAATAGGGACCATTGGGCGCCGATCTCTCCCAACTGAGTAAACCTGACCAAACCAGCCGTCAGTGTGCGGCTTTTATCACTATTGGTGATAATCAACGGCCAGAGGAATTCGTTCCAATGCCAGGTAGCAGAAGAGAGACCAAATGCTATCAAGGATGGGATCGATGGGGGTAGATATACATTGAGGATCAATTGCCACCAGGAGCAGCCATCGATTATTCCTGCATCAACCAGGTCGCGAGGCACACTCATAAATGCCTGGCGCATCAAGAATGTTCCAAAAGCTGATCCAAAATAGGGGATCGCGATAGCTAACCGTGTATCAAATAAACCCAACACTCTTATGGTCGAGAAATTAGGCGCTAACAGGGCCGAGGTGGGGATCATCATTTGCAACAAGACAAAGAAAAATATCCAACCTTTACCGAAGAATTCATAGTTTGCAAAAGCGAATCCAGCTAAGACAATTGTGATCAGCTGAACTACTAAAATGATCAAAACTACGACAATGGTATTGATGTAATACTGCCCAAAAGGCGCCAACGACCAGGCTCGGGTGTAATTCTCGAAGGTGATGATATTGCTGAACCAGACATCACCCCTGCTCATGGGATCATTAGCTGGGCGCAAGGAAGCAATAATTGCCCAAATTACCGGAACCGACCAGATCAAAGCTAAAAAAGTTGCCAGCAGGTTTGTTATCCAACTGCCAAACTTCTTCAAAGTTTTTCGGATACCTATGCTGTCCATATACTTCTCAGGCCTCCTTTCGATCCGAAGTGATGAAATTGGTCACTGTAAACGCCAACAGGACAATCACAAAAATAACTGTAATAGCAGCAGATATACCAATATCTTGGTACTCAAAACGTTCCAACCAGAGTTCAAATAACAAAACTGTACTCGATCTGCTGGGACCACCGCTGGTTAAGACAAAGATATGGTCCACTGTGCGGAAAGAATCAATAAAGGCAATGATGGTAATAAACAAGGTCGTACGCCGTAAGAGCGGGAATGTGATCCTCCATAAAGTTTGCCAGCCGTTAGCCCCGTCCAGGGCAGCCGCTTCATAGACATCATTTGGTAGATTCTGGAGTCCTGCCAGGTAAAAGACCATATAATAGCCGGAATTTTTCCAGACCGCTACAATTACTACGGATAATAAAGCCAGAGAAGGATTACCAGTCCAGTTCTCAGGACCTGAATAACCCAAAAATCGCAAGGCTGCATTAAACAAACCATAATCAGGAGTGAATAAGAAAAGCCAAATGGTTGCTGCGCTTACCATGGGTAATACCATGGGGTGGAAAAATGCCAGCCGGAAAAACCCGATCCCGCGAACCTTACGATTCACCAGCAGCGCGAACAGGAACCCCAAAATAATACTGATAGGCACCGTACCCAGAATGTAGGCAAGGGTATTCTTTATTACATCAATAAAATAGGGATCGGTAAAGAGATCAACATAGTTGCCCCAACCAATAAAGGCAGGTTCCCGGAACTTGGCAATATTCATGCGCTGACGGAAGAAGCTCTGATAGATCGACAGCAACACTGGCCAGGCAGTGAACAGAGCAACAAAAGCTGCTGTTGGGAAGATTAGGATATATGGAAGGGTTTTAAAGCTTTTTCGAGAGGCTTGCATTATTGATTTGGGCTCCTCGTAAAAATGGGGTGACCGTCATTCTTGACGGTCACCCCATTATAGTTCACTTATCCATCTGGATAAATTACGGGCAGAAATCTACCAGAGCAGCATCGGCCTCAACTTGAGCCGCAGCCATTGCATCAGCAGCTGTCATTTCACCGTTAATGGCTCGCTGCAGATAATCGTGGAAGATTCCACGAACCTGACCGAGATTTTGGATGGCCAGTTCAGCGCCAGCATACTGGAGGGCATCTCGAGTATCCAGAGCCTGGGGAACCTCAGCAACATAAGCCAACATTGCCTCGGTATCATAGGCACTGGCCCGGTTGGCAATGTAGCCTGTGTTAATGCTGTAATCCGCTACATATTCCGGTCCCGAGATGAATTCAACAAACTTCCAGGCTGCATCCTGTTGTTCCTGAGGGGCGCCTTTCATGATATAGAAGTTTCCGCCGCCTGGAACACTAGCGTAAGTGCCTTCTTCTTTCCCAGGATATGGCATAACACCGAGTTCAAAGTCTGCCTGGGCAATTAAACCTACCAGACTTCCAGAGGAGTGGGTGATCATTGCTGTCGAACCGCTTGCCAAATCTGGCGGATCTGTGGGCTAGCTGGCTTGAACACCGGCAGGCATAGCACCGTAAACTTCAGAGAGATCAATATAAAATTGAACAGCTTCGATCACGGCTGGATCATCAAACACCACAGTGCAGTCGTCATCGAGGATATTCTGCCCGGCGCCGATGGCGAGGGGCTGGAAGAGCCAATATGGCCAATCGGAAGAAAAGTGCAATCCATAATTGGTCGTATCGCCATCCTGGACAGTGAGCGCCTGGGCAGCCTCAGCCCAAGTCTGCCAACTTGTTGGCAGCTCTAAACCAGCAGCTGCAAACATATCAGCGTTGTAATACATCACGACGGCGCTGCGCTGGAAGGGGATGCTCCAGATTTGATCATCGTAGTAAGAATTCGCCAGGAAAGCCGGCAGGAAATCGGCTACATAGGCATCGCCATCTTCCATACCTGCGACGTAACCATCCAGGGGAGCGATGTAGTCAGCATTGATCAAGTCATACAGAGCTGTTGCCAGCATCACACCCAGGGCGGGTGGTTCGCCGCCGCCATCAATGGTTGTCTGGATGGCTGTTTGCACATCACCATACCCACCGGAGAAAACCGGTTCGACTGTGATGTGGGGATACTCTGCCTGGAACTCCTCAATGTAGCCATTTAGAATGGCGGCAATGGGGGCATCCACAGCAACAGGATAGAAGACCTGGAAGGTTACCGGTTCCATCACGGCTTCTTCCTCTTCTTCCTCAGCCGGGGCAGCATCCTCTGCAGGGGCTTCCTCTTCAACTGGGGCAGCGTCTTCCTGTACAGGCTCTTCAGCAGGCGCCGGGGCACAAGCTCCCAGCAGCAGGCCTAGAACCAAGACTACTGCAAATATCTTGTACAACATTTTCTTCTTCATGTTCCTCTCCTTTCTAAAAATATGTTGTGAGAAATTTTCTATCTGATCATGCGGACAATATTTAATTCAATGATCTCAGAGTTAAAACACAATTTACTGAAGGTTACGGCCTGGTTATCCAGGTTATAAATCGTTGACCTAACGCCAAGAATTGGAGTTCCAACGGGCAGCTCAAAATATTCACTGATATCTGCCGGGAGAGCTCGGGCTCGGATAAAGGATTGAATTTGATGGAGCGGTGTCTCAAGAGTTTTTGTCAGCACTTCCACCAGGTTGCCTTCAAAGGTTTCCCAACTGGAGACCTGTAGATCAATTTCTGAGGGAACATAATCCTCTACATAAATCACTGGTTTTTGATCAGCCAGAACAATCCGTTGAATATATCGGACTGTGGCATTTGCTTTCAGCTTTAAGACATCACACACCTCGGGGGGAGCTTCGATGATCTCCGTCGATAGGGTTTTAAAGTTAGGTGTATAACCTACGTCTTGGATTATCTGGGCAAAGGGGGAAAATTCATTCAGAGAATCCTGGATATAGGGCGGTTGAGCAACAAATGTCCCGATTCCGTGACGTCTGACTATCACACCTTCATTTTCAAGAGTGACATAGGCTTCACGCAAAGTATTTCGACTGACTCCAAGATCTTTGGCAATCGAGGCCTCGGAAGGCAGCTGGTCATTCCGCTTAAGATTATTCTGGGAGATATAGTTGAGCATGTGTGCTTTTACTTGGTTCAAGCGGGTATCGGTAGTGATAGCCATGCTCATCCTGAGTGGATTATTTTGAATAATGAACCAATAAAAGAGTAGGAGGTTGGACGTCCTATGTCTTTATCATATAAGATTTTGAATCCCCTGTCAACAGGTATACCTATGACAAATATCCTGTTTTTGATGCGCCTTTGGAAACTGGTCGGTGTAGGACTTCAAGGCAAATTCAGTAGAAAATTTAACACTATTTGATTAAACTCAGCTGGTTTTTCAGCCGGCAAGGCATGCCGAGAGTTTTCTACAATGATCAACTCAGCATTGGGCATCAGTCGGGTATATTGTTCTTTTTCAGTATTCGAGAAATAATCACCATCCGCGCCGATCACAAGGGTGGGAGCCTGGATTTCCCCCAAGCGCCCCAACACACTCCAGCCAAAAGCCGCTTTCAGAGAGGCCAGGTAGGATGGTTTGTGATTTGCTGCCCAGCGCCGGACGAATATCTCCCTTAAACCCTCTTGCTCTGGCTCAGTAAAAAACCGCTCCGCCAGCACTTGACCCATTTTTTCAAGCCCAAATAATCTGACGATCAACAACCGTTTCCAGTAATCTGTCCTGTCCTTAAAATTGTGGGCGATCAACTCTGGTACGCTGTTGACAATCACCAGGCTGCGGACCAGGTCGGGAGAGTCCAGGGCCAACTGGAAAGCCACCATACCGCCCAGGGAGATGCCTAATATGTGAACCGAAGAGAGTTCGAGTGCCCGTATCAGCTGGATGGTATCTTCCGCAAATAGCGGAATACTGTAGGGACCGGTAGGTTTACCGGATCGTCCGTGCCCGCGCAGATCGATGTTAATAACCTGGAAATGGCTGGAAAATTGGGGTAGCTGCATTTCCCAGTCCTGGCTGTTGGATCCCAGTCCGTGGATCAGGAGTAGGGGATCCCCCTGCCCGTGGATTTCGTAATAGATCTCAGTAGTACCGACATTAATAGATGACATAGATACCTTTGATAAGGGTCTGTCTTCCTGACCGCGAGTAATTTTAGTATATCGCTATTTCTATTTCTAAAAATTCAATTTTTTAACGATTGATCGAGTCATCATGCATCATGAGCTGTACATCAGACTGACACAAATCTGCCATAATTCTATGTTATGCTGGTCTCATGACCATTAAGATCCTGATAGTCGATGACGAAACTTCCGTGACTGATCTGATCGGCTACAACCTTGAAAAAGAACACTACGAGGTACTGGTTGCCCATGACGGGGAAGAAGCCCTGAAAGCTGCCAGGACTCACAACCCTAACCTGATCCTGCTGGATCTAATGCTGCCCAAGATCGACGGCCTGGATGTCTGCCGTGAACTGCGCAAGACCAGCCAGGTACCGATCATCATGGTTACCGCGCGGGGGGAGGAAGCCGATCGTGTGATCGGATTGGAACTGGGAGCTGACGATTACCTATGCAAACCTTTCAGTATGCGCGAGCTGATGGCCCGTATCAAGGCTGTGCTGCGCCGAAACAAAACAGACTTCACTGAGAGCCCGACAACCGCTATCTTGGCAGGCCCTTCCGGCCTGGTGTTGGATGAAGATTCCCGGACGGTCACATTAAACGAAATTCCTCTGTCACTCACTCGCTTGGAGTTTGATCTGATCCAGCATCTGATCCTTAATAGCGGGAGAGTCCTCTCCCGGGAACAGCTGCTCAGTCAGGCCTGGGGGTACGATTTTGTGGGCGGCGTCCGGGCTGTGGACAGCGCAGTCAAGCGACTTCGTAAGAAAATCCATTTGATCAATCCCGACCTTGACTTGATCGAAACTGTCAGGGGAATTGGATACAGACTGGTGAAGTGATCTGATGCGAACCCCAATCCGGCTACGGCTGTCATTTAGCCATCTTCTGGTTTTATTAATTGGCATGGTCCTGGCTGGGATCCTGGTCTGGTTCGCTGTGGAAGAGATCTACCTCATTTCCCAGAAGGAGAATTTGCTGGCCCAAGCCAGACTGACCGCGGCAGCACTCGAAGGCAGTCCAGCTACCCTCTTTTCTCCAGATTCCTATTCCCAGACTACTAACGTCACACCCGGCATCCATACCCGACTGCTGGATGAAGGCGGCGCTGTAGTGATTGGGATACCGTTCCCGGAAGGAGAAGACCCCGTTCAGGTTCCCCCAAGCGAAGACCCCGGATATGTAAAAGCTGAGGAGTTGATCCACCGTCCTGAAATCCAGTCCGCCCTGGCAGGAGTTCCAGAGACTGCTATCCGTGAGATTCAGGCTTTGGATGGCAGACGTGTTCTGTATGCTGCCGCTCCTGTTTTCGGAGAAGGAGGAGAGGTCATCGACCTGGTATACCTGGCAACGCCATTGCCGGATCGTGGGCTTCCAGGAAATCTATCCTTGCAACTGATAAGCGCTGTTCTGCTGGCAGGGCTATTTGCCAGCATTGCTGGTATTTTTCTGGCCAGGGGAATTGCTCGACCTTTGGAAAAGTTGGATCAGGCTGCTGCCGCAGTTTCTAGCGGAGACCTTTCCCAGCAGGTACCTGCCGATGAAAATATCAGGGAACTGGAAAGCCTGGCGCAAACCTTTAATGAGATGACTGAAAGCCTACGCCAATCCGATCAGGCCAAAAATGCCTTTATCGCCGATGTCACACATGAGCTACGCACACCATTGACCGTTATCAAAGGAACTGTAGAAACGCTGGAAGATGGAGCCGTGGATGATTTAAGTGGACGAGGAAAATTACTGCACTCCATGAACCTTGAAACCAACCGGCTGATTAAGCTAGTCAATGACCTATTGGTCTTAACAAGGTCGGATGCTGGTGCACTTTCCCTTGATATCCAGTTTTTTGATCTGGCCGAGTTAGTCCAAACCCGCTGCGACATAATGGAACCAATAGCAATCCAAAAAGGGGTCCAGCTTTATCTAGAAAAACACTTAGCTGTTCGGCCACAGGTTATGGGTGATCCGCATCGTACAGCCCAGGTGCTGGATAATCTACTAAATAACGCTCTGCGCTATGCTCCTAGAGATTCCAATATTATGATCTCCCTGGAAAACCTGGATGGAAACACTCATTGTTCTGTTTCTGATCGGGGTCCTGGTATCTCACCTGAGCATCTGCCGCTGATCTTTGAGCGCTTCTATCGAGTGGATAAATCCCGGGACCGTGAAAGCGGAGGCTCCGGGTTGGGGTTGGCCATCGCCCGGGCATTGATCGAAGCTCAGGGAGGATCGATCAATGCTCAAAGTAAGATAGGGGAAGGAACCAAAATCACCTTCACCCTCCCAACCAAAAAACTGCTCGAGAACTGACCCTTTTCTGACACCTTCCTGACACGGTGATCTCATATGATGTAGAAAATAGATATTCACCAACAGGAGGTTTCCATGAAATCCCAACCGAATCTACTCAATACAGTATTAATTTGCGCAGTGGCTATCCTGGCCATTAACAGCGGGTTTCCGGCCCAGACAGCCAGCGCTTCGGGCGGCGACCCAGCCCCTTCGATCGACCAGAGTAGCTGCAGCACGGGGCGGTCTGTTTCAGTCAGCGGTACAGCTGTCGTGAACGTCACTCCGGACCGGGTCTTAATTCAACTGGGGGTGCAGTCTAACGGCCGGACCCCCCAGCTGGTTGAGGCGGCCAATAGCGCCACTGTGTACAGGGTCATTAAAGCTATCAAGAAACTGGGTATCGACGAGAAAAATATAGTCACTGATCGCTATGTGATAGATCCAATTTATGATGATTACGATTCATTGACCATCGAGGGCTACCGGATCTACAATATGGTGGCTATCACCCTGCGAGATATCACTAAGGTGAACGACGTTTTGATTTCCGCCCTGAATGCCGGCGCCAACCAGGTTGTGAATGTGGAATTCTATCTGAGGGACCTACGTAAATACCGCGACCAGGCCCGAGAGCTGGCCATGGTTGCTGCTGGAGAAAAAGCCCAGGACCTGGCTGAGGCAGCTGGCGCTGAAGCTGGGTGTGTGTTGAGCATCAGCGAGAACACCTGGTCCTATTTCAGCGGGGGTTGGTGGGGACGCAATAATAATCTCTGGACCCAGAACACTGTCCAAAATGTCCCGACAGCAAACGGGCAGGCAGGCGATTCTGAATTCGGCCCTGTCAACCTGGGGCAGATTTCCGTCCGGGCAGAAGTAAGTGCATCCTATAGTCTGCAGTGAAAGTAATTTCATTAGGTTGAAATATCACTGAATGTTTTGGTCTAAACCTTAATCACAAGACTTAACATAGAAACACCTCCCGCGCAATTAACGAAGGAGGTGTTTTTGTTTTAAATCTATTTCCAGCTGGAAGCACTCCCTCTCAAGGGGACAGGTGAGTTCATGATATCAAACGGATCTAGGGTCGGGCACTTAAAGCATATGGGGTTTTCTTTTACATGCATATTCGCAAGCGAAATTGGTCCTTGATCAATAACCTGGTTAAAATCAGTACCCAAGCACGCGTCCACGTTTATGCAATTTGATCGATGGTAAGAGGAAAATTACACCTGAAAGAAACAGAACTGACAGGTTGAGCCAAAGGGCAAGCTCCCCCGTTCCCAAAACAGCATGATTCATCAAATCCTGGGCATAGGTAAGCGGCGAAAGGTATGATATTCCGCGGGCGATGGTGGACATCTCAGAAAGGGGTACAAAAACGCCGCTGACGAAGAGCAGCACCCAGCGAATGAGTGTACTTGGCATCTGAACATCACCGGGATTTCGGGTAGGGATTGAGCCGAAAATCAACCCCATTGCTGAAAAGGTGAACGAACCGATAACAATTCCTGCTATCATCAACGCTGGTTGGGCGATGGAGGCATTCAGGAAAAAAATACCAATGATTACAGCGATGAACGAAACCACTATGGCAAAGAACGCACCGACAGCAATTTTTCCAGCGAGCAAGGTCAGCAGCGACATGGGTGCAGCGAGCAACCGGTCATATGTACCAAGGCGCCGCTCGGTGGGTATGATGAAAGGACCTGCTGCAGCAGCTGTAAAGAAAATGGTGAGCGCCAGCAATCGTGCCATACCATCTCCCGCAGCCATTTCACGCTTTACAGAAAACGAGAAAAACATAAAGAAGGGCATCAGGAAACCAAACATGATCATGCCTGGGCGCAAGTAATAAACTTTGATATCTTTGAGAGTCACTATCCAGGCTTGTGACAGTTCATCTATGGTGCGTGTCCAGAAGTTTTTCATGATTATTTTCCTTTTTTGCGTTTCATACCCGTTTTTTTGAGGAAGGTTCTTCGCTAACGGAGCCAATTTGCTGCCCCGTGATCTGTAAGAACACATCTTCGAGACTGGGAGCTAAAGTATTGAGACTCACGATATCAAGATTTTCTATTTCTGTGAACTTTATCAAATGAGGAAGTAAAGCAGGCGGAGATTCAGTGTAAAGCCGCCACTTATCACCAATTTTGAGTACCGTGCTGACTTCAGGTAAGGTGGCGAGTTTCTCTTCCAACCCATTAGGGGATAACGTGAATGAGATTTCCACAGATTGTACTTGCTGAAATGTTTGTTTGAGCTTTTCAGGCGTATCGATGGCTGCAATCTTGCCATGACTGATAATCGCAACCCGGTCACAGAGTTGATTAGCCTCTTCAATTTGATGGGTAGTCATGAAGACAGTCGTCCCCTCTGAACTGAGTTGACGGATAAGTTTTTGGATGGTGCGGGCACTTTGCACATCCAAACCAGGGGTTGGTTCGTCCAGAAAGAGCAGCGCTGGTTTGTGGATGATCGCCATCGCGATGCTCAGCCTGCGTTTCATTCCCTTGGAGAACTCCTCGGCTTTGACATCCTTCTTTTCCCATAACCCAAAATCTCTGAGCAATTCTTCAGCACGTATCCCACGATCTGTTTTAGACATGCGATAAAGTCGTCCAGTAAACATCAGGTTGTCCCAAGCCGTCAATTCGGTATAGACATTGGATTCTTCAGGTACCAGGCCTATCTGGCGTTTGGCCGGATAGGCATCATCAGCCAGGTCATGCCCGAGAATCAGGATCTGTCCTTCAGTTGGGGTTAAGAGAGTGGTTAACATCCGCTGCGTGGTGGATTTTCCGGCACCATTTGGGCCAAGAAAACCGAAAATCTCGCCCTGCTCGACTGTGAAATTGATCTGATCCACAGCCAATTCTCCTGAGCCAGAGGATGAGTAATTTTTAGTTAAGTCATGAACTTCAATTGCGTGGGTCATAATGTACTCATTCCTTAGTTATATGGCTGGTATTGAAGATGAGAGCGCAGTTGCAATCCCACTTAGTAATAATATTAAAATTCCGAACACAATATTCGACATCATTAATACCTTTTTCAGTCTTTCTTGTTTCGGAGTAGTGGTTTTTGTTAATGCCAAGCTGCGATAAAGGGCTATCGCAATCATCGCTATAACCAGGATATGTTTGACCGCCAGGACAACTGAATAGGTATTGCCTAAACTGAACAGACCCAGGAACACCGGGGTGCGATTAGCTTGCAGCAAACCAGTCAGCACTAATCCGATCATGCTCGCATAAACAAGAACACTATTGCGTTTTTGAATCTCGTCCATTAATTTTTTGGTCTCTGGTCCTTTCCCTAATATTTTTCTAATTGCGGGCATGACGGAAAGACCCAGAGTTATCAGGCCTCCGATCCAGGCTGCGGTAAACAGGTCGTGTAGAAATGTGACCAGTCCGAAAACGATTGTTTTAGTTGGCATTATTTTCTCCTAATTTATGGTTTTTAAGTTTTTGATTTATTGATAGCAGGCGGTAGGCTTCATTGATATCAGAAGCTGTCAGCAATCCAACCAAATTAGATTCATCGTCTACAACTGGCATTGCCTGTGTTCTTCCAGCTGCCATTTGTTTCTGAACCTCGTAGAGTGGCTGGTCTGGTGTCGCTGAGGGAAAAGCTGTCCGCATGACATCTCGAACTGGCGCAGTCCGGTCGTAAACCTGTAAGCCTTTAAGTAAGTCTTTCTCGCATAACAAACCTACAACTTGATTGCTGGGCCAGTCTGTCACTGGAAAATCGGATTGGGAAGTAGAAAGAGTAAGATCGATGGCTTTTGATAAACTGTTGTTTGATTTTAATACTTGGGGGTGTAAAGTCATCGCTTGTGAGACTTTCATTTCGCTGAGGATGTTTTTCAGGGCTACATCTTTGCCCTCCTGCCCGGCACCAATCCAAACAAAGATTGCAATCACAACCAGGGTGTAGCTGCCATTAATAAAACCCCATAGGCCAAACAAAAATGCTAACCCTTGACCGACATTTACAGCAATATTGGTCGCTTTGGGACGGCCCATTTTCTTCGCCAGGGAAGCTCGCAGGATGCGGCCTCCATCCATGGGGTATGCGGGAATTAGATTAAACAACCCCATAAGCAGATTAGTCATCGTCAGGTAGGCTAACATGCCGTTCCAGCTCACTTGTCCCATCGAACTGTATAATTCTTCCAGCGAGATAATCGCCTGGGTGTTCAACAGCAGGCCGATGACAAAAAGCACACCAGCAATAATAAAGTTAACCAGCGGACCAGCAATTGCGATGCGGATTTCCTTCACCGGATCCTCAGGTATTTCATCAAAACGAGCCAGTCCACCCATAGGCATCAATATGATGTCATGGACTTTAATACCTAATTTCAGGGCTTGCAAGCTGTGCCCAAACTCGTGTAAAGTCACGCTGGTGAAAAGCAGCAACGTGGCAACAATACCAAATACTGCTCCCATTAATCCTTCGCCAGTGCTAACACTCCATTGATAGGCTGCCCAAATCAGGATCAGCACGAAAGTCAGGTGAATTTTTACATCAATACCTTTTACTTTGAAGACCTTAATTGACCAGCTCATTATTTATTATCCCTTTTTGAGATTGTTCTGTTCTTCGTCTGCACCATTATCTGTTGGAAGTATTCTGTTCCCAGGAATAAGCGCTGCTGCTCTTCTGGTGCATCCAAAATAGGCGAATTCGGTATCTGGCTGTTGTGGCAAAGAATGGCTGCCTTTTTTTCATCCCACACCTCAGACACATCCACGGTGTGAGTCACTTCGTCATCATGGACAGTATGCAAGTGAGCCATTTTTAAGGTCTCGGCCAGGCTGCGAGGCACAACGATGTGATAGAGAGCGTCAACTGCATAAGGAGCCTCTTTGTGTTCTGGATAAGCCAAAGGGTCGGCTGCCAGCTGAAAAGCTTTTTCTGTCCAATTGCTGACAGCAACATGGTCGGTGTGACCCGAAACGCCACTGGGGGGCCATGTCAGAAGTGCCTGGGGACGTAATTTTCGAATAGTTTGTACCACTTTTCCTACTGCACACTCTTCATCCACCTCGTGAAGTGTTCCATCCTGGTAGTCCAGAAAGCGGGGCTTCTCGATGCCCAAGACGCGGCAAGCACATTCCATCTCGGTTTGGCGCACTTGACCGGTCTCTTCAGAATCCAGATTCAGGATCCCCTGCTCCCCACGTGTGGCGCACAGCACCCAGACCTGAGCACCTCTCCCGGCCAGTAGGGATAAAGCACCGCCACAACGATACGATTCGTCGTCAGGATGGGCAAAGATTGCGAGCAAACGTCCGATTTTATCCATAAATTAGCAGTTTGAGTGCAGTCTAATTAGATGCTTTCTTGTATTTAAGGGATTGGACTATCATCAGGGTAAGGATAATCAGCCAGACGACTAACCTGACGGTCATTGCCTTGATGCTGTCTGAGGCAACCACTTCTCGATAAAAAATTTGCAAAACCAGCATAACGGTGCTATGAATAGCAAATGTGCCAATAGCCGCAGACATAGCATACTTGCTGCCTTTCCAGATCAGGATCGCTGTAATAAAGGAAGATACCAGGCCAGCGCTAAAGTTATAGATCGGCAGCCAATCAATCACGTAATAATCCATGACTTTTCCTAACAAAACCTGACCGCCAGCAAATATTGCCATCGCGCCAATAATAAACGCAAGGGCAGCAGCAATTTTTCTGTAAATTGAATTCATTTTTTTCTCCTGAAAGTTGTGGGGGTGGGAATAATAAACGGTGTCCTTTTCTTATAAGTCAGATATTCATCTCCAAATGTCAGTTTGCAGGCTAAAATGTACCAGTAGATTGCACCAAGAATGTACC
>CAYORF010000049.1:0-19649 GCA_964406305.1 uncultured Anaerolineales bacterium | reverse complement strand
TTTATTATACGAGAGGTGTTTTTATTTCGTGTCCTGTTTATGGGGTTCAGTCCATCTTGAGATGCCATTTTATTAAAGAATCAAACGCCGCCAGAGCCTGGCGGCGTTTGATATAAAGATTGAACCTAGTCTGAATCAGAGTTTTATTGGTGTAATGCCCGCCAGACCCGTTCCGGGTAAAGAGGAAGTTCGCGGACCCAAACCCCGGTCGCATTATGCAGAGCGCTCACCAGCGCAGGAGCCACGCCATCAATAGCTATCTCCGCCACCGATTTTGCGCCGAATGGTCCACTCGGTTCATTCGTTTGCACAAAGATCACATCCATGATCGGCATTTCATCAGCTCTAAAGATATGGTAAGGACCAAAACGAGCGTTTACCAGTTGACCTGACTCGTCAAACTCCATATCTTCTGTGAGCGTAAATCCTAAAGCTTGAGCCATACCGCCTTCGACTTGACCTGCGGCTGTTATCGGGTTGATCACCCGCCCGCAGTCAACAATCATAACCAATCTCTCGACAGTAATTTGCCCGGTCTCTGTATCAATCTCAATTTCAGCGAATTGAGCCGCAGTTGGTGGCGGACTCTTATAGCTGAAATGAGAGGCGGTCGCCATGATTTGATGTTGATTTTCCTGATGCAGAGAATTGAGTGCAACTTCCTTCAGGCTTACAGATTTTCCGTCCGGGCTGAAAACCTGGCGATCTTTCAAGATTAGTTTTTCGGGATCATCTGCTTCGAGCATCAGGGCTGCGTGCTCCCTAATTTGATCCCGGATTTTTATGGCGACTTTTTGAACCGCACCACCGCTGATATAAGTGGTGCTGCTTGCGTACGCTCCTTTATCAAAAGGTGTGAAATCTGTGTCAGAGGAGTAGACGATTAAATCATCTACAGGGATGGACAATACTTCTGCAGCAATCTGGGCCAGAATTGTATCGGAGCCTGTTCCAAGATCTGTGGCCCCAAGCAGTAAATTGAAAGAGCCGTCGTCATTCATTTTTAGAGTGGCAGCTGCCATGTCCAGGCCAGCAATTCCGCTTCCGTGCATCACCACCGCCATTCCGATTCCCTTGCGAATTGAAC
The DNA here is from genome assembly GCA_964406305.1 of uncultured Anaerolineales bacterium. Taxonomy (GTDB): domain Bacteria; phylum Chloroflexota; class Anaerolineae; order Anaerolineales; family UBA11858; genus B10-G9. The sequence continues at coordinate 18,562 of CAYORF010000049.1, read as the reverse complement.
AATTTTGAAGTAAATTTACTTTTCGCTTATTTTTGAAATCAGTTGCTTCCAGGCCGAGGGCAATACATTCCTCAAATGCCCCGCTTTCCAAGATCTGATCAAATCCTTCCCTGCCTTCTCCAAGCACTTTAGCAAGATGCATCGTTTCACCTAGCTGAATCAAATTCTTCTTCTTGAACTCCAATACATCAAGACCTAATTCTGTCGCGATTTCTTCCATCAATACCTCTATGCCGAATTCGCACTGCATAGCGCCGTATCCCCGGAAAGCCCCCGTTGGAGGTTTATTGGTGTAAACAACATCGCTGATGAAGTGGGAGTTTTGCGGGTTGTACAGGGTTAATCCTTTAAACCCTCCCACCATTTGGACTGTCAGCCCGTGTGCGCCGTATGCGCCTGTATCCCCGATCAGGTACAGCTCTGCGCCGATCACCTGCTCCTCTTTTACGCCGACTTTATACCGGATGATATTGGAATGCCGGCTGCGGGTACTGGTAAACTCTTCTGTTCGAGTGAACTCCATCCGGATTGGCCGACCTGTCACCAGAGTTAAATGAGCGCATAAATCCTCCAGGATCATTTCCTGTTTGTTCCCAAACCCACCTCCGATTCTAGGTTTAATCACCCTGATACGTTTTTCAGGAAGATTGATCAAGGGAGCTACCATTCGTCGAATGTGAAACGGAACCTGTGTGCTGGTCCGGATTACAAGGCGATCATCTTCATCCCAGTAGGTGATGCACACGTGCGGCTCGAGATGGGCTTGCTGCTGTTTTGGCGTCCGATATTCTCCTTCAAAAACCCGGTCTGCTTCTTTAAATGCCTTTTCCACGTCGCCTACCTGTTCATCAATGTGGTAAACCAGGTTATGAGCAGGATCAAATATGCCATCAGTATCTTGTTCGTCATGAATCACAGGTGCTCCATCTTGCATAGCCTCTATTGGATCCAAAACGTGGGGCAAAATTTCATACTTTACATCAATGAGACGAACTGCTTTTTGGGCAATTTCCGGACTCTCGGCTGCGAGAACCGCAACTCGATCTCCGACATAACGAACTTTCGAATCCAGACATACCTGGTCGTATGGCAGAGGTTGAGGATAGGATTGTCCACCGGAGGCATGTTTCACTCGGGGCAGGTTCTCATGGGTTAATACAACGTGAACTCCGGGAAGGTCTTTTGCTTTCTGAGTGTCAATGGAGAGGATTCGAGCATGTGCATAAGGGCTGGTCAGTAGGGCGCCATACAGCATCCCGGAGAGCTCAATGTCGTCCGTAAATACCCCCTTCCCCTTTGCCAGCTTAACCGCATCCACCTTAATTTGAGGCGCTCCAACCTTCTCCAAGCGGGGCAGATCCTCCGGTGTGTATACTAATGGGGGCAGTGGGTCGATGTTCTTGGTCAACCGCCGGTATTCTTCCGGCATCTGCAGCGTTTTGCCTTTCTGGAAAAGAATTTCCTGGATTTTTATTTCGGGAACTTCTTCACCCCGGAGCTTGGCGGACGCGCGCTGTACAGCTTCAACAACCTTGACATAACCAGTACAGCGGCACAATACACCGCTTAACGCGGATCGAATTTCACCTACTGAGGGACTGGGATTTTGATCCAAGAGCGCTTTTGTAGTTAATATCTGGGATGGTGTACAGAAGCCACATTGGATCGCTCCTGTATCGATGAAAGATTCCTGTATGGGATGTAATTTTCCATTCTTATATAACCCTTCGACAGTTGTGACTGTATGACCATCAGTTTCAATGGCGCGCACCATACAGCTCCGCACAGGTTCTCCATCCACCAAAACGGTGCAAACACCGCAATCGCCGGTATCACATCCTCGTTTTACGCTGAAATAGCGCAACTTGCGGAGCGAATCCAAGAGGCTTTCATTGTTTCTGACATTGAGGATTTTTTCCTCTCCGTTGATTGTGAGGTTGATTTCGTGATAATCATTCTCCATGTTTTATGCTCCTTCCGCCAAACAAGTTTGTAGAGAGCGGCTTGTAAGGAGCCGCGCCATTTCTTTCCTGTAATCGACGCTTCCAAGATAATCTTCTGTTGGTGTAACTTCTTTTTTCACCCGTTCGGAGACCTCCAGGATGAGAGCCGTTGTTAACGGTTTTCCCTGGATATCTTTTGCAGCTTCCGCCAGGCGGACATGTTCATGCCATACGCCGGCCAGGGCAATGTTGGCTTTATTGATAATGCCGCCGTTTAGGTCAATGACCGTTGCGGCGAATACAATAGGTTTATCTGAAGAAGTGCGTGAGACTTGGTTAACGCCCCAAACGCGACCAGGAACATCAACAGGCACAAGCAGTGCGTTGATCTTGTCGGGATGAAAACCAGTGCGATGAAGATACTCCTCCAATGAACTTGTTTTCTCTTGTTCCGGGTAAGCTACTTCAACATCCCAAGCTAGTAAAGTCGCAATCCATGTTGGCACCAGATTTGGCGACATCACAGCCCTTTCTACTGTGTATTCAACCCGGTACTGCCAAAGGACCTTTTTAAGTATATCTTTCATGATGCCTGGTGTATAAGAATTTTGGAAAACGTTCTCCAGATTGCAGGACGAGGGGATTACCAGGATTTTCTGGCCTTCCCGATCGATAACTTTTATCTTTTTTCGATCATCTTTCATGTGGTTAGTCTCTCCATTTCTGATTTGAATTGAAATCATTGATTCCTTGGGTGCAATGCCCATAAGCGTGCGAGTTCATCACTTTCGGCATGAAGACCTGTATGGTGGGTAGTTTTTTGATCTTCATGGATATACACGCCTTCTCCTGGAATTACCATCCCAATGTCTGCAAAAGGAATATTCCTATCTTGCAGATTGCTCTGGGTCTCCTCCAGAGCTTCAAATGGAACCGAAGCAGCCAATGTGCCGGAGGAGATCATTCTTAGGGGATCAAAGTTAAATGACTCAGCAAAACGAGTAACGATATTCGGTATCAGCAGTTTGGATACATCAAGATCAATGCCTACAGAAGAAAGTAGGGCGATCTCCAGGAGAGTTTCGAACAATCCACCTCTTGTGACGTCATGCATGGCTGTGGCTCCACATTTTGCTAGGATCGTGGCTTCTTCAATCACGCTAATTTGATCTACTAATCGCGCAGCCTCACTTAAATCATCTTTTGTAAGACCAAGATCAAGAGCGACATCGGCAAAATCCTGTGCTAGGATACTGGTTCCTTCCAGGGCGATACCTTTAGTGATGAGGATGTGGTCTCCAATCCGAGCGCCATTTGTCCGAATTGGTGTTTGTTTGGCGGATGTCCCTAATGCGGTGACAGACACCAACGGACGTGTTATTCCGGAAGAATAACCAGTATGTCCTCCAATGACGGCGACATTAATCTCTTGTGCAGCAGTGTTTATATCCTGCATGATCTCTTTCACCAAGTTCTTATCCTGGGGATCCGGTACCAGAACAAGGGTTAATATCCATCGGGGACGGATTCCAGCAGTAGCGATATCATTGCAGGATATATGGACCGCTAACCGCCCGATATTCTCAATCGCCCCGATGATCGGGTCCACATGAGATGCAAGAATCCCATTCCCAAAGCGGGTCAGAGAAACGTCCTCACCAAATTCCGGACCCAACAGCACATCGGGGTCCTTTGCCCCTTGATAAGGATAGACACATTCCTTTAAGGTTTCGTATGAAAATTTTGACAACTTAATATCCTCTTTATCTGTAACTTCTGATAATCCAACATGTTGATATATATTCCTCAGCTGACTACTTTCATGACCTTGCCTTCGAAGGCATTCACGATCACCTTTATGTAACCACTTAACGCCTTATCAGTTTTTTGGTCGCCAGTGTCTACACGAAGGCAATCCAGAGGGTCAACTTTCGTCCGCGTACCGACGACTATGATATGGTCTCGTCCGACAGCCTGTATTACCCTGGGTGTGAATTGTTTGCTCCCTCGACCGAAAATAAACCCATTCCCCCCAATCGGTGTAACAATGATAACTCTGTTGTCAAATTTATCCAACAACTCCAGGATTTGCGATTCATTGATATCCATCCCTATGAGTTCTCTATCATATACTGCATCAATTCCTAAGAGCGTCTTACGATGACCCATTTCCTCCATTATGGATTGTATGGTTGTTCCAGGGCCCAATAAATATAAGGTTTCAGGATCCATTTCTTCTTCCACAACATATGTTGCAATATCTTTTTTTAACGCCTGAATGGATTGTTCAACATTAGACCTAGTTTTTCCGTGCTGAAGGAGCTGCCGTGCCTTAGGCACTAAAAGGTAACCATACAAACGGGATGCCAACCGATCCTGGCGGTATTCTTCCTCATCAATATCAAGAACTTCTTCTTCTGCAAAACTAGCACCCTCAATAAAAACCTCAACCATTTCCGCTGCTGCGCGAGGGTTCAACGCGAACGCTGAACTGAACATCTTCACCCCGGACGGAACGGCAACAACCGGAATCTCAGGGGAGATTGCATCGACAATATCCCGCGCGGTTCCATCACCGCCAATAAAAACAAGAAGATCTGCGCCAGCGGTGACCATCTCTTTTGCGATCCGCCGGGTGTCTTCTGCAGAGGTCTTTTGTTTGAGCTCTCCCACGACTTGATAAGGAAAATCAAATTCTTTAAGATACTGCTCTCCCATACTTGCAGGAGCTGCTAAAAAATGGATTTGTTCAGTAGAATGGAGATTATCTAAAAATACTTTGGTTCTGTCTGGAACTACAGGTTCAGCGCCAAGTTTAACAGCTTTATTGTACATATCTCCATCTGTACCTTTAAGACCTACGCTCCCGCCCATCCCCGCAACCGGGTTCACAATCAGACCTATATTTTTTTTCATGTATACTATCTCCGTAATCCCCCGATATTTTCAACTATAAGTATTTATGCCTTTTTCCTCCATAAATCATGGTGGGGATGAAGCATAGCTAGAGTTTGGATCGGGTTCCGGGGGTCCGTTTTCTCGCTTTGATTGCTCTCTGGGTAATGAGATGAAGCCGCGCTCCAAAAACGTACCCCATATCTTTCTATGATTTTCACACCTCCACCATCTTTGAGGGACTGCAAGGTTTGATTGATTTCCTCAGGTTTCCATTTCGTCAGTGTTTCGATTAATTCTTTTTCCCTCATGGGATGACGGGTAAAGATCCCGAGGACAGCTTCTGTCAGGGAGCTAAATTTTCCAAGATCAAAAAAACCTTTTGCCGGATGTATGATTTCTGCAACATCTCCCAGGATTGCTTGAGCGCGAAGCAGTCCTTCTTCATCAGGGGGCTGTACCCATGTCTCCATAGGAGGACGAGTGGGCTGCAAAAGGTGAACCTGGTCAGGCTAAATGGTATTCAATGTGTCGATTGATCCTTTCTCGACTGGGCTACTCTTTTGAAGACGCTTTTTTTCGCGTTCCGAGTAGAATAAGATCTTACAAACGTCCATTGCATTCTTCTTCTAAACTTCCTACGATCCTTTGGAGATCACTTGGTTTTTCAATTGGAGGGACTGGGGACCCTTTCAGCCAGCCACAGGGATTCCTGGATCGTTCTGAATGCAGGCGATCGCTTTAATGCCTTTCTGGGCTAATTGGTCCTGCAGATAAATTTTCGTTTCTTGGTCCGGAACTTTATTTAATACAAAGAAGATAGCTTTCATTTTTGAGTTAGCGTAGATCTCATTGGCAATCGCGACCAAGTCAGGATTTTCTATGTGCGATGTAGCAGGTAACCTGTGCTCCTGAAGCTGATCAAACATGGTTTGCATACTTGTAGCCATTTCAATGGATGCGATTGTAGGATCTATGATCACAATAGCAAAATCCAAACCAGTGACCGCCCCTCGAGCCGAATCCTCAAAACCAGCCTTAAAATCAATCAGGGTTACTGGTTCTCTTTCTCGCTGATGCAAGATTAGATCTCGAGCTATCTTTGATACCGGACCATCACAGCCAGCCCCAGCACCTTGATGGCTTATTTTCCCTGCAGTAAATACTTTGATCCCGGTTTCATCCTGGACAAAATACTCAGGAGATAAGTCATCCACTACTATTTCCCGGTCTTGTAAAGGTGTGGGATCATCAACCGGACAGGTAACTGCACCGCCGCTGAAAACCATACCCCCGAAGTAATCCAACATAGATTTCTCTGGATTTTGTAATCCTAAGGCGTGGGAAAATCCCACATTTGTAGAATCAGCATCCAGGATACAAACTTGATATCCCAAATTGGATAAAAAGCGGGAAAAGATAGCAGTAAAGGTGCTCTTCCCTGCTCCTCCCTTTCCAAAGATCCCGATTCTTTTACCATCTAATCCCTTTTCTTTTGTCATCCATTCTCCTATCTGAAGCCTCGATCCATTTTCCCCGGTTCTCCCTACAGAGGTAAGGGCTCCGCGTTATTTATCGATCCCAGTTATCTAATGATATTTCAAAACCATTGTATTACTTTCACACACTGTTGTCAAAATTATGTTACACACTTGGGTTTGAAGATCCAATCTCGTCTTTTGAGATGAACTGCAAAACCTTGGAACAGAGTACGAGAAATCCCATTTGAAATGAGCCAGGATATTTAGAGGGATAGTCAGGTCCAAATTTGATAGACACACCAATAAAATCCCCTAAATAAGTTTCTCTCCAGGGTTTATTGGTAATCCTGGATTCAGGTTTCTAGTGCAACATCACATAATTTAAAGAACTCCTTCTCGGGTATCTTTAGATCAAGAAATTTTCTTGACAGAAAAAACAAATTCACCTCCAGTATTCTTAATATCAATCCGGTCTCCTGTTTTTACTTCACCCTCAATTATTCGCAAGGCATTGGGATCTAAAATCCTTTCCTGAATCACGTGCTTAAGATGTCGGATACGCCCACATGTGTGCCAATCCGGCAATAACGCCTCCCATCAGATAGAATGCCAGGTAACAACCATGGCTCAACCGATCCTCCACATTGTTCCCAAAAATATACAGCACCAGCCTGTTCGAGATCACATTGATCCAACTTCCATGCAGAAACATGGACGTGAATATGGTTAACCAATGAACTGCTCCGTCGGATCAGAAGTCAGACGGTACTAGGCCGTTGTTTACGATTAAGTTTTGCAAACTCTCAGTCCCGATCGATGCTTCAAAAAAAACAAATATCAAATTTATTATAATTAGAACGGTATTCACCAGAGGGAAATGACGCGCTCGGATATTGTCATGTATTGGTATCATTTATAAAACCTCCTTCTATTAATTTATTATTCAACCAGGAGTGTAATGCCTCCTTCTTCGATCAACGTCAAAGATGTAATCAGTAATTTCTGCACTTCACTACACGGTCTTCTAAAACAAAAGATAGGGCGGTAAACGAACCGCCCTATCTGACGAGTTCGAAATCATATTGCTTCAATCAACTCAACCCGCTTGCCCCAACCTCGTACTTTAAAGGCAAGGAACAAGAATAAAACACCAGTGAAGATAGAGTAAGTCGAGATCAGCCAGATCACCGACAAGGCTCCAGCGCCGGGTAGAGCAAAAACATAGAAACCAAAAAACATTGAAACAATCCCGCTTAAGATCATCATCCATTCACCCTCGATTTCCTTGCGCAATTGAACAGCGGCGACGATGCCCAGGACTCCAGTAGCGATAGCCCATGCCGCAATCAGGAAAAGCAAGGATAAGGCCGTGATGCCTGGCATGATAAAGGTTAGAATCCCGGCTGCGATGCTTACCAGACCTCCAAGCAGCATCAGCCACCAGTCTTCATTTTCCTTCATGTTAACCAACGAGCCAACCACACTAAAGATGCCATCTACCAGGGCATAACTGCCAAACAAAATAACCAGTGTCACCATGGTTAGTCCCGGCCAGATTATAGCCAATACGCCGAAGAGTATAGCGGTTATTCCCTTCAGTAGTAACGACCACCAGCTTTGTTTTAATAGAGTTGCCATTTTTTCCTCCGTAATTGTGTAAAATCTATTTTAATAAATTTTTAAATTGATTGAATAAATGTGAATTTCCTTATCAAATTCCTTAAATTTGTTCAGCTTATTCTAGCGAATCGCCAGAGTACGTGCTTTAATAGCCTCCAGCGCAGCAACCTCTGCTTCGTCTAGTGCCAATGCGGCAAACTCAATTGCGGCTTCAGCGTAAAATTCGGTATCGTCTGCTCTTCGCATGACACGCTTGTCCTCTTGTTCATCTAGTTTTGCATCAATGCTGCTCTTGATTTGCTCGACTTGGTTTCTGAAGTTCGCTTGGAGTTTTTTCCAGTTCGAAGCCAAGGTTTTCTGTTCTTCATCGATCCTGGATTGAAAAGCATCCTGCCTGACTTTAGCATCAGCTTTAGCTGTTTCTAAACGCTCTTCCAATTTCTCGCTTGTTTCCTCCTGGGCAGCAATAGCCATTTTCTCCAGGCCTGCTACTTTACTAGCTAGGTCATTAAGCTGTTCTGATAGCATTTTCATTTTCCTTTCCTTTCCTTTTTTGTTAATTGATATATTTATAAAACTCAAGTTATTTATGTATTAGTAGGTATAGGATCTTGCGACCCTCCCTTTATTTATTTTTTCTTCAATCACCTCCTTTTCATTCTAACGATAACGAGCGCCGGGGTAAAAACCGAGCATCTCAATTTCGAAGATATCAATTTCTATCCAAAATCATGAAGATTGAAGCTCCTCTCCCCCCTCCCTTTTCTTGGTAGTAAAAAGAAATTCACCTCCAGAATCTTCAACTTCAATCCGATCTCCTGCATTTACTTCACCATCAATTATTCGTAAGGCAATGGGATCTATGATTCTTTTCTGGATTACGCGCTTAAGAGGTCGTGCCCCATAAATCGGATCGTACCCTTCTGCAACTAATAGTTCTTTTGCAGCGTTAGTAAGCGTAATTTGTATATCTTGATTGGCCAGCATTTTATGGACCGCTTCAAGTTGGATCTCGGAAATCTGTCGTAGATCGGTTTTTTCCAATCGGTGGAAAACAACCACTTCATCAACACGATTCAAAAATTCAGGCCGGAAATGATTATGCAAGGCAGCCATAACCTGCTTTTCCATCAATTCAGGATCATCAACCTCAAGAATGTGCTGACTACCGATGTTGCTGGTCATAATAATGACCGTGTTTCGGAAATTCACTGTACGCCCCTGCCCGTCAGTGAGACGGCCATCGTCTAGTACCTGCAGGAACACATTAAATACTTCAGGATGGGCCTTCTCAACTTCATCAAATAACACAACACTGTAGGGACGTCGTCGAACTGCTTCAGTCAATTGACCTCCTTCGTCATAGCCAACATATCCTGGTGGTGCGCCGATCAATCGAGCTACTGTGTGGCGTTCCTGATATTCACTCATGTCGATCCGTATCAGGTTATGTTCATCATCAAACAGGAATTCTGCCAGAGCACGGGCTAATTCTGTCTTGCCGACACCAGTCGGTCCCAAAAAAATGAAAGAGCCAATGGGGCGATTAGGATCCTGCAAGCCGGAACGACTGCGACGCACTGCCGCAGCTACCGCTTTAATTGCTTTATCTTGCCCGACAACTCGCTGGTGTAAATGGTCTTCCATATGAATCAATTTTTCACTTTCGCCCTCTAACAGCTTACTAACCGGGATCCCTGTCCATTGGCTGATAATGTGCGCTATATCTTCGGCATCCACTTCTTCCTTAAGCAGGGCACCTTCATGTTGTAGTTCATTAAGTTTCCGTTCGGCCTCTGCAAGGCTTTGATTCAACTCTACTAAGCGACTGTACCGCAGCTCAGCGGCCTTTTCCAAATCGACATCACGCTCTGCCTGTTCAATTTGTTGCCGTACCTGGTCAATCTGCTCTTTAATGCCGCGCACCTTCTGAATGGCCTCTTTTTCTGATTGCCAACGAGCGGTTAATTGTATGCTTTTCTCTTTTAGATCAGCCAGTTCCTTCTCAAGGTTTTCAATCCGTTCCTTACTTGCTTTGTCCTTTTCTTTCTTTAATGCTTCACGTTCGATCTCCAATTGCATGATCTCGCGATCAATTTCATCCAGCTCAGTTGGTTTGCTGTCAATCTGAAGGCGGAGTCTACTTCCAGATTCGTCAATCAGGTCAATCGCTTTATCTGGCAGGAACCGATCAGCGATGTAACGGTGACTCAAGGTAGCTGCAGCAATCACTGCAGCATCCGTTATCCGCACACCATGATGGACTTCATAGCGTTCTTTTAATCCACGCAAAATACTGATGGTATCCTCAACGCTCGGTTCATCTACAAAAACAGGCTGGAATCGCCGTTCGAGAGCAGCGTCCTTCTCAATATATTTCCGATATTCATCCAAAGTGGTTGCGCCAATGGCATGCAATTCACCGCGTGCTAGCATCGGTTTTAGCATATTGCTTGCATCCATTGAACCTTCGGCTGCTCCGATACCCACCAGAGTATGCATCTCGTCAATGAAAAGGATGATCTGCCCTTCTGCTTGTTTAATTTCCAATAAAACAGCCTTCAGCCGTTCTTCAAACTCTCCCCGGAATTTGGCCCCTGCTACCAGGGCCCCCAGATCCAGGACCACAAGGCGTTTTTCTTTTAGTCCAGATGGGACATCCCCATGCACGATCCGCTGAGCCAGTCCTTCAGCGATGGCCGTTTTTCCAACACCCGGTTCACCGATCAGCACAGGGTTATTTTTAGTACGGCGGTTGAGTATCTGGATAACGCGGCGGATCTCATCATCCCGCCCGATCACAGGATCCAATTTTCCCTTCTCGGCTTCTGCTGTGAGGTCGCGTCCGTACTTGACAAGGGCTTCATATTGAGATTCTGGACTCTGGCTGGTCACACGTTGAGACCCACGGATGCCTGCGAGCGCCTGCAGGACACTGTTGTAATCAATACCGAACTGCTTCAGCATCTCCCGAATGGAACCCGTTTTTGGTTGGACCATCGCCAATAAAAGATGCTCTGTGGACGTGTATTCATCTTTCATATCCTTGGCAATTAGCTCGGCCTCTTCAAGGATTTTGACTAATGTGTTGCTCATGCCAGTTTGAATACTGGCTCCGCTTACTCGAGACATTGTAGTGAGATTTTTTTCGATCTCCTGTAGGACCTGTTTTCCATCAACGCCGATGCGTTTTATAATTGATGGAACTACGCCGTCTTCCTGTTCCAATAATGCTTTGAGGAGATGCTCTGGTTCGACCGCGGGATGACCGTATTCTTGGGCCAAATTTTGGGCTTCCACTACCGCTTCTTGTCCCTTTTGTGTAAATTTATCGATGCGCATTATGTATTCTCCTAAACATGTGACACCTTTTTATAATTTGCTGCTACCTTTGCATTTACTCAGAAAAGTGACGACGTAACCGTTGAATCTCGGCCAGCAGCTGCTGTTCGCGGTCTGTCATTTGTTGTTCCATTTTCTTGTTATGATCTATTAAATCCATCAGCTGACGACGCAAATTAAGCACTACCTCGATCGCAGGCAAATCTAACTCCAGGTCATCATGCAAACGTCGAATGAGTGCCAGGCGCCTTATATCACTTGCTCTATACCCGGAGACACCTCCAGGCATGATCCGGTAGTTAATGAGCCCTTCCTGTTCACATTGTTCGAGAAACCCATTTGATATTTTCGCAAGCTGGACAGTTACAATCCGCATAAAAAGAGGTTCTTTATTCATTGAATGGTGGATGAGATTATTTGGCATCAGTTTATCTCCACAAGGTCACGCTGTTTTATCTTTGCTTATCTTACGCAACTGGCGGTAGAGTTTCTTTTCTTCATTATTCAAGCTGCCCGGCAATTGGATATCAATTGTCGCAATCAGATCTCCGCGTTGAGTCGGTTTATGTAACTTGGGCATTCCAAGCCCTCTTAACAGAAATTGTTTTCCTTTGGGCGTCTCCGGGGGGATTGTCAGTTTGACTGTACGATCAATCGAATTAACTTCTGTTTCTCCTCCCAGCAAAGCAGTATATAAATCTACAGGTATTTCAACATTCAGGTCATCCCCTTTGCGATGGTAGATAGTATCGGGACTCACATTTACCTTAAGGAAGAGATCCCCTGCCGGTGATCCGCTGCCCTGTCCGTTGAGGCGGATGCGTGAGCCGGTACGGACTCCTGGTGGGATCGCAACTTCGATTTTTTTACCGTTTTCCCGCTGCATTGTGCGGGTAATACCCCGAAAAGCTTCCTCAAGGGTGATTTCAACAGTATGCTCGATGTCTTGAGCGCTACCCGGGCTTGGACGTGAATAATCCTTTTCGCGGGAAGTGCCGCCTTGTCTATTTGCTCCAAAAAGGGTTTCAAAGAAGTCGGAAAAGTTCCCCTGACCACCTAATATTTCAGCAAATTCTTCCGGGCTGACCGAGCGGCTATTTACATTTTGATTCCCTGAAGATTGCTTCTGCCATGGTGACCAATTAAAATCTTTTTCTTGACCACCAGTACGCTCATATTGCTGCCATTGGTTTCCAAAACGGTCGTATTTTTTACGTTTTTCAGGATTCGATAGTACTTCGTATGCCTCATTAATATCCTTAAATCTTTCTTCAGCCGCGTCATTCCCCGGATTCAGGTCAGGGTGGTGTTTGCGAGCCAGTTTGCGATAGGTTTTTTTTATCTCGTCCTGACTGGCATCCTTATCAACCCCAAGTGTTTGGTAATAATCCTTGTACTCCATCTTTATACCTCGCCGAGTTATTCGCTCGCTACAATCACGCGAGCAGGCCGTAATAATTTATCCTTTAGGGTGTAGCCAGTTTGATCCACCCGAACCACAGTACCAGGAGGCGTGTTGGAATCAGTCTCCACACCCAGGGCTTCATGAAGCTCTGGGTCGAACGTGTGGTCCTGGGCGGGAATGGGCTGCACAGTGTATTTTTCAAGCGTGTCAATCAAGCTCTTTAGTGTAAGTGACACACCTTGATACAGGCCTGCATTCCCCGCATTCAGGGAGGTGTTCCCAAGGGCGCGTTCCAGATTGTCGACCACTGGAAGTATGTCCAAAAATACCTGTTTTCTTTGTTCTTCTCCTTGATCCGCATACAAACGTGCCATGCGTTTCTTGCTATTCTCGAGCTCCGCATACAGGCGCAAATATTTATCTTTCCATATTGCCATTTCATCCAGCGCCTTCAGATACTGTTCAGGTGTAGGATTCGGTGCAGTTGCTTCTGATGTGCTTGAGTCTTCGTGATCATACATTTCCATAATTAATTTCCTAAAGAATGGGAGGCAATTACCTTAACCTCCCATTCATAAATGATTTATAGCTCCTTAAACTCACCCTCAATCACATCATCACCTTTGTCATTCTGAGGATCTTCTGGCATACTCTCCCCTTGATCATGTTGCTGTGATTGTTGACTGAAAGCGTAATTGGCTTGTTGTAATTGTTCAACCAGGTTGCGAATACGGCTTGCGTCATTTTCTTTCACGGCTTCTTGTGCATCCTTAACCATTTGCTCAACACGAGATCTTTCGTCGTCAGGCACACGATCCCCGAGTTCTTTTAATGCCTTTTCTACTGAGTAGATGGTTTGATCTGCCTGATTCCGAATATCAGCCAACTCCCGCTGGCGTTTATCTTCAGATTCATGTTCCTTGGCATCCTGTACCAAATTCTCAACATCTGTTTCGGTTAAGTTAGTTGAAGCAGTAATTTCGATCTTTTGTTCTTTGCCGGTGGCTTTATCTTTGGCAGTAACGTGCAGGATGCCATTTGCATCGATGTCAAATGTGACGTCGATCTGGGGAACTCCGCGTGGTGCTGCTGGAATGCCATCCAGCTGGAAAGTTCCAAGTGTTTTGTTATCGTGTGCCATTGGTCGCTCCCCTTGCAACACGTGAATATCTACTGCTTTTTGATTGTCATCTGCTGTGCTGAAGGTCTCCATCTTTCGGGTGGGCAACGTAGTATTACGGGGGATCAACGTGGTCATCACGGCTCCCATGGTCTCCAAACCCAAACTTAATGGGGTGACATCCAATAACAGGATATCTTCGACTTGCCCGGTAAGAATGCCAGCCTGAATCGCAGCTCCCTCGGAGACAACTTCATCAGGATTCACACTTTGGTTAGGAGCTTTGTCTGTAAGGGATTGCACCAATTCCTGGATCATTGGCATGCGTGTAGCGCCACCTACCAGGAGAACCTCATCGAGATCTTTCGTACTCAATCCGGAATCGCTCAGCGCACTTTTAAAAGGCTTGCGGCAGCGCTCAACCAGTTCTTCTGTGAGCTGTTCAAACTTGGCCCTGGTTATTTTCATCTGTAAATGCTTTGGGCCGCTGGCATCGGCAGTGATAAAGGGCAGATTGATCTCGGTCTCAATCAATGATGACAATTCAACTTTCGCTTTTTCAGCCCCCTCTCGAAGACGTTGTAAGGCCTGGCGGTCTTGACTTATATCAATCCCATACTCCTTTTTAAATTCACCCATGATCCAGTTAACAATGATCTCGTCCCAATCATCACCTCCCAGATGTGTATCTCCATTCGTGGCTTTCACCTCAATCACACCTTCACCAACAACTAGCACAGACACATCAAACGTGCCGCCACCCAGATCAAAGACCAAAATATTCTGATCTTCTTTCTGATTCACACCGTATGCCAGGGCAGCGGCAGTTGGTTCATTGATAATACGCAAAACTTCCAATCCAGCAATTTTCCCGGAATCCTTGGTTGCCTGGCGCTGACTGTCATTAAAATATGCTGGCACCGTGATGACAGCTTGTTTAACAGGTTCGCCTAAATAGGCCTCGGCATCTCGCTTTAGTTTTTGGAGGATCATTGCAGAAATCTCTTGAGGAGAATAGGTCTTATTATTTACAGGGGTATGAATGCGGGCATCTTTTTTAGGTCCCGCCACGATTTCGTAAGGCACCATTTCCATCGTGCGTTTGGTTTCGGGGTCATCAATACCACGACCCATCAACCGCTTCACAGAATAGACAGTGTTTTCAGAATTCACTACGGCTTGCCGTTTTGCAGTCTGACCAACCAGTTGTTCGCCCTTTTTATTGAATGCAACAACTGAGGGTAGTAGATGACCACCTTCTGCTGAAGGAATTACAATAGGAGCGCCACCCTCCATTACCGATACGACAGAATTTGTTGTTCCTAAATCTATACCTATTGCTTTACTCATTTTTATTCTCCATTAGTTAGTTCTAATAAAATAACTTTAGTGATTATTTCTGCTTACTGGTATTTCTCATTTGTTTTCAGGCTGAGAGTTTTCCTTTTTCATGTTGGAATCTGAGCTATACTCATTAACGT
The DNA here is from genome assembly GCA_964406305.1 of uncultured Anaerolineales bacterium. Lineage (GTDB taxonomy): Bacteria > Chloroflexota > Anaerolineae > Anaerolineales > UBA11858 > B10-G9. Next base: position 3,275 of record CAYORF010000049.1, on the reverse strand, counting down.
AAAAACCTGGTCCTTTAAAAATGATTTCTGGTACTGAGAAAAGGCGACGAGTTTTGCGGCTGTGACAGAAAGGGCAACTCACACTCGTCTTATTGTCATTGAAATGAAACTCTCGCGTAAATTTCTTACCGCAGGATTCACATTTATATTCATAGGTCACCATTTTTTCCTCAAATCCAATTAAGCAGGTGCATTTTCGTATTATTGTTTTTCCTGCCTGCATTGTTCCTTTATCATACAAAGATGTTCCCTTAATGTCATCCGAGGGATGTTGATTATTCTCTCAACAAAAAAGACCACCTGCTGGTGGCCTTTTTTGATTATTGTTGATTGGTTCTACATCATTTGTCGTAGGGAAGAACTGTTACTATTTAGGGATCTATGGTTTCATTTTCCTTGTTATTCCCCAAGGTTGTCAACCCCTTGCGCAAAGCATACAGCGTGGCTTGAACCCGGTTTGCCAGATGCAACTTGCTTAAGATGTTGCTGACATGGGTACGAACCGTAACCTCCGCTATGACCAATTGGTCAGCGATATCCTGATTACTCAGCCCTTTCGCCACTAGACCTATGACTTCTACCTCTCTCTCTGTCAAGGGGTCAGGTGTCGGTTCTCCCTGAAAAGGATGACTTAATTCGTTCAATACTTTGCGCGCAATGCGGGGGTGAAGAGAAGGTTCTCCACGGTAAACTTGTCGGATTGCCTCGATGAGGTTCTCTGGTTGTGTATCTTTAAGCAGATAGCCTAATGCACCTGCTTTCATGGCAGGGAATACATTTTCGTCGGTATCAAAACTGGTCAAAGCCAAAACGCGTACTTCTGGAAATCTGCTTGTTATTTGAGCAGTTGCATCAATGCCATTCATCGTAGGCATCACCAGATCCATTAGAACCACGTCTGGTTTTAGAGTCTCGGTTTGTTGGATCGCCGCCTGCCCATCTTCGGCTTCACCAACTACTTCTATGTCCGCCACCTCGGCAAACAGGGCTTGTGTTCCCTTGCGAACAATCGCGTGATCGTCCACAATTAGAACGCGGATTGGAGATTCACTCATTGATTATCCTCCTGTATCAAACATCAATATCAAGACACAAAATAGTACCTGCTCCAGGTGAACTTTGGACCGATAATTTTCCATTGATCATGGCCGCCCGATCAGAAATATTTCCTAAACCAAAACCTCCGCTGTCCTTGGCCGTCGAGGTTTCAAATCCGACTCCGTTATCCCAAACTTCCAGGTGAACACCATTATCTGTGAATAATAATTTAACACCGACTTCACTGGCTCCAGCATGTTTTACTATATTCGTTAACGCCTCTTGAATGATTCGGTAAAGTTCGAATTCGATTTCAGTTGGTAGGCGGCTTTCGCCCTCTGCTAACAATGTCGCTTGAACCCCGGAACGGACCTCAACAGAGTCCAATCGGGTTTGAATGGCCGCAACCAAACCTTCCTTTTCGAGGATAGGTGGATGCAGCTCAAATATCAAAAGACGCATATCCAACATCGCTTTATGAGTTGTGGTCCGAAGCTCATTCAAATTTTCCTTTACGGTGTTTTCTTTTCCGGACGACAACGCTAAACGCGTTGCGTCAGTATAAAGCATGGCGCTGTAGATAGATTGAGAAACCGTGTCGTGAAGCTCGCGCGCTATTCGTGTGCGCTCTTCTGTAATCGCATTTTTTTTCACTTGTCTCCGCAGGAGAGCGTTATTTATCCCCAAAGAGACATGGGTGGCAAATGATTCAGCCAGGACTATATCTTCCTTTGAGAACTCCCTCGGTTCTTCGTAATACAGGGTTAGCGATCCGGAAACTTCATCACCATTGGAAACCAACGGAACAGCCATTACAGCCCGGAAGCGTTCAGCCACCTCATTGTACAGATCAAGACGTTTTTCATCAGCTGTAAAATCACTATCAGCCAATTGGGTTTTCAGATCAGATAAAAAAATAGTCCTTTTCGTTTTTGTTGCACGTCCTGTAATTAACTGCCCAAACGGGATATTTACATGCGCAATATATTCCTCGCTCAAGCCATGAGAAGCTTGGATTATCAGCAGATCTTTCTGTTTATGCGGTTGATAGATTGCAGCAGCATCAGCTCTCAAAAGCTTACTCGCCTGAGCAACGATGTAATCAAGTATTTCAGGTAATTTTGTATTTGAGTTCAGAATTTCCAAAACCCCTAAGAGGGATTCGGCCACTTCTTGTCGCCCTTTAAATTTATCTTTTTTTGTTTCCTCAAGCCCTAATACCCTCATGCTCTTCTGGATAAGAAACCAAAGCAAAATAGTTGTAACTATTATAAAAAACCAACCTTTGAAGAGCTGAAACCGGATTAGCGTTTCTGGATCCTTGACAAGCATAACAAGCAAATTATCTGAGAATAATATCCATAATCCCCCGACAATTGCATAAGTAACAACGATCGTGGTAGTATTCAATTTTGCATTTGTATCCTGATCCATAATCCGGTCCATTCTAGATATGATCCTTGGAGTAACTTAGAAACAGCTAATATTTCAATTATAATATAACTGAATTAAATCAATGGAGGTCCTTCATCTTTTAATGGACTGTTGCTAGGATCATTTGTTGCTGGTTATATCATCCAATTTTTCTGAGATTTATTTCAACACCAGGTTATTTGATTAGTTCTCTGACAAAATATGCAGCTTTAGTTGTTTGAATAATTGATATTGAACTTAACCCACAAATTAGAATCAGTGTATCTCTTGCGATTTGGGTAAATTTTTTCCATAAGCCCATCTTCCAAGAAACATTTCACAAATACCCCGCAGATGAATACGAGAAAAAACAAACCTCTTCGACATGATCTTGTTATGATTTTTATTGCAGCTGGCCTTGTACTCTCCAAGTCAGTCCGGTTTAGTTGTATCATTTTCCCTTCTCATAAGAAGTTCGCAATCTGAGCATCCCCAGAGACTGGATTTACATCATTTGTTGTATATCCGGTCACCATGTGAAGTAATGGCTTTATTAAAAAAACCGTCATTTTGTTGATTCTCAAATCATCAGCCAACAAATGACTATCATGGCCAAGTTGTGTACTATATGAATGGATGATCATCTCCCGCCCCGCCCAAGCAGGAGATGATCATCAAAAGCAAAGATATTTGGTTGTAAAAAATATAAAGCTTTATCAATAAGGAGAAATGATATGTTAGTTGGTGAAAGAATGACCCATCCAGTAATCACAATCCGACCGAAGATGCCAATACATGATGCACTAAATCTGATGAAAAAAGAA
>CAYORF010000048.1:5655-19783 GCA_964406305.1 uncultured Anaerolineales bacterium | reverse complement strand
GGCGCAAAAACCTTCTTCGCTCCAGACTGCAAGATCAAACTGAAACCCGGCGGCGCGTACGAAACGTATTTCAACCTGGATGCCTCTCCCGGTGAAAAGGGCGGCGAAGGTGGCGAGTGGGATCAGGCTTTCGATTACTTCACCCGGGCCTGGGGAGAGATCGTGCTGCCGCGCCTGCAATACCGCATTGAGTAAGGTCCAATCAATTGGGAAATTCCTCCCGCGCTGGGAAGAAGAGAAAAGTAAGAAGTCCACAAATCCCAGACTCTAAACCTTAACATCTTAAGAGCAATCAGATGGAAATTCTCAACCTATTCAAGGGATCAACCCATGTCTAAAATCGACCCTGAACACGTACTGCTACCGTTCCTTTTTACAGCCCTGCTGATCCTGGCAGGCTGCTCGGGAAATAACAACGGAATCCCAGGAACTGAGATCCCCCTGAATACTCCCACCGACAATCCAGCCCCAACAGAAACCCTTCCTGAGGAAGAGGATATTAAGGAAACAGAAACCGCAATTGTTGAAGAGGATGATGAGGGAGAGGCAGTACCGGAAGGAGATAATTTGTTTGCTAATGTGGTATCAGTGGCAGTCACTGGCCAATCCAATCAATTTCAAGTTTCTGTTGGCATTTCCAGTCCGGATACCGGCTGTGAGCAGTATGCCGATTGGTGGGAGATCCTTTCCAAAGACGGGGAGTTGATCTACCGGCGAATACTCCTGCACAGCCACGTCAACGAACAGCCTTTTACACGCTCTGGAGGTCCAGTTGATATAGGAGAGGATACCGTTGTATACATTAGGGCACATATGAACCAGGAAGGATACGGGGGAAATATTATGAAAGGATCTGTAAAATCGGGTTTTATTCTCATTGAAAACCCACCTGGTTTTCCAGTTGCAATTGAGAATGAAGCCCCCCTACCCACAGGATGCAATTTTTAACCAAGCAAAGCAATCTCACCCCATAAATTATGCTATACTGAAATTATAGAGGAACAACATATTCATTAACCCTGGGGGAAATGGATCATTGTCTTCACAATTGCACACCTCATTTTTTGTTATAATTCCTTGATTCTTAACATATTTTAGAATAATCCTTTATTCAGGAGGTCCTGTTAACCATTCATTCAAAGGAGGAATTGTATGGGAACCTTATTCACCGTCACCTTTATCGTGGAGCTGATCTTCGGTATTGGATTCATCGCTGTACCTGGTTTTTTGCTCGGTAACTTTGGTGTGGCATCTACTCCCGAACTGATCTTTATGGCAAGGCTTTTCGGCTCCGCCCTGCTGGCTTTCAGCACCCTGCTGTGGTACGCCCGCGGCAGCAAGAGCACGGACCTGCAGAAAGCGGCTGTTCGTAGCTTTTTCCTTTATTATCTTTCCAGCACTATTTTTATCGTGCTCAGTCAATTGGCTGGCCTATTGAACATCATGGGCTGGAGCATGGTGGTGATGCATGCTGGATTCCTAATCTGGTATGGGGTATATGCGTTTAGGAAATAAAGTGATCTGTTGAAATACTTAGATGAATTTATATCCCCTGGAAGATACCATTTCCTTGTTTGTAAAGACACTCGCGAATAACCATCCGCGAGTGTCCTTTGTCTTTTTGTGTGTAATGATACAAGGGAGACACCTGTCCCGAGCGCTTCACTTCGTTCAGCATAAACTCCATTGAGGGAACGTCGCCCCTACTTTTTAATACTTATCCCTTAAAATCAAGAAGCAAATCCAAGTATAATGGTTCCAGATCACTCATGGTGCCATTTCAGGATATTTATGAAGAAACAACCAGTCTTATTTCTATTATTGCTATTTCTTATCTTAATCTGCTCTAGCTGTAATCTATTTCCAGCTGAGTCATCCCAGACCGTTACTCCTCTCGGACAAGTCATTCAAACTGAACAGCCTGACCAAACCGAAGTAAAACTTGAAAAGAATGATTGGAGCAATATCTGGATTGAAAATGCCAATCAATCCGAAAAACCACGGATTCTCTTTGTAGGAGACTCCATAACGGATGGGTACTACCCGTTCATAGGGGGATATCTATCACAGGATTTTTCCCTGGGATATTATGTTACTTCCAAGTTCTTAGGCAACCCGGATTACCAAACCGAATTAACGACTATCTTGGATCGTTATGATTTTGAGATCGTCCATATAAATAACGGCTTGCATGGATGGGATTATTCGATCGAGGAGTATCAAAAAGGCCTGGAGGACGTAAAAAAGATCCTGGATGATCATGCACCAAATTCATTATTAATCTGGTGTATGACTACTCCAATCAGAGTCGAGGAAAACTTAGAATCCCTGGATAAATTGAACCAGGATGTCATTCTCAGAAATCAAGCAGCTTTGGAAATATTGGGGGAAAACGGGGTCATTATTAATGATCTCTATCAGGAGATGCTGAAACATCCGGAATATTACCGGGATGGATATCATTTTAATAGTGCTGGAAAAGAGTTTCAGGCGAAAGTGGTTGGAGAGTTTATTCTAGCCTACCACTAATTATCTTTTGACCTTCTCAACCTCACCCCGCTTAATTTGAAAGCGGTCAAAATCCCTGGCTACATATACATTCGGGAAAACACTCCGAGCTTCTTCTAATACTTGATCAGCCCGGTAGCGGCGTGAAATATGGGTCAGGATCAAGGTCCCTACCCCGGCCTCGCGGGCCAATTCACCAGCCTGTTTGGCTGTCAGGTGGCCAAATTTCTCAGCCAGATCATTTTCCGATTCCAAATAAGTGGCCTCGATCACCAGGACATCTGCATCCCGAGCAACTTCCAGTAGGTTATCCGTTCTACCGGAATCACCCACATGTACTAATTTAGTGCCTGGTTGTTCTTCTCCCAAGACCATCTCAGGATTGATCACACGTCCGTCAGGCAGGGTTACTTCCTTACCGCTAACCAACTCTCCCCGCCAGGGTCCTGGAGGAATCTTTAACACATCAGCTTTTTCAGCCAAGAAGGGCCGACGGGATAGTTCTTGGAACAGAAACCCGAAACAATCCGGAGTGCGATGGTAAACCGGGAATGTGCTGACCGTAAAATCACCTTCGTCAAAAATAAGCCCTGTTTCCAGGGGCTGGAGAGTGATCTCCACCGGGGGGTAATTGCCCTTCAACACCACACCAAAAATCAGGTCCTTGATGCGTCCCAGGGCAGATTTTCCGGCAGCGATCAAGATCTTATCCATCGCTTCCCAGCGTACAAAGGTAGAGATTAACCCACCCAAACCCAGAATGTGATCCAGGTGGCCGTGAGTGATTAGGATGCGGTCCAAGCGCTTAAAACCCAATCCGGACTGCAGGATCTGGCGCTGGGTGCCTTCACCTGCGTCGATCAAAAAGCGGTGTTCTCCCCGCAGAACCACCTGAGAAGTTAAACCCCGATGTACTGAAGGAGCAGAAGCGGATGTGCCTAAGAATACGATTTCAAACAATTTTGACCTCAAGTTTAGGATAATGCCTGCGTTTATTTTACCGCATGAAAGGGAAAAGAGATGGGGATGAAGAGACCGGGGATAGGAGACCGGTGACGAAAGGCTAAGAACACTGTCATAGCGAGGAGAGGGTTCACACTCGACGAAGCAATCCCCCGTTTATCAGGAGATTGCTTCGTCCCTCGCTGCGCTCGCTCCTCGCAATGACAGTTAGATGGACAATCATGCTATAATTCCAAAAGCACTGCAGGAAGGCAAAAATATGGCCCAGGCACGCAAAAAAAGTAAGCCCAAATCGAAATCTAAACCCAAAACCAAGCCGAAAACGGTGGCGAATCCCTCCCCTGAACGTAACCTGAGCCTGACCGGGTTAATGATGGCCGCTGTGGGTTTGTTGTCCGGTATTATTTTATTCTCCAACCGCAGCACTCAATTGCTGGCCGATCTGTACAAGTTGATACGCAAGGGATTTGGCTGGGGATCCTATTTCCTGCCGATACTTCTGCTAGGAGGCGGCGTCCTAATCCTGCTCCGCAAAGTTGAAGGCGCGCCAAAATTCGCACCTGAACAAACCGCCGGAATCAGTTTGTTATACCTGGCGGGCCTGACCACGATGCAATTTTTCACCTTCCCGCTGGATTTCCTATCCTCCAAATATATAGCATCTATCGGTATCGGTGGTGGCTTTATTGGAGCTTACATCTTGGCGCCGCTGCTATCCGCCTTTGGAACGGCCGGCACAGCCATCGCCCTATTTGCGTGGATCCTGCTCAGCCTCTCACTCGCGCTTAACATCCCAGTCCTGAAGCTTTTCCAATGGATACCCGGGTTGTTGAAAGCGATCAAGAATCTCTATCTAAAATTATTCCCGCCCCGGGAAAACTCAGCTCCGCTGCCCCAAGCTCCTCCACAGCGGGTGACTATCCCGGAACTAAAGACACCAACCCCAGCGGTGCCAAAAGTTACCGTAGGAAAAAGCGATACTCCTTCCATGTTCCATGATCCGATCCCGGATCTGAACTGGGTCCTGCCCCATGTGCCCGATATCCTGAATATCGGTATTGATATTGAACCCAACGAGGAATTTGATCTGCACCGTGCTTCTCTCATCGAAGAGACCCTGGACTCTTTTGGATCTCCAGGGCATGTGGTGGAGATCAACCGCGGCCCGACCATCACCCAATTTGGTGTGGAGCCGGATTTCGTTGAAGTCCGGGGGCAAAAAAGGCGCGTCCGGGTCAGCAAGATCACCAGCCTGGCAGATGACCTGTCCCTGGCACTGGCTGCCAAAAGCATCCGCATGGAAGCGCCTGTTCCCGGCAAGGGTTTTATTGGCATGGAAGTGCCCAATGAAGAGATCTCCCTAGTCGCCCTGAGGGATGCCATTCAAAGTCCTTTTTTCAAAAAGAAGAAAAGCCCACTGCGTTTTGCGCTCGGGCAGGATGTTTCCGGGGCTGCTATTGCCGCGGATCTGGCGGATATGCCCCATTTGCTGATAGCAGGAACCACCGGCTCCGGTAAAAGCGTTTGCGTCAATTCCCTGATCTCATGTTTCCTGCTCCACAACACACCTGATGACCTGCGCATGATCATGGTTGACCCCAAACGGGTGGAACTCTCTGGATATGACGGCATTCCTCATCTATTGGCGCCTGTCGTGGTGGACCTGGAGCGAGTTGTGGGTGTTTTGCAGTGGGTCTCTCGTGAGATGGACCAGCGCTATCATAAATTCTCTGAAGCCGGCGCCCGCCATATCATCGATTACAACAAAAAAACGATCAAAGAGGGTGGAGTAAAACTGCCCTACCTGGTAGTGATCATTGACGAGCTAGCTGACCTGATGATGCTGGCTCCAGCTGAAACCGAAAAAGCCATCACCCGGCTGGCCCAGCTGGCGCGGGCCACAGGCATCCACCTGATCATTTCCACGCAGCGCCCCTCTACCAATGTTGTGACCGGCCTTATCAAAGCCAATTTCCCGGCCCGGATTGCCTTTGCCACCGCCTCCGGCGTTGACAGCCGCGTCATCCTCGATCAACCCGGAGCCGAGACGCTGCTGGGGCGGGGCGATATGCTCTTCCAATCCCCGGATGCCGGAGCACCCGTTCGCTTGCAAGGTGTTTATGTGTCCGATACTGAAATAGATAAACTGGTGAAATACTGGCGCTTCCTGGGTGCTCAGATCAAAGGACCGATCGGGGGGACCAGCGCAGCAGGAGAACCGGATGCCAGAATGCCAGCCATCCCCCTTAAACAGCAAGAGATGTGGGAGGATATGCAGGAAGAGACCGAATTTGACTCTATGTGGGAAGAAGCGGTCGAGCTGGTCCGTGCGGAAGACAGGGCTTCGATCTCGATGCTCCAACGCCGGTTGCGGATCGGCTATACCCGGGCAGCCCGCTTAATCGAAACCATGGCTGCTGAGGGCATTATTGGCCCCGCCAAGGACGGCCCCCAGGCCAGGCAGGTGTTGGACCATAATCCTGAGGATCCGTTAAACAAGGACTAAGTCCCTTAATAAACACACGGAGGAAGCCCCTTGGAAGGGACTTCCTCCTTATATTTAACTATTCAACCCAAAGTGAGAGGGACTTAGTCCTTCTAAAGTTGAGGTCTCTTCGCTCCCGACAGGGGATGGAAGACCGGGGATAGACAAAACCAAACGTCCCTCCTTCGACCGGCTCAGGACCTGTCTTCAGGGACGTTTTTTATTCATTAATTGTCCTTCTTACATTGAGCGACGTGAAATGGAAGAATCCATATCGGGATCAGTTTCTGGCACCTTCTCCTTGGACAGGTTTTCCCCTTTTGGAAATACGAACATCATATGGATCCTTCCCCCTCGACTGTGCTCGGGGTCAGGATGACAGAATATGAGAGTGAGGTTAGCTAATCACTAGCCTGTCAACGCGAGGGTATTTTCCCGAAGCAATCTCAATTTAAACATAGTGTAGTTTACGTAATTCTCTAAGAAATCAAAGGGCAGAAGTGTCTGTTCACTATAATTTGATACCATAGAAGGAAATTCCAGAATACTTTAGTTCAGATTGCTTTGTCGTTCACTGCGTTCTCTCCTCGCAATGACAGTAACGTTTTAGTCGTAGATTGTTTGGGGCTTAAACGTCGGAGCAGGCAAAGTCTATCCTGAGTGAATCAAAGGATTCGGCACTGCCAGCCGAAACGATTTTAATCGGGGTGAATAGGCAATCCCTTACTAATGTTATAATCTCCACATCATGAAAAAATCGTCCAAGACCAGGTTTTTGCTCCTAATTCCCCTCCTGATCATCCTGGCAGCCCTGATCTATCAAATTCCATTTGTCAAAGACAGGCTGTCCTGGCGGATCGATGAGCTGAAAACGCGCCTGACCTATGCCCTCAATCCCCCTGATGAGGCTGTTTTTGTCCCGGGGGGAGAAACTTCTCTGGCAACGCCAGTCGTAATTGCAGTGTCAGTGACTCCTGAACCTACCCCGGAGACCACTACCGCAGCTCCTACAGCCGAGGCTCCGGATCAAACCAGCACTCCCCTGCCCGAGCGGGCCATACTGGACGGGGTTGTCTATGTCGATCAACACGAACGCTGGAATTACTGCGGCCCGGCCAACCTGGCGATGGCGCTCAATTTCTGGGGCTGGCCAGGGGACCGGGACGATATCGCCCGGGTGGTAAAACCAGGCATCAATGACCCAGAACTGGATTTCATTCAACAGGGCCGACACGATAAAAACGTCATGCCTTCCGAAATGATCGGTTTTGTAGCGGAACATACCGATTTCAATATCGTCGCCCGCTACGGGGGAGACTTGACCATTCTCAAGACATTGATCGCCAACGGCTACCCGGTGCTGGTGGAAAAAGGTTATTACGAAGAGGATTACACTGGCAAGGTGGCCTGGATGGGCCATTATCTGTTCACCACTGGCTACGATGAGGGAGTGGAGGAATTTGTGGTCCAGGATGCCTACCTGGAACCTGGCAACAACATGCGAGTGAATTATGATACCTACCTGGAAGGCTGGCGAGGATTCAATTATCTATTTATGGTGATCTATCCGCCTGATCGACAGGACGAGGTGTTTAGCCTTTTAGGTCCCTGGGCTGATCCTTCCTGGGCCTATCAAAATGCCTTGGAAATTGCTGAAAATGAGATCCAGAACCTGGGCGGGGTGGACCAATTCTTCGCCTACTTCAATAAAGGCACCAGCCTGGTGAAGATGGAACATTATCTGGATGCAGGGGAGGCCTTTGATGAGGCCTACCTGATCTACGGTGAACTGGTGGATGATGATACTACTCGCCCCTACCGCATTACCTGGTATCAAACCTGGCCATATTGGGCCTATTATTTCAGCGGCCGCTACCAGGATGTGATCAATCTGGCCAACTTCACCCTGGAAACCATCGCCGAACCCACCCTGGAAGAAACCCTCTACTGGCGGGGGCTGGCGCACTACGCCTTGGGAAACAAAGCCCAGGCCAGGGATGACTTCTATCAATCGGTCTGGCTCAACCCCAATTTCCAAGCCGGCTTGGACAAGATCAATAACTGGACTTTTGATTAGTGACTTAAATGCCCAAAATACTCCACTTTGCAGATGCTCATATCGATATCGCCAACTATGGCCGCAGGGATCCGACCAGCGGTCTGCCACTGCGCATCCTAGATTTCCTGAAGTCGCTGGATGAGATCGTTGATACCGCCATCGAAGAGAAAGTAGATTGTGTCCTTTTTGTAGGGGATGCTTATAAGGATCAAAACCCCGCTCCCACTTTTCAGCGGGAATGGGGTCAGCGGGTCATGCGCCTGAGTAAGGCCGTCATCCCGACCATTTTGCTTGTGGGCAATCATGATATCTCTCCTGCAGCAGGGCGAGCCCATGCCCTGACCGAATTCAGCACCCTGCAGGTTCCGCATGTGTTGATCATTGACCAGCCTGGATTTTACTCAAGTGAAGATCTCTCAAAACTATCCCCAGAAGGAAAAACCCTGGATTTCCAGCTGATCGCCCTGCCCTGGATCTCGCGATCCTCCATGGCAACTGAGCTGGAAATGAAAACCAGGGATACCGAAACTCTCTACCAGGCTATGGAAGAGAAGATCTCCCGGGATATCGACATATGGTTGGAAAAAGCCGATCCTAAAATACCTACAGTCCTGGCAGCCCATGCTTCTGTTGAGGGAGCTACTTACGGCGCTGAACGTTCAATCAGCCTGGGGAAAGATTTCGTCCTACCCAAATCAATCACCTGCGATTCCAGACTGGACTATACCGCACTGGGACACATCCACAAGAAACAGGAGATCAACTCCGGGAAACAACCCCCGGTGGTTTACCCAGGATCGATAGAACGGGTGAATTTTGGGGAAGCGGCTGATGATAAATACTTCCTGATCGCCGATATTAAGAAAGGGAAAACGAAATTGGACTGGCGCCGGTTGGAAAATATCCGTCCCTTCGTGGATGTCAGCCTGACGCTCAGCTCTAGTGATGATATTACCGAGCAGGTAAAAAAAGCCCTTCCTTCCGGGAAAAAACTGGAAGGCGCCGTCACCCGCCTGGTGTTGGAATATCCCAAGGCCTGGGATCCGCTGATCGATGAAAATTCCATTCGGGATCTGGTCAAGGATAGTTTTGAATTCCATTTCCTGAAACAACCCCAGTACGAACCCAGGATCCGACTTCCCAAAGGACAGGCCATCGGTTCCCTCACGGCAGAAGATCTTCTGGACCAGTACTGGATCACCAGTCAGACACCGGAAGATGAGATTAAATCTCTCAACCAAATAGCAGGTGAGATCCTGCACCCAGACGAGTGAGGCATGCCAGACGTTTCCGTTCTGCTGCCCTGTTATAACGCCTCGGAAACCCTCGAGGAAACATTAATTTCCCTCAGAAATCAAACCTATCCTGATTTTGAAGTCATTTGCGTCGATGATGGCTCCACTGACGGCACAACTGACCTACTGAAGGACTGGTGCCAGGATGATTCCCGTTTCATTAATATCCCCATAGATCACTGCGGGGTCATCGCAGCTGCCAACACCGGACTGTCTTTTTGCCGGGGAGAGATAGTCGTTCGAATGGACGCCGATGACCGCTGCCACCCCGACCGGATCAAGCTCCAGCGCGATTTTCTATTGGAGAATCCCGATATTGCCGTGGTGGGATCGCTGGTTAAAGGCTTTCCAGAGGATCAGATTGGGGAAGGGTTCCAGATTTATTACGACTGGCTCAACTCCCTAACTACGCATGAGGACATCACCCGCGAGATCTTTGTGGAAAGCCCGATCGCCAATCCTTGCGCCGCTTTTCGAAGATCCTGGATCCGGGATCTGGGCGGCTACCGGGATCATGGCTGGCCGGAGGATTATGACCTATGGCTGCGTTTTTATACTGCCGGGGCCAGGTTTGCCAAGATCCCCAAGGTACTGCTAGAATGGCGCGAGCATCCCGAGCGCCTGACCCACCAGGATTCCCGTTATTCCGTAGAGAATTTCCTGCGAGCCAAGGCCCACTATATTGCTAAAGGTCCGGCCCTGGGTCGGGACGCTGTCTTCGTGTGGGGCGCCGGTATGACAGGGAGGAGATTGAGCAAACATCTGGTGAGGGAAGGATTGCCCTTAACCGCCTTTGTGGAGGTGGATCAGAAAAAGATCGGAAATACTCGACGCGGCAAACCGATCATCGGAGTAAATTCACTACTCGGAGAATGGGGAAAGCATAAAAATCCAATCCTGCTGACCGCTGTGCGAGCAAGATCAGCCGCGCCGTTGATCAAAGCCAGTCTGAATGAGCTGGGGCTGGAAGAAGGGAAGGATTGGTGGCGTTGCGCTTAGCAGTAAATAGTTAGTAGACTTGCCTGTCCTCCGTCTCCTGTCCTTCAAACAGCAAAGTTATAGATTTGTGGCGTTCTTCCCCCGTATTCAGTGCCGTAAATCGGGTTCATTGTCCCATGATTACCATCACCAGGGTTCTTCGGAATATCATCGGGCGAACAAGAATAAAATTTTGTCTATCCCCGGCCCTGGACCTCCGTATTCCGTCTCCGGTCCTCAGTCTCTTTCCCCCAATCTAAATCAAATCTTACTAATCTCCAGCAAAACTTCCCCTAACCGATCGATCTCTTCCACGGTATTGTAATGCGCGGCGCCAATCCGAACCATCCCGCCAGTATCTTCCACGCCCAGCCTTTCGGTTGCACAAATTGCATAGTAGTTACCGGCCCAGACATAGATATTTCTCTCATCCAGCAGCTTGGCAAGCTGGTGAGGATGGACGCCCTCCAGATTCACTGCAAAAGTAGGCACTCTTTCATTCACATCCTTCAGATCATCCAGCCCGTAGATTCGCAGGCCAGGGACCTGAACTAAGACATCGAGTAGCTTTTTTGAAAGCTGAGATTCATAGTCCTGGATCGCAGCCAGTCCTTGTTTTAGGTGCAGAGACCGCCCTTTAAAATTACCCTCGAACGGGGTTTTATATTCCCCACCATATTCAGTGCCGAGCCACTCAAAATATTCCAGCGCACCCAGCACACCGGAAATGCCTTCAAAGCTAGGTGTACCGGTTTCAAATTTCCAAGGTAGCTTATCCGAAGCCGGGCGCACCTTATAAGCCATCAATTCATCTAATAAATCATATCGTCCGTACAGGATCCCGATATGCGGTCCGTAGAATTTATAGGCCGAACAGGCCAGGAAATCCACATCCAGGTCCTGGACATCGATCGGTCCGTGGGGCGCGTACTGGACCGCATCGACATAGACCAGGGCTCCGGCCTGATGGGCCATTTCAGTCATTTTTTTGATCGGATTGATCGTGCCCAGGGCATTCGAGGCATAACCCAGGGCCACCAACTTCGGTTTTTTATCCAGGGCTTCCTCATAGGAATCCATCCGCAGTCGGCCGTCTTCCACGTCGAAATCGACCCAGGCCACATCGCAGCCCCGGTCAGCCGCGATCAAGGTCCAGGGCGTGATATTGGCGTCATGGTCCAGCCGGGTGACCGCAACAGTGTCGCCCGGCTCCATGGTCCTGGCAATCGAGCGGCTGAGGTTAAGGGTCAGACTGGTCATATTGGGGCCGAAAGTGATCTCCTCGGGGCGCGGAGCGTTGAGGAAATCTGCCGCAGCCTGGCGGGCCTCCTCGATCACTGCGTCCGATTCGCGGCTGGTGGCAAAGACCCCCGCATGGTTGGCGTTGGTGTTAACCAGGTAGTCGGTGATCCGATCGAGGGACTTTTGCACGATCTGGGTCCCGGCCGGGTTATCCAGGAATATTGCGTCACGTTTTAATCCGGGGAATTGGTCTCTGATTGTATGGGGGTCGAAGGGCATGATGGTTCCTTTGGGAAATTGGTCGTATTTCATATTATATAATGTAAAACCGCCCTGTCATCAGAGGGATCAGTATACATTATTCAGTATTCAGTCCCCTGTCGGAACGCTAATCGTTCCCGGACCTCGGTCTCTTCTCCCCCCGTCTCCCGCCCCCGGTCCTCAGTCGCAAGCGCAGCTTGCACCTTGCAACCAATGGCTTAAAAGTCCTTCTATGGGATTGTTTTCCCTCTCGTATCTTCTGTTTTTTCAGTTTTTAGAGGGGAATCTAAGTATATGTAGAATATTCTTTATATTATTTCTAGTTTATTTGCACCAGAATAGCACCGGAAATTATTATTTGAGCACTGAAAATAAAATCTTGGTCAAGTTCAATTCCGTGGATCTGGCAAGATTCGAACCTGCCCTACGGTGGCGGATATGGGTTCATTTCCTATCTGGCAATAGTAGCGTTTATTGTTTTCTAAAGGTAATCCTTATAAAACATATTCCAACGTATACTAGAGCATTAGCTTGTATTCAACATTAGGTTTATGGGTTTTTTTTCTCGAAGTAAATCTTGTACGATCTCAGGACAGCCATTCCAGTATTGGATTTACCGAAATTACGGTAGAAGAAACCCATCAATCCTGGCGCTTCAACATTACTTATTATTAGGCGATGCTTAACACCATTGTCACTCACCGTGAATTCATCCAGGAAATGCGACTTGGTCGTGACCATCGACCCGGCCTGGTATTCTTCGTCAAATTCAATAATCACAGACTCATTCTCAACGATTTTGGAGATATTAGTGCGTTTCATAAGGCCTTCATTTGTCCTGATGTTAACAAAGTTCCTACCATGATCAACCAACTCAACACTCGTCAATCCTGGCATGAGGCTGACAACCCCGACGAAATGCTCCCCATAATTCTTAAACGCCATCTTTACTTGTTCAATATTGCAATCGATTTCATTAGTTCCTTCAAACCAAACAGACATGTTATCTCCTAGATAGGTTTTGATAACTACATTTATCTCAACCAGAAAACCACTAAATCCTCCACCGGTAACAGCTTAATTATATACTGTTAATAATGGTAGACTATTGATGAACCTTAAACTATAAGGAAAACACCATGAAAATCTTTCTCACCGGTGGAGCGGGCTATATCGGATCGATGGCAGTGCGCAAACTCCTGGAAGCGAGACACCAGGTGACAGTCTACGATTCCCTGATCACCGGCTACCGGCAGGCTGTACCTCAAGAAGCGAGCTTCATCCAGGCTGATTTGGCCAACACGGTGGACCTGAAAGCGGCCCTGGCAACGGACTCCTTCGAAGCAGTGATGCATTTCGCGGCGTTCATCGAGGCCGGGGAAAGCATGAAAACGCCCCCCAAGTTCTACCAAAACAACCTGATGAATTCGGTCAATTTGATCGATGCCGCCACTCGGGCCGGGGTCAAGCGCTTTGTGCTCTCCTCCACGGCCGCGGTCTATCAGTCCAGCGACCAGCCGCTCAGTGAGGATTCCCCCCTGGGGCCGGTTAACGTCTACGGCCATACCAAGTTGATGATCGAGGAAGTGCTGGAATTCTACCGGGAGATCTTCGGGCTGCACTACGCGGCTCTGCGCTATTTCAACGCCGCCGGCGCTTTGCCGGACCAGGGCGAAGCTCATATACCGGAATCCCATTTGATCCCCCTCGTGCTGCAGGTCCCGCTGGGACAGCGCCAGGATATCAAAATCTACGGTACGGACTACCCCACCCCGGACGGCACTTGCATCCGGGATTACATACACATCGGTGACCTGGTTTCGGCTCATCTGTTGGCGCTGAACGCATTAGAAAAAGAAGAGAAGCTGGTCTACAACCTCGGAAACGGCAAAGGCTACTCGGTCCGGGAAGTGATTGAAACCGCCCGCGAAGTCACAGGACACCCAATCCCAGCTGAAGAAACTCCCAGAAGGCCCGGGGACAGCCCCCGCCTGGTGGCATCTTCGGATAAGATCAGGAAGGAACTGGGCTGGGAGCCGGAGACGCCGGAGTTGAAGGATATTATAGAGTCAGCCTGGCTTTGGCATCAAGCGCATCCGAATGGGTACGACAGGGACTGAGTCCTTTGGAATAAATAGGGACTTAATCCTCTGGAAAGGACTCAGTCCCTTCTGTAAGTAGTAAGTCGTGAGGCGATTAACGGTCAGAATAAACTCCCGGAGCTTTGGAACGCTCCGGGAGTCTTTAATCAAGCGGTAATAATTCCAGAAAACTCACAAGCAAAATGTTACTGTCATTGCGAGGAACCTGAACGCAGTGATGGTGACGAAGCAATCT
>CAYORF010000048.1:0-5555 GCA_964406305.1 uncultured Anaerolineales bacterium | reverse complement strand
AAATGTTACTGTCATTGCGAGGAACCTGAACGCAGTGATGGTGACGAAGCAATCTCGCGGAACGGAGCCGGGATTGCCGTGTCGTCCTGCGGACTCCTCGCAATGACAATCTACCTTGTTAAAAACAAAAACCTCCCGATTAGGGAGGTTTCATATACTTACCACTTACTACTCACTGCCTCCTGAACCAGACCGAGTACACACCCAAACCGATCCCACCTAACAGCAGCAGTACACCCATAACACCCAGCAGTGGGGTGCTGCCGGAAGTTTCAGGCAAATTTGCGGTTTCATTGATCACAACCGATCCTGCCTGGGCGCCGAAGTTCAAGTAGGTAATATCACCCTGGACCAGGGTGATAGGGGCATTCAGCGAAGTGGTGGGGTTATACCCTTCCGGGATAGCCACACTGACGTTGTAATCCCCTTCCATCAAACTGTCCTCGCAAAAGTAATCCAGGGTTTCTGAGTCGGGATCGTGGGCCGGCGTATCTTCCGTGATCGAAACCGATCCATCGCGGTTGCTGATGTTAATGGCGCCGCCCGAGAGGCTGATCTCTTCTTCCTGGCGCATGCTATCCCCGTTCAGATCCTCAAAGAGCAGGACGCACAGGGTGCCGTTGCCTGGTATGGGAGTGACAGTAGGTTCAGCTACATAAGCTGTGGCAGCAGGAGCCTGGGTTGGCTGGTCCCCGGATGGCCCGCCCAGACCCAAAAAGAGCTGCATGCCCTCAAAAACGATATCGTCAGCATCCAGGAAATTCAGGTCGCGCAGGTCGGCTACATTAATTCCCGCCACCGCGGCAATGCGCCACAGGGTATCTCCTGCCTTCACAACATAAATGATCCGGCCGTCCGTCCCCGGTGTCGGGGTGGGAAAATTGGTCATCTGGGGATTGGGCGCAGCCATCACCGGCGAGCTATTTACCAGTGATAAAGCCAAACCACCGATCACGACCAGGCTGACCAGGGCCAGGATCCAGGTGGATTTCTTCATATAGATAATTATACTCCATGTATAATAGCAGGTACAGCACCCGAAAAAACAGCCCCTTTTACCCTCTAAACTGTGGTAAAAAAGGGTGATGAACAAGCCCATCTATCAGGAATAATTATGACCCAATACGAAGCCGTCATCGGAATAGAGATCCACATTCAGCTCAACACCAACAGCAAGATCTTTTGCTCCTGCAAGGCTGATTCCTGGGGGGATCCGCCCAATACCAATATCTGCCCGGTTTGCACCGGCCAGCCAGGTGTCTTGCCCGTCCCCAACCAGGCTGTGATCGAAAAAGGCGCCCTTTTAGCCGGCGCCCTGCACTCGGAGGTTCTGCCGGTTTCCTATTTTGACCGCAAGAACTACTTCTATCCCGACCTGCCCAAAGGCTACCAGATCTCCCAGTACGATATTTCCATTGGAGCCGGCGGCTATGTAGATCTGCCTTTAGATGATGGCAGCACCCGAAAAATCAAGATCGAAAAGCTGCATATCGAGGAAGATGCCGGGAAGACCATCCATAAACCGGGCCGGCGCTTGCTAGATTTCAACCGCTGCGGCGTTCCCCTGGTGGAAATGGTCACCTGCCCAGACCTGCGCTCCGCGGATGAAGCAGCCGCTTTTATTCACTACCTGAGAAAACTGGCCCGCTGGATCGGCGTTTCGGATGCCGATATGGAAAAAGGGAAGATGCGCTTTGACGCCAACGTTTCCATCCGCGAAAAAGGAGCCACGATCCTCAATCCCAAGACCGAGATCAAGAATATGAACTCGATCGAACACGGCCGCGAGGCCATGAAGGCCGAGATCAGCCGCCAGATCAAGGAAGTCGAAGCCGGCGGAACCATCAAATCCTGGACGTTGGACTGGAACGAGGAAACCAAAACCCTCTCCAAGATGCGCTCCAAGGAAACCGAAGCCGATTACCGCTACTTCAAGGAACCGGACCTGCTGGCAGTCACTCTTGATGAAGAAAAGATCCAGGAATTACTGGACAGCCTGCCGGAACTGCCTATGGCACGTGAAGAACGCTTCATTAAAGATCATCGGCTCGCCACCAAGGAAGCTCAATTGCTGACCAATGACCGGGCTCTGTCGGATTATTTTGAAGAGCTGCTTACATCATATGGCGGTAAAGCCAAAACAGCGGCTAATTGGATCATCAATGACCTGCTGGGATTAGTAAATGACCTAGGTCTGACAATCGATGAATTATTCCTGACCCCCGATAAATTGGCCCAGATCATCCAGCTGGTGGACGATGGCACAATCAATACCAGCACCGGTAAGGACCTGGTGCGTAAAGTCCAGGAATTGGCCAAAGATCCAGGTGTGATCGTCGAGGAAGAAGGATTGGCCCAACTGACCGACAGTGGCGCGATCGAATCCATCTGCCAGGAAGTTATCGATGCTAATCCGGACCAGGTGTCTCAATTCCAATCCGGGAAAGGCGGCGTGATCGGCTGGTTGATCGGCCAGGTGATGGCCAAATCAGGTGGCAAAGCTGATCCCCAGGCTGTGCGTGAGATCTTTCAAAAACTGCTCAGCTGATCAATGGCGTATTCTTAACCATCATTGGAATCTGGGTGATCTTGAGTATTTTTAGCGCACTCTAAATATTTAGAGACTGAGTCCTTTAATTGTGGAAATACTATGAATAAGAATCCCTTGTTAACTTATTACCTGATAATGGTATTTTTCCAGGTGATTCATATCTTTGAAGAGATCCAATTTGAGGCATATAAGGAAGTAGGTTCACTGAAGAAATATTTGATAGTGGCCTCTATCCTGATTTTGCTGAGTTTCCTGCCCTTTTTTTTGATCTTGCAAGATATCCAATGGGGAATATACCTGGGATCATTACCAACACTATTGGCCATCGGGAACGGCCTGGCCCATATCTACGGAGTGATTAAAACCAAATCCTTCCGGGGTACGATCGGTGCGGGTGTTTTCACCGGCATCTTTTTAGGCATCAGCGGTGTGTTGGTTCTACTCCAGCTTCTCAAACATCTATAAAACCCACTGTCATTGCGAGGAGCCTGAACGAAGTGAGGGCGACGAAGCAATCTTTACTATATCCATCTGGTATTTTCTTTTTTACGATCCAATTTTGTTAGACAGATTAATCCCGTTCGGAGATTAGTCATTTATTTCCTTTTAATCACAGTTTGATTTAATTCAGATTGCTTCGGAAGCTGCGCTTCCTCGCAATGACAAGTAGGTGAAATACAAACGTCCCCGCACGGGGACGTTTGTTCTGACCCTGAGTGAAGACGAAGGGGAAGACCTCTCTCAGGACTTCAGTCCTGAATAATCTAGGGGATAAAAAATACCAATTTTTCCCCGAAAAACCACTAAACATTCTAAATTCTCAACCTAAAACCCCTCCAAAACCCCGCCAGGGGTCATTTTTGACTTGATTTTCATCCAAAATCTCTCGAAAAATAGAGGAACCTTAGGGAAATATTAAGATTATTAATATATTTATTGATTTATCTTATTTTTGCTCTTGACAAACTCAATTTATTTGATATACTGTAATCAATAATCAATAAGAAACAGGAGAAAACGATGTTTACAGCAAATTTAGATGACTTCAAAATCCGGCAGGACGAAATGATCAGACAGGCAAAAGCTTACCGCCTAGCGAAATTGGCCGCGGGCTCCCTCGACCTGATCTCCATCATAATCAACCTGCTTGGCAAGTTGATTGGCCATTCAGGACAGCAGACTCTAACCCTTTCAGAAGCCAATCTATAATTATTTGGAAATAAGATAAAACAGAATTGGAGATAACGATGTATACCGCAACTATAATTGATTTCAGGATCAAACAGGATGAAATGTTACGACAGGCCGAGAACTACAGGCTGGTCCAGGCCGCTCAAAAGACGTACTCCCCGGTCTCCCGAGCACTCAATACCCTCAGGATCGCGATCAACCAGCTGTTTTCCATCTAAGTTCTCACGAATTTGTTGTAAACAAAAAAAAGACCTCGGAGGTTCATCGGACCTCCGAGGTTTATCGTTTAAAACGAGATGTATCACTCCAAGATCTGCTGCGACATCATGGTCAATTCCACCCTCTTGGTCCAACCCAGGCTCTCCCAAAATTTTTGACCTCCTTCATTATCCTCAAAAATAAAGAGGTGGCATTTCTGGATCCCGATCCGGGTCAGGGCGAACATACAGCGGCTGACCAGCGACTGACCCAAACCCTGCCGGCGGTAATCCGGGTGCACCATCAAATGATGGATATAGCCCCGCCGGCCGTCATGGCCGCACAATACCGTGCCAATCAGTTTTCCTTCGGTCCAAGCGGTGTAGCTCATGCCCGGATTCCGTTCCAGGAATTTTCCAATGCTGTGCAGCGAATCGGCATTACTCAGCCCGATATTGTCACTATTCTCCCACAGGTTATAGATCTCCTGGTAATCATCGATACTCATTTCGTGAATATTTATGGTCATTTCCACTCCTCGTCTGGAGGAAAACTCACTCATTAAAATAAAAATCTACCAGGCAGAGACGATCTTCAGGTAAGTATCTTCCAGCTTTTCCGGAAGCACCCTAACGTCTCCAACCGCGGTCATGTAGTTGGTATCCCCTACCCAGCGGGGCACAATATGCCAGTGCAGGTGTTTTGGGATCCCAGCCCCGGCTGCTTCCCCCATATTCAAACCCACGTTATATCCCTCAGGATGATAGATCTGGTCCAAAACCAGGAGGGCATGATTGATCAGCTCCATAATTTCACCCCTGGTTTCGGGATCCAGATTAGCCATATTCTCTTGATGCTCAAGCGGCAGAATTAGAAGGTGGCCGGTGGTATAGGGATATCGATTTAGGATCACAAAAGCCTTTTCCCCTTTATGGAGTAAGAAATGATCAGCGGGTTCAGAGTTCTCCAGAGCCGCGCAAAAAGGGCATTCATCTGCAGGTTTATTATTTTGGATATATTTCATACGCCAGGGGGACCATATTCTTTTCATAGTGGATTTTCTTCTTGAAAGGTACCTATTATTTTAGCAGAAATAATTATCGAACAGCTCTTGACAAATTAGAATGTTTGTTCTATATTAGAACAACAGAACGGTTGTTCTATCTTTTTACTTCTCAGGAGGTACATTATGTCAGCAAACAGCATTCCTTTTATACCCGAACGAGTCCAGGTCAAGCGCGGTGTCATTTTTGGTCTTTTAATCATCACCGCCCTGGTCGCCTTTGAGATCTTCAATTACAGCACTACTGATTTTGCGCTGACCGACCTGCTTGGCGGTCTGAGCTTTTGGGGTGTGCGCTGGGCTACTATTCTTGCGATCGCTTTCTGTGGTATCGATTTCGCCGGGATAGCGCGCTTATTTACTCCTGAAGGCAAAGTCGGGGAACAGACCGAAAGCTGGTACTTGTTCGCCGCCTGGTTGATCGCTGCTACCATGAACGCACTCTTGACCTGGTGGGGCGTTTCGATCGCCATTGTCAATCATGAGACTTTAGGTAATGCAGTGATCGCCCGCCAGACTCTGCTCAAGGTTGTGCCGATCTTCGTGGCTGTA
>CAYORF010000047.1:0-19807 GCA_964406305.1 uncultured Anaerolineales bacterium | reverse complement strand
ATTGATTTTCTTCATTTAACCAGAAAAGGGGTTGACTTTTCAGACAGCCCCTTTTATTATTTATATTACAGCCAAAACCGAATCAACTGTGATGCTTCTGCTATCTGTGGCAATATCCATAAACACCTTTACTATCCATTTGTAATAAGCAAGATATTACCTGTTAATGGTATTATATTCACTTAAAGGGTAATATGTAGCCGATTAAAACTTGACAAAGTGAGAGATTTGGAGTATAGTGGGGCAAGATACATATACTATAACGGGTAAATTATTGCCCATTAACTTTGTATATATTCATTAATCGGTAAAATATTACCTATTACCGAGATGGCGCAGGAGATATTACTATGTCTGATGTAATTGATTATTCTATTGCTACCAGTGAACAAATTGAAGTTGCTATCTGCGAAAAAATAGAGCATATTAGATTAGCTCGGAATGTCACTCAAGTAGATTTGGCAGAACAAGCCGGTGTTTCGCTTCGAACGGTAAGAAGACTTGAAAAGGGGCAGGGTGTTTCTTTAGATACTTTTATCAGGGTTCTAATTGCTCTTGGTGTTCAACAAAATTTAGAGGCAATGCTTCCAGACCCTCGTATTCGTCCTATTGATCGAGTGAATATTGGCGGAAAAGAACGTAAACGGGCAAGTTCAAAAAAATCAAGTATTGATAAGGCTTCTTGGGTGTGGGGAGATAATATGGAAGATCCAGAATGAATGACGCAAAAGTGTTGTTATGGGGCAGTATGATTGGGGCAGTATCCTGGTTGGAAGATAGGGAAATAGGAATCTTTCAATATGCCCCAGATTTTTTAGAAAGTGGGATCCAAGTATCACCTCTGATGATGCCCTTGAACGACTTTCCTTATGAATTCCCTGCATTAACAAGGAATACATTTAGAGGTTTACCTGGGTTGTTGGCTGATTCCCTCCCGGACAGATTTGGAAATGCTGTCATCGATGCATGGTTAGCTTCACAAGGAAGGACAGCAGCGAGTTTTAACCCGGTAGAACGTCTATGTTATATCGGGATTCGCGGTATGGGGGCTTTGGAGTTTGACCCCACAATATTTGGATATTCTACAAAAGAAAAGAAGATCGAATTAGAAAAACTAGTAGTGTTAGTAAATAAAATCCTTGATAAGAGGGCAGGATTGGTCGGTGTGTTGGAAGGAACTGATGATCATGAAATTCTAGAAGATATTCTGCGAGTCGGAACTTCAGCTGGCGGGGCCCGTGCGAAAGCTATTCTGGCATGGAATCCAAACACCAAAGAGTTTCGTTCTGGGCAATTAGATCTTGATCCGGGTTTTGAACACTGGCTCTTAAAGTTCGATGGGATAACTAATAATCGCGATAAGGAAATTGCCGACCCAATAGGTTATGGAAAGATAGAATATGCATATCATCTGATCGCTGTAAAAACTGGTATAAAAATGATGGAATGCTCTCTCCACAATGAAGGTGGGAGGAGTCATTTCATGACTAAGAGGTTCGATAGAACTGATACTGGTGGAAAAATCCATATGCAAACATTAGGAGCAATTGCGCATTATGATTACAATATTGCTGGAAGTAATTCTTATGAACAAGCGATTCATGTAATGAAAAGATTGGGCTTGCCAAGGGAGGATTTACAACAGCAAGTTTTACGGACCCTATTTAATATTATAGGCAGGAATCAGGATGACCACGTTAAGAATATTGGTTTTCTTATGGATCGTGGAGGAAACTGGACCTTATCTCCAGCATATGATTTAACGTATTCTTGGAATCCACAAGGAGATTGGACAAGTCAGTATCAAATGAGTGTCAATAATAAAAGGGACAACTTTACTCGGGACGATTTAATTTCTTTTGCGTCGATGGCAGGTATTAAGAAGCGAGTAGCAGATGATATGATTAATCTTGTGATCTCTGAATTCAATAAATGGCCCGATGTTGCACTTTCTGTTGGTACTTCCTCAGAACATATAAATAAAATTAAATCTAGTTTACGATCCAGCATTTAGGCGAATAGGATCTATTAAGTATAGTGTCCCTAAAATAAGTCTGAGACCTGTCCAACACCCCCCTACAAACAAGAGAAGCTACTATCCATATTGGATAGCGGCTATATAATTTATGATACAGACAAAGGGATATCAGGCAAAATCGCTTGATTAATACCATTATTCGGGCAATAAACGCAAATGGTTATTACTAATCAAGGAGGCACCACCATGAAGCATCTCTCCCTCTTTCCTCTCTTCTTCTTGATTGTCCTCACCCAGCTCAGCTGCATTCTACGGCTAAAAAACCTACAAGATTTTGAAAGAACCTTTAGACACTTTATCATGACAGAACATTCACTCAAATATTTGTTTTTGGGGACCATTTATGCTATTCTATAAATATCGTCCCTTTATATATTAATTTATTCAATCGTCTGACTCTCGTTGTCATTCCCACAGACCACTGCACTAAATTTACAGGCAGTGTTTTTGTATTATCCATCCTGGTAATTATTTTGTGCTCATTTATACCGGAGGTTTATATGAAGGTATTTCATGGAAAGATCATCTCCCTGGATTCTAATAATCATATCTATCAATATCTTGTGGAAGATAAGGGACGAATTATTTACCTGGGAGATGAATTACCTCCGGAATATAGCAATGGGTCCTCCGTGATAGAGCTGGGAAACCGTGTTCTCATCCCGGCCTTTGGGGATGGCCATTTGCATTTTTCAAACTGGGCCCTATTTGCCGCTTCGTATTTTGATGTCCGCGAAGCCCAGGATATCCCAGAGATCCAGGAGATTATCCGAGATTTCCTAGATAAAAAAGGAAATCCCAAATTAATTCTCGCTTTTGGCGTATTAAAACACAGTGTTAGGGAAAACAGATTAATTAACCGTTTAGAACTGGATGATGTTTGTCCGGATATCCCGCTGGTGATTGTTTGTTATGATGGCCATTCTGCGGTATTTAACAGCGCCATGCTGGATAAGTTCCCCGAAGAGGTACAGAACCTGCCCGGGTTTTACAGTGATGAAGGGCACCTGTTTCATGAAGCATATTTCGAAGGAGTCGATTTTGCGACTTCGTTACTCCCACCCCTGGATCTGGTAAACAGTATCCTGAAAGGTTATGACCTGCTGGCTGATTATGGGATCGGAACCATTCATGCTACTGAGGGTGTCGGTTTTCCAAATGACCTTGATATTACCCTGGTCAGTTTGATCGCCAAAGCTTGTGGTAAGAAGAATAAATTCCAGACTCGTCTATTTTTCCAGACCATGGATGTAGACAAGGTCCTCAAACGGAATCTTCCCCGCATTGGCGGTTGTTTCGAAACAGCCCTGGACGGTTGCTTCGGAGCCTGCGACGCTGCCCTGCACGAGCCCTATAGCCATGATCCGGGAAACCTTGGTATTCTTTATCATCAGGAAGAAGAGGTATTCGAATTTACCAGGAAAGCCAACCGGGCTGGTTTGCAGATCGAGATGCATGCCATCGGTGATGCGGCTGTCTCCCGGGCTGTGAATGCCCTGGAAGCCGCGTTAAAGGATTTCCCCCGGGACGATCATCGCCATACGATCATCCATGCCTGCCTGATCAAGCCCGATGATCTCAAAAAGATTGCTGAGCTGGGGATCGGGATCACCCTCCAGCCCGGATTCCTGATCAGCCCTCTGGAACCCGTTGAATATCTGGAAGAGATCCTGGGAGACAGGATTTATAGTAGTTCTCCACTGAGATCGATTCTGGATGCCGGGATTCACCTTAGCGGGGGGTCCGATGCTCCCGTAACCCATCCAGATCCGATCGAGGGCATTTACGGAGCCTGCAACCATCCTTATGATCCACAGCAGTCGGTCTCGATTGTAGAAGCTTTACGAATGTATACCTACGAGGTTGCCTGGACCAGTTTTGACGAAAAAGAGCGCGGCAGCCTGGAACAAGGCAAAGTAGCTGACCTGGTGATCTTGAATCAAGACCCCCTGTTTCTCGATCCCGCAGATCTGCTTTCCTTAAAGGTGGAAGAGCTCTTCCTCAGCGGAAAAGAGTTCCAACGCGGGATGGGTATTCCGGGGATGCTCTGGAATACTCTGATCGGGAGTAAAGTAGCAATTTGATCCTGACCGCTGATCCTCTCCGTGAATAAGGAAGATCATCAAAACACCATCTGTCCCTTCTGCTCCAAGATCGTCAAATTGGATTGGCAGACTTGTCCACATTGTAGCGAATCCAAAAAAATAAAGTCTTGGATTTTGAAGAATAGATAGCTAATAAGAATCAGGAAATAAAAAAACTCCGCTTAGCGGAGTTTTTTTACCTTGGGAAATCATCCTGAATTATAGAGTCAGGAGCCAGATACCAAGAGCAGCAAAAGCCAAACCGAAAATAATAAAGAAGATTTCAGTTCCTCGTTCACCCAGGTTTTTAACAAACCACTGAACTTTGGAAATGCCCCAGAGTTTTTCAGGTTTCTTGATTGTCAACCAGAATACAACCCCGGTATAAGCGAAAGCCAAAAGTGCAAGTAGTGGATACCAATTCATCATAATCTCCTTAAATAATTACTTTAATATTAGGCAGTTAACCCTGCCCGAATTTTTGGTGCCAGAATTACATATACAATACCTGATAATACCAGCACTATGGTTGTGTAAAAAATGATCTGCGGCCAGGTGGCAGTATAGGACAGGATGGCTTCATTCCCTTTATAGGTCCAGTAGAATGGGATCCAGTAAAAGAGGATCTGCCATTTATCACTCAATACTTCCACGGCTGCAACGGCTGCACCAATCGGCAGGAATAAGGTCTTTATGCCTGCCGCTGCATTCATAATATCGTCATTCACAACCCCCTGGATAAAACCGATCACCACGCTTAGCAGGGTCACCGCCCCAATTGCTATCACGGTTTGGCCAACATTCACATTCCCGTACCCGGTGATCCAGAGCAGTGCGATTGATCCATACACAGCCAGGAAAATGCCCATCAGGCTTTTCCCAAAGACAAACCCCGTCCGTGATAGCGGACTGACATTGATCGCGCTGACCGTATTGTCCATCTTCTCTTCCACGATATTGATCGAGATCAACATCCCACCCAGGACTGAAGTCATCAGCAAGGAAATATTCACCAGCATCTTCTTCAGAGGTGGTTCTGTGCGGCCAAATGATTCAAATTCAGCCGTAGTTTCTTCCACGTTTAAATCCAGCTCATGAAAACTATTCAACATTTTTGCATAAACCAATACACCCTCAGGTTCATTGCCCTGGGCCAGAATTTTTGAGTTTTCTCCTTCAGGAAGAACTGCAACGATATTGTCGCGTTCTTCCAACCGCTGTTCCACTTCCCCTAAATCAGAAAAAAGTTCGATTTTAGCGAACTGTTCCAAATACACTACTTTTGCAGGATCGTCAGATTCAAGCATCGCCAGGCTCACCGTGGTGTCATTTACACTGGGAGCCAGGGCATTAATGGCAAAACCGAATATAACAGGGATTACCAGGATATAGAGGGGTAAAAAGTCACGCAAATTGACCTTTAGATCTCTCATAAATATCGACCAAATTTTTTTCAACATATCAGACCACCTAAATTGTGAGTGTCTTTTTAAAACGCATATTGGCAAATAGAAATAAAACCAGGCCGGCAATAAAAAATCCAAATGAAGCCATCAGGATATAGGCCATATCACCACCAGGAAGCAAAATTTCCTTAAAACCCTCCAGCATCGCATAAGTCGGAATATACTTCATCCAGATTGGATCCCAGGTAGGGATGAAATAAGCAATATTGGGCAGCATCAGAAATATGACCAGTCCAAATAAGACCCCAAATGAATGGGTGATGTCATCAAAATAACTGGCGATGACCAATCCCAAAGCTGAGGCTGCGAATCCTGTACCCAGCAAAAACACTAACATGCCCAGATAATTTGGCTGTGTTCCCATCACCGGGATTGTGATAATCAGGCTGGTTACCAAACTGGTGAGGGTTATAACACCGACCTTGCTTAGTAAATACTGCCAGACCGGAGATGTCGTTACCGCATAAGCTTTGATGACGCCTTCCTTTTTATCCAGGAAGATATAAGATGCCAGAATGAACATACCCATCAAACTGCCATTGAAGGTTAAAAAAGAAGGCAGTATATTCTGGCGATCAGAGAGTAATACCTGGTCTTCATGTAAAACCTGGACATCTTGAGCATCAAAGGCCGACTCCAGGACATCCATGGATTCATTATGAAATACAGCATAGATATTGCGCAAACGATCGGTTTCATAACCCTGCATATAGTAGGTGTAGGTGACCTCACCCAATTCATCCATGTGGATCACACCGGCAAAGGCACGTTCTGAGTCAGCCAGCGAAATAGCCTGCCTCTGATCATCAAGCACATAATAATTATTTTCTTCGGTTTGGTATAAGGATCCAGAAATGATCTTTTTATCCAATTCAATTTCAACTACCTCAGCAGAGCCGTCTTCATCCATCTCCAGGAGTTCACTTTCAAAGTATCCCCAGGCAGAATCAGGCACATCATAAAACAGATATTCGTCTACCCTGTGATCAAAATTTTCTGGGATGACAAAAAGAAGTAAGAAGAGGAAGAGGCCGGCCATGGCGATTTCAACATAGAAATAGAAGCCGCGTGTGGCAAGCAAGATTTCTTTTTTGAATGAATGCCAGAGTTTCATATTATGCCAATCCTCTGCCAGTGACTTTGATAAAAATTTCTTCGAGGGTTGCCTCTTTAGTGTGCATGGA
Organism: uncultured Anaerolineales bacterium; assembly: GCA_964406305.1. Taxonomy (GTDB): domain Bacteria; phylum Chloroflexota; class Anaerolineae; order Anaerolineales; family UBA11858; genus B10-G9. The sequence goes on along the minus strand of CAYORF010000047.1, from coordinate 13,035 downwards.
CTGGATGTCGTATTTGGCAATCACATCTTGTAGGCGTTTTTTGTCTTCGGCAAGGACAGTGGAAAAAGTTTCGGTGGCGATGTCGCCGTTTTTCTGATACTCCACCTCAACCAGTTGTTCACCGTATTCCAACTTTAATTTCTTGGGGGAATCGATCAATTTAATCTCCCCGTCAACAATAAAAGCGACTCTATTGCAGAGCTCGTCTGCAATGAACATGTTGTGGGTAGTAAGGAAGATAGTGACGCCCTTTTTATTTTGCTCACGGATGATGTCTTTAATATCAGCGGCGATGGCCGGATCAAGTCCTGTGGTTGGTTCGTCAAGGAACCACAGTTCAGGGTTGTTGATCATCGACCGAGCAAAAGTCAAGCGGTGTTTCATTCCTTTTGAGAATTCACCAGCTCGCACGTTTTCCTTGCCGTCAAGGCCCACTAGTTTGATCAATTCTTCTGAATCGCGAGTTTCCACGTCAAATAGCTTCTTATAAAAATCGAGGTTTTCTTTGGCAGTCATTTTGCTGTAAACATTGGACTGTTCAAAGGACATGCCGATCTTATTAAACATTTTGCGTTTGATGGTTTTTACATCATAGCCCGCAACAGTCACAATTCCCTTCTGCAGGGGCAGCAAACCGGTTAGGATACCCTGGGTGGTAGATTTACCTGCGCCGGATGGGCCCAGGAAACCGAAAATTTCTCCTTGAGGTATTTTAAAACTTGCGTCTTTCACTGCGTATTCTTCATCATTATTATAAGAATGATGAAGGTTCTCCACTTTAATCATGGGACGAAACTCCTTCTTTAGGCAATTGGATGCCATTTTTTATGAATTTAATCATCAGTTCAACTGTGGGCATTACATCATTCGCCCATATTCCAGATTCCATTTCGCCTGTTCCGATCGAATCAAAATAATAATCAAAACTGGCCACTTGCAAGTGAATTAACATATGAATGACAAAACCTTTTTCAAGCTGAGGATCCACTGTTCCCTTCGAAATTGCCTGATCTAGCAGCGATTCGTAAAACAGTTTGCCACTTGACATCGCTTCTTGATAAATTTCTTTAAATAAAGGATTGGTTTGATTTTTGTAGATCTCAAACGCAACTCGTCCTTTTTTGGGATGGTCCTTTGCAAAGGCGAGACCTGAGCGATATATTTCTTCCAGGAGTGAAAAGAAATCCAGGTCGGCCGGGTTCTGAAGGGCGGGGGTGATATAGGCCAGTTTCTCTTCCCCGATTCGGGTAAGGATGTGTTTATATAAGTCACCCTTATCTTCGAAATATTGATAAAAACTACCTTTGGCAATATCAGCCTTTTCGACGATCCGGTTAATACTGGCATTATCAAAACCATGTTCCGCAAATTCATTGAGAGCTACATCTTCAATGAGATTACGCTTTTTCTCGGATAGATTTAAAAAAGTGTCTTTAGGCATTTATTTCATCCCTGGTATATGACCTGTTGGTCATATGACCCAAAGGTCATATTATATACGTGATAATAATGATGTCAAGAGGATTATTAATTTCGACCGGGATTTTGAGCCAATCATTTATGAAAAAAACATATGATAAGATTGTATTTGCTTTGATCAAGATTCAACGCATATTATCAGGAAAGTTTGGAGAAATACTATGAGTACAAATGTGATCGAAACCCGAGATTTAACAGTTTATTACGGGAAACACCGCGGTATCCTGGATGTCAACCTGTCGGTTGAAAAAGGTGAGGTGTTTGGATTCTTGGGTCCCAATGGAGCTGGGAAGACCACCACGCAGCGAGTGTTGCTGGATGTCTTTTCTCCTACAAGTGGTCAGGCTACCGTTTTTGGCAAAGATTGTCAAAAAGATGGCGTGGCTATCCGGAAACACATCGGATATCTGCCAGGTGAACTGGCTTTATATGCCAATATGAAAGCCAGAGATTTCTTTAAGATGTATGAATATCTTCGCAAAGATAACAAGTCAAAAGGCTACTGGCGGGAGCTGGCGGAACGCTTGGACCTGGATACCAGCCGCAAAATCAGCCAGTTTTCCCGAGGAAATAAACAAAAGGTCGGCGTTGTGGCTGCCTTTATGGACCGGGCCGATTTGTTGATCCTGGACGAGCCCACTGGCGGCTTGGATCCCCTGGTTCAGAAAACTGTTCTGGAATTCGTGAAGGAAACCAGGGCCGATGGCCGGACTGTATTCTTCTCATCCCATATTCTCTCCGAAGTACAGGCTGTTTGTGACAGAGTGGGAATCATTCGCGATGGTCAACTGGTAGCCACCCAGCGAGTCGATGATTTATTTGCCCAGCGGATGAACCGCCTGACATTAATCTTTGAGGATTATCCTCCGATAGGTGTATTTAATATTGAGGGAGTATCAGAATTGGATGTCACCCGCAAAAGTATTACATTAGAGGTTAGGAAAAATCTGCCTGCAGTGTTGACATCTGCGGCTCAACACAATGTGATTGATATCGAAACCCATAACATCAGCCTGGAGGAGATCTTCCTGGCTTATTACAGCAAGGATGAGGGAGGAAATCATGTTTAGATTATTCGTTCAGGAATTGAAATTCAGACGCAATGCCATTCTTGGCTGGGGTCTTGGATTGTGTTTCTTCCCCTTGATGTACGTGGGTATATATCCCTCAGTCGCTGATGAGATGGCCGGGTTGGCGGACCTGGAGATCTATCAGGCCATGGGCATGAATCTGGGCACTTTTGGGGATTGGATCGGATCGATCATGGTAGTTATGCTTCCTCTGATCGCGTCAATCTACGCCATCGGCAACGGTACTGGCACCCTGGCTGGAGAGGAAGAGGACGGCCGACTGGAAATGCTGGTTACCCTACCTTTGCCACGCTGGCAAATCGTTACAGCCAAAGCCCTGGCAGTGACAATTTCCTCATTTTTTATTTACTTGGTCGTTTCGTTTGTCTCCTGGTTGGTCTTTATTGCAATTGAAGGTCAGATCGAAACTGTGTTGGTTGGGTTGGACGTGTTCAAGGCAGTGTTGGCTTCCTGGCCGTATGTATTCGCAATGGCGATGATCGCCATGTTCCTGGCCGCTTTTTGTTCCACCAGGCGATTTGCAACTATGATCGCAACTGCGTATCTCGTAATCGGTTATTTTGGAAGTAATTTGGCAGCATCGACTCCCTTGCTTGAACCTTTTGAGCCCTTCTTTTTATCCACTTATCTGGATGGGACAGGCAAAGCAATAATTGAAGGACAAAAAACTGGCGATATCCTAGTTCTCGTGGGAGTAGGCTTGGCAGCCTTTATCCTGGCCTTGATATTTTTCCAGCGCAGGAAACTCACTGTGGGTGCCTGGCCCTGGCAAAGAGGTAGAGTCGAGAAGTAAAAAAACACTTCGATGATTGAATTTGATATGTTATAGAACCGCCCTTGATGTTGAGAGTGATTTTATTTTTCCATCCTCCAGAAGGGGGTGAAAATCGAATTTCTTCCAATCTAAAATATCAATAATCCAATAATCGGGTTATTATTTTTATATATAGAGGAGGATCTAATGAGAGACGAGAAGAGCGTATTCCAACTGTTTGGAGAAACATCCGCTTCCATTTACCCCCTGTCCCGGGATGTCATGCGTCCGCTTTTCGAAGAGTATTTTTCTGAACAGCTATTTTACCAACCCTTATTCCTGGCCTATAACCTGGGGACTGAACCGATCTCAGTTGAACTTTTCCAATTAAGGAATCCATATGCAAATCCCGACTCCATCCAAGAAATCCTGGAGGATGCGACCGCAGCTGGCTACCTGGAGAAGGTTGCAGAAGGTGAATACCGGACTGCCCAGAAAGGATCCACTGCCATTGAAGCTGTTCATAAAGCCTTTTACAGTCATGTAAACCAGGTGAATCAATTTCCTGCCGAGCAATTAAAAGAGTTGTGCTCTCTGATGGCCAAACTGGTGGATTCCATCAGCCAGACAGACCTGGGTGGTAGAAAGATCTGTTTTGATGCGTCGTACGGAGGTCACATCAAGGTTGATCACGAGACCCTGGCCCGGGTGGATCAACATCTGGACGATTTGAATGCCTTCCGGGATGATGCCCACATCGCTGCCTGGAAATCTGGAGAGGTGGATGGTCATACCTGGGAGGTGCTGACTTTTATCTGGAATGGTGATGCCACCACAGCTGAAAAGTTGGCTGAACGTTTGCCATATCGCCAGTACACCGCAGATGAATATCAGATAACCCTGAAAAATCTGGTCAAACGTGGCTGGATCGAAGCAGGGGATGATAGTTATGTCGTGACCGCTAAAGGGAAGAAGATCCGCGATGACGCCGAAGATAAGACGAATAAGAATTTCTTCGGGGCCTGGAAAGTCCTTAGTGATGATGAGTTAAAACGTATGGGGGAATTGCTAACAGCTCTGAAGGAAACCAATCTTAAACTCATGCCTGAGTACGATGCAGGATAAGTATAATATGTATGTCCTCCCTGAAAATATCTAGACCAGGAAGACAGGTTACTAAAAGAAGTTAGAACTGCTCTTTGAGCAAAGAGCAGTTCTAACTATTTTAAAAGTTGTTATACAATAACTAGTGGTTAATAAGGTAATAAGGAGTTTTATTCGTATGCAATACAGAAAAATGGGATCATTGGATTGGGAAGTATCTGCATTGGGTTTTGGCTGCATGCGCCTGCCATCACGCAGATTCAGCTTGATGGGGGCGGATTTTGAAGAATCCAAACGCATCATTCGTTATGGCATTGACCGCGGTATCAACTATATTGACACTGCCTGGCCTTATCACCTGGGGGAGAGTGAAAAATTCCTGGGTGAGATCCTCAAGGACGGCTACCGGAACAAGGTCAAACTGGTTACTAAGCTTCCCATGTTCCTGGTGCGCCGGACTGAGGACTTTGACCGCTTTCTGAACCAGCAGATGGAAAGGCTGCAAACTGATTTCCTGGATATCTACCTGTTCCATTCTATGAATGCCGGTGCATTTGAAAAATTAAAGAAGCTAGGCTTGATGGATAAAATGGAAGAAGCTCAGCGCCAGGGAAGGATCGGCCATATCGGCTTCTCTTTCCATGATACTCAGCCGGTGTTTAGAGATATCGTTGATTATTACGATTGGGATATGACCCAGATCCAGTACAACTATATGGACACCGCTATTCAAGCCACAACAGATGGCCTGGAGTATGCCCATAGCAAGGGCATCGCCGTGGTGGTGATGGAACCCGTTAAGGGCGGCACTCTGGCAAATCCGCCAGCGGAAGCGGTTGAAGTAATGGATTCCTCTGCTGTGCACCGAAAACCAGTAGACTGGGCTCTGCAGTTTGTCTGGAATAGACCTGATGTAGCTACAGTATTGAGTGGGATGAGTAATATGCAGCAGGTAATTGAGAACTGCGACAGTGCTGAGCGCTCCGATATCAATTCCCTCAGTGAGGATGAAAATGAGGTGATCGTTAGATTGGCTGAGATCTACCGCAAGAAGATCCTGGTGCCCTGCACCTCCTGCGAGTACTGTATGCCCTGTCCCGACGGGGTGAATATCCCCCAGAATTTTGCTATCCTTAATACCCTGTCGCTGGAGTCGAGTGGCATCCGCCGGTTCCAAACTCGCCGCAGTTACCGCAAGCTGGCTGGTTCAGAGAAAAAACTGGACAAAAAGAATCCCAATGGCAACGCTCTTATGTGCACTGAGTGCGGAATATGTGTGGAAAAATGCCCACAGGAGATCAATATTCCTATGGAGCTAGAAAAGGTTCACGCCATCGTGGGTAAAAGAGAGCCCATATCGCAACACTTTGATTGAGGTGTAATTTATCCGATGGAAATAGTATTCCTTGTTATCATCATTTCAGTTTTCCTGATCCTGATCATCTCGATATCCTGGACCAACTATAAAGGTTCGCCCTGGGTACCAACAACATTCAAGATGGTCCATAAAATGCTTGATCTGGCTGAGATCCAGCCGAATGAATTGTTATATGATCTGGGGTGTGGAGATGGGCGGATCTCTGTAATCGCGGCCCGGAAATACAAGGCCAAGGTGGTTGGTATTGAAATAAACCCCTTGCTCTGGCTCTGGTGTCAGATCGTTATTACCATCTTTGGTTTAAGAAGCCGGGTAAAAGTGATCCTGGGTAGTTTCTATAATCAGGATTTAAGTGATGCCGAAGTAGTGGCTTGTTACCTACTGCCTAACACAAACAAAAAACTAGAAAGTAAGCTGCTGCGAGAATTGCGCCCAGGTACCCGGGTAATCTCCAACACTTTTCTTTTCTATCAAGTTCGCCTGGCCAAACGGGATGGAAAAGCCTTGTTATATATCTTCTCCCCGGAAAACACTCAAGTCGAATTTATAAAAAAACAGCTGAAATTATCAGCAGAAGAAATTGAACAAGACCGATAGAATATTGAAATTTCTTAATTTGAGGGATGTACTTATGGATAAAAAAGGATTTGATCTTTTACTTGAAAAATATGCTGAACTAATTATTAAAGTTGGAGTTAACCTTTGGTCCGGGAAACTTCGATTATGATGCTGATTTTGTTTGGGATGAAACAGACCGGACTTTCTTTACCTATCCTCTGGACTACACGTTTGACTGCAAAATTGGTCCTGAGAAAAACTGTCCCACCTATGATTTTGCCATGGAGGGGGATACAATCCCCATTTTAGGCAGGGATAGAAACTCTGATTGGAAATTGACTGAACTTAATGGAATCCCTTGCTACATACTCCTGGGAAATGCTGCTATCAATGAAAAACTGGCCAATTATGAAAGTTTTGATTGGCGGGCTGAGGACCTGGAGTTTTTCCCCCAGCCGGCTCCATGTCCAAAACCTGAGACCAAGTCGGATCCAGGTCCGGGAGCACAGCCAAAATCTTGCTCGGATTATAGTGACTCAATTTCATGCACAAATGCAAGGTGCAATTGGTTCCCAGTGAATGACACACTGTTTTTATGTATTCCTTATCAGTAGGTCTTCTGAGCTGAATCTAGACTCAAGGTAGAAAACTTGATTAAAAATAAGAGGGTTGACATTGTTCAACCCTCTTGTTTATGACTAACTTTGGTTACCCATATCTTTTCAATCTGGAACAGGTATAATTATCCCTGTGTTTTTTTTGAACAATATAAGGAAGAAGAGACCAAGTAAGAGAAGGAGCCACCAGTGAGCATTATTGAAGTCAATAACCTTACCAAGTATTACGGCAAGGCCAGGGGCATTGTAGATGTATCCTTTAATGTTGATGAAGGGGAGATCTTTGGCTTTATCGGCCCTAACGGGGCTGGAAAATCCACTACTATCCGCCTCTTTTTATCCCTAATTTATCCCACCAGCGGCGAGGCCAAGATCTTTGGAAAGGACTGCATCAAATACGGTCCCGAGATCCGCCAGGATATCGGATACCTACCTTCCGAGGTCTTCTATTACGAAGGCATGAAGGTGTTGGATTTGCTGAAATATTCAGCTAGTTTCTATAAAAAAGACTGCACGAAACGTTTGTATGAACTCTCGGATTTGATGGAGCTGGACCTTAAGCGCCGCATTGATGATCTATCTTACGGCAATAAAAAGAAGGTTGGCATCGTTCAGGGGCTGCTGCACTCGCCCAAACTGATTGTGTTGGATGAGCCGACAGCAGGGCTGGACCCACTTATGCAGCAGAACTTCTTCAACCTGATCCGGGAAGAACACCAGCGCGGTGCGACGGTATTTTTCTCCTCCCATATCCTCGGTGAGGTGCAGCGCCTTTGCAGTCGGGTCGCGATCATCAAAGAAGGCAGCATCATCAAATTTCAGGATATCAAGACTCTGCAGGAAGAGAATTATAAAAAGATCCGTATTGCGGCAGATAGCCTGGACGAAAAAGCTTTTTCATTTGCCGGAATCAGTAATCTTCAGCGTGAAAACGGCGTGTTGAGCTTCTTCTTTAAAGGGGATATCAACCAGATCACCAAAACAATCAGCGGCATAAATCTATCTGATGTGTCCATTGAAGAACCGACCCTGGAAGAGATCTTCCTTCACTACTACGAGTAGGATTTTATAATGAATATATTCATACATGAATTTAAATCGTACTTAAAATCGGTGGTCATCTGGTCCTTTTCGATCTTCATGATCATCCTGGTGTACTTGGCAGCCTTTTACAGTATCGCTGACGATATGGCAATGATGGATGACCTGTTGTCCAGCTTCCCGGAAGAGTTATTGCTCGCTTTTGGCATGACTAATCTGAACTTCACATCGATCCTGGGTATGTATGGATTGGTATTTCTTTTTTGCCAGATCTGTCTGGCCATTCAAGCAGCAAATTATGGCATATCCCTGGTTTCTATAGAAGAGCGGGAATTCACTGCTGACTTCTTACTGGCAAAGCCAGTAGGCCGAGGAAAAATCATGACTGTCAAATTGTTGGCCGCTTTGGCCGCCCTGACCGTAACAAACCTTTCGGTATGGGTGAGCAGTTTCTTTGTGATCAATTTCCTGAATGATGGGCCGCCCATCGAGAACAAACCGCTGGTGATGCTTTTGGCTAGCATTGTGGTTTTTCAATTATTCTTCCTGACAGTAGGTCTGCTGATCTCATTGTTGATGAAAAGGGTTCGTTCTGTAACACCGCTGTCGATGGCCCTGGCATTCGGTATGTATGTTGTCAGCGCATTTGGCGGGATGTTAGGTGATGATACGATCGATGTGATATCTCCGTTTAAACATTTTGAACCCAATGCTATTCTTACTAACACAGCTTACGATCCCCTGGTTTTGATCAGCATAGCTGCGATCTTGATTGCAGTTCCAACCAGCTATTTGCTGTATACCAAACGAAACATTCACTCGGCGGTATAGGGATTATCAGGAGAACCATGATGAGAATCTATTTTCGAGAATTAAAAGCGAATTTCAAATCACTATTGATTTACTGCGGGATCAGCTTGTTTTTCCTGACGGTTGGCTTTGCAAAATTCCAGGGGTACGCGGACAATCCTGAGCTCCTGGAAGTTATGAACGGTTTGCCTGATGCGATGCTGGACGCGTTCAGCATGAACGCCTTTAATCTGACTACAGTGACCGGCTTTTTTGGTGTTATGTTTGTTTTTATCGGATTGATCCTATCTATCGCGGCAGTGATGTGGGGGAGTGATATCATCGCCAAGGAAGAAAGAGACAAAACGGTTGAGTTTGCCCTCACGTTACCGGTCCGGAGGGGTACCATGATCGCGGCAAAAACAGCGGCAGTGTTGACGAATTCTATAATCCTGGCTTTGTTCACCTGGGGCATCACGCTGGGAAACGCAGCCCGGTATGATCCTGAACCGGAATTTTATGAGTTTGTGGCCCTGGGAATGGTAGCGATTTTCATCATGCAGTTGATCTTCATGGCGGTGGGTATCCTCTTGGGAGCGGCGATCAAAAATCACAAAAGATCTGGCTCGATTGCGATCTCAATCTTGCTGGGCACCTATTTCATCTCGATAATCGCCGGGCTAAATGAAGATTTTGACAATTTGAAATACTTCACACCCTTTAAGTATTTTGATCCTGCCATGTTATTGCACGAATCCAAAATTGAACCAGTTTATCTCTGGCTGTCCCTGGGTATCGTTGTTGTTTCAATGGTTGGCGCTTTCCTGGCCTATTCCAGGCGGGATCTATACATCTAATTATCATTGGGATACACATTATGAATTTACATTCAACAACGCCAAATCAAACCAGAAATAAAAATTTCTTCCGAACAAACACCTTTTACATTCTGATCATTTTTATCCTGATCGGGGCTAGCCTGGCCGCCTGTAACACCAGACCTGTAGCCGGAGAGCTGATTGTAAGCGCTCCCGATGCATACCAGCTTTATCAGGATGACGTTTTTGTGCTTGATGTGCGCACCCCTGAGGAATATCAGGATGGCCATCTACCGGGAGCTACCTTGATCCCCATTGAGCAATTGGGAGCCCGCTACGGGGAATTACCCCAGAACGAAACCATCCTGGTTTACTGTCGTTCCGGAAACCAAAGTCTTCAGGCGGTCTATTTACTGGAGAACGTCGGTTTTGACCGAGTACACAGCCTGGACCGGGGTATAAAAAACTGGATCCAGAATGGCTATGAGGTGGAGTAGGGTGAAGGTGTAACGATTAAGTTGTAAAGAATAAAAGATTAACAGTCATTGCGAGGAAGGAGTAAACTCCTTCCTCGCAATGACTGTGTTTTTTAATAGTATCTAAGCCCCCGCCTTCGGCCTTCGGCCTTCCGTCTTCTGTCCCCTGTCTTCAGTCCTCTGTCTTTTCTCCCCCGTCCTTTACAGTCTTCCAGCTAAAAACGGCACCAGCATCTCTTCTGCTGATAGGCCGCCGTGCCGTCCGATCAATGGATTGGGTTTGTTGGCCCACCACTAGTAAGCGTGTCCTTTTGCTGCAATGATCAAGTCGCCCAGGCGGTTGTAGATCTCGGGGTGGGGGGTTCCTAAACCAAATAGCCCACCTGTTACTGCTTCTTCCGGATCGATGGTGCAGAACTGATCCGGCCAGTTGTTTTCGATATAATCCTTGACCGAATCGACTTTCCCGGGTTTGATATGCAAATAAGCCAATCGGTTCTCACCTGTAGGGGTCAAGTGCAGCATATCGATAAAATCCGGGTGGCTGTTTAAGTCGTAATGGTCATCCGTGTTATCAGTCGTGATCTGGCCATGGTCCGCTGCTAACATGACCACAGTATCATTCTTAATCTCTGGATCCACCCTGTCCAGGAAATAAGTCTCAAAATTTTGGCTGAAGTCCATGAATTCTGCCTTGGCCCTTTCGCTGTCTGGACCATGAAGATGGGAAATTCCGTCTAAACGGTCCCAGTAAGCCCAGATATACTTTGAGGTATCCTTCTTTGATTCCAGCAGCTCACGGATGCTGATCCACATATCCGGGGCTGAACTGATGGCATGCCGGTTTGCATCCTGCATAAACATGCGGGATAGTCCTGAATTTATGATTGCATAATGTTGGAAGGCATGAACCTCTACACCATGATCCAGGAAGTGTTTTGAGTTTGATTCTACGGAAAGGAAATTTTCTGGGTCAAAACCGGCCAGGGTCAGATCACCACCAGGCTGGCGATAGGTGATGGGTTTATGTGTGATCATGTTGGCTGTGATACCGAACTCTTTCAGCCACATTTCGTAGCCCATGACTCCGTGTTCTGCGGCTGAGCTGTCTGTCCAATAGGAGGTGATGGCGGCGCAAGTTGTGCTGGGGCAAATTGAGGTCACTGGGGCCAGGAATCCTGATTTCAGTAACTTATTCCAGGGTAGATTTCCGTCTTCGGCCAGCCACTTTTCAAGACGGTGAAATGCCAGGGCGTCCATTAAGACCAGGATGACATTCTTTACCCCATCTCGGATGGGATCTAACAAAGTCTGATCCACAGGGTTATGTTTAAAACCTGGTACGTTCATCAGATAAGCTGCGCTGGCAGGAATGTTTAGTATAGATCGGTCGAGGTATTCGGGAGCGGTAAAATCCCCACTTTCCAGGACTTGATGGATATGTTTTGAGGTAATCGCGGATTCGGTTTTCAATTTGTTTGTCCTATATTGCACTGAATTGGTTAATAACACAAATTATATCCCGTTGGTGAGGGTATGGGATTTGGCTTTAATAAGAAAATAGTGCCAAAGATACCATTAAAATGCCTAAATATTTAAGTTAGAATACTATTTTTACCATTATAATAAGTTCAAGAAAACCCGGATAATGAACACCAAATTTCCTATCAGGAGAACGTGCTGATGAGTTGGCCGGCAGCAGTTAAGGAATGGTTCCTGCAGTTAATCACACCTCGTAAAATGCGGCAATTCCGAGAGTCGCTTACGGGGTATTTATTTGTTACTCCTGCGCTAATTCTAATTTTTACATTTGGCATCTTCCCGGTTGCGTTTGCTATCTTTGTCAGCCTCCACAAATGGCGCATCATCCGGACGGATTTTGTGGGTCTGGGTAATTATGTTAAGGCTATAGGGAACCTGGCTTATGTAGCAGCATTTTTCCTGGGGATGGTGGCACTGATCGCGGTTTATATCCTGCTCAAGAGAATCATTCAAACCGCCCGAGAATTAGATCAGAAACCCTGGCTATTAGCGATCCCCGGTTTTTTATATGCCTGGACTGTATATTATTTCCTACGGTACATCTGGTATCAACTGCCGGAATTTCTGGATATTGGTCAAAAAATATTGGGAGTAGAGAAAACCCGCGAGTTATTCTCGCAAATGATCAGGGAGGCATTTCACGCTCCTGCAGTTTATTATGCCTGGTACTATTTTACAGTCGTATTGATAGTAGCTGTTATTGTCGGCATTTTGACCTTGATTCTGTATAAAAATCCTCAAGGGTCCTATTTTCAGTCTCAATTCACACTGGCCTGGCTGGCTCTGAGTGGAGGGCTGGGATTGTTGTATTTCACTTTCCAGGAGATATCCCAGGCCTATCAGACTGCCCTGGAGACTAACTCAGATCCCGGCATTTGGCCCCAGATCATTGTGGTCTCTGCTGGATTTATTTTATTGATCCTGGGCTGGTTCAGCTGGAATTCGGCCCACAAGACCAGAAAATCCTGGATATTCTGGATCAGGATCCTGGGCGCGTTCACTTTCATGGCAGGAGGCTGGCTGCTGGTGGGAGAGATCCCTGTACTGCTGGCTGCCGGTGATAAAGACATTTGGAATGGGTTGAAGGTAACTTTATTCTTCTCAGCAGGAACGGTGCCGTTTCAGCTTTCGATATCCATGTTCCTGGCCATACTGCTATTTCAAAAGCTGCGCGGCTCGGAATTCTTCCGCATGGTCTTCTTTTTACCCTATGTAACGCCTTTCGTCGCAAGCGCGGCTATCTTCCGGCAGCTCTTTGCCAACAGGGATACTGCCATCATTAACCTGATACTGAGAGGTCTGGGGGGCGAGGGTCTGGCCTGGCTGCAGGAATCCAAGGGTGTGAATTTGATTATTGGGGAAGCCTTGGGCTTGAATTTGCCAGCCTG
>CAYORF010000046.1:0-19818 GCA_964406305.1 uncultured Anaerolineales bacterium | reverse complement strand
CTTCCCAGGACACATCCAGGTAAAGGATGGCTAGACGCCCCGCGATAGTTTTACTTAGATGCTTAAATGCCCTCTGAAATCCTCCGTGTGAGGTGCCCCTGGCAAATTCGATAATGATGGTTTTTCGGGAGTGGTAATCTTGTTCATCCCTGATTATTTTCTCGTATTCCAGATTGATCCGTTCGATCAATAGGTCCCATTGGTAGTCAAAAAGGAAGTTGCCTTCCTTGTCCGTGTGGATCCTGGGATGTCCTAACCTGGTCAGGATGGCATCTTCTTCAAACCAGGTCCATAACATAGGGAAATCGTCCAATTCTTCAAATTCGCCTATGTGGAATTGCTGAACACGCTCTTCAATGGGCGTATTTTTTAAGTGGGCGATGATTTCGCTTTTGCCGGCTGCGGGGCGGGCAATTAACAACAGGATATCGAATGTGTCCATGTCTATTTTTTATCTCCATAGATGGCTTTTGTTAAATTATATGACTGCTCTGGATAATATATCAGGTATTTTGTACCCAGGTAATATTATATTCTAGCCCGGGTTTTGCTCCAGAGAGATCCGGATCATTCATTACCCATTTGCCTGATTGTCCCACTTCTATAGTAGAAAGTTCAAAATGTGCCATGGCAATTCCTATGTCAATGCGCTGCAAATCCGCCAATCCCAGCAAAAAGTCAAATATGGGAGAAGGGTAGTTCTTTGTTCGCTGAAGATAAAAGTGCCACAGGTTTCCTTGACGCAGGATTCTCCAGGGTTGTTTGTTGGAGGCTGAGGGTGACAGGCGCACCAGTTCAAGTGGTTCTTGATAAGCACCAGCCTGTGCCTGGGATAAAGGATTTTGAAACGAGTCTGCGAAAAAGAGCTCATGCCAGGGTAAGCGGCGATCGGATCCTGCATATATTCTGGAGGTACGATCGATCCAGGCTTGGTGATCTGCAGGGTATCCAATGGAAATTACTGATGGAATAGAATCATCTTCCTCCATCTCCATAATTTTCATAAAACGGCTTTTTGTATACGTTCCTCCCAGCCAACAACTCCCGATGCCCAGTTCAATTGCTCGTAAAACGATCATTTCCATCTGATACCCGAAATCCTCCAGGGCGCGAGGTTGGTTCTGGATAACACCGATCACAAACCCCGCTGGGTCCTTAATAAAACCGTACGTGCCCAGAGATTTTAGGGATTTTGCGTCCTCTTCGCTGGCCGCCGGTATCGCAAATCTGAGAGAACTTCCCGAAGGGCCAGATTCGCAACTTTTAGAGAAGGCAATTAACTCAGATAAATCTTCAGAACTAATAGGCTGAGGTTTGTAAGTCCGGCAAGAATAACGCTGTCGGATCAGTTTGAGGATAGGGGTTTTGAATTTTTTAGGCAGAGCCATAAATACTACTTCGCAGTCTGTCTAGAGAATTTCTTGATTAGCCACATGATCAGAGAAAGGACTCCTACAAGCAGGAAAACGATCAAGTAATCGATAATTGGAATCCAGGTGACCTGGTGGATCATGGTAATGTCCCTGCGACCGTAAACTAGTAAAGCGAGGGCAATATAGACTCCCAAGAAAGTCCAGCGCAGCCATTTTGGCAGTTTCAAACCATGCATCTGAGTGACAATAAATACACCGCCAAAACCAAATGCGAACATGGGCCACATGCCATTGCCTTGCATCACTGCAACCAAAGTACCATGGACGAGCACAGCAACTTCCTGGAATATCATCCACCAACGATTGATGTGGATGCGAGTAAAAAACAGGCTGCCTTGGAGCAGGAGTAGGAACATGTACAAAAAGCCAATCAAGTGCCCGCTGGTAGCAATGGTGGGGTGATACCAGAAGGTATATACTGTTGCCCAGGCAAAGAAATAACCGTGATATTTGCGAGCAAAACGGACCAATTCTTTTTTAATTGGTACTGGTTTGCCGAAGAACATACCCCGGCGTTGGTTTTCCATTAATAAAACCCATACTAGTAGAATTATTACAGATCCCTGTGAGCTCCAGATCGACACATCCTGGGCGAGACCGTCATACCAGAGGTGAGTTTGCAGTACGCGTAAAAGGATAAAGAATGCGTTGACTGCCAATGCTGCATAGTTGACGAGGTGCAGCTTGGTGCTGTATTTCTTGACTTTTGTTTGAGCATAATAGATCAATCCCCAGAATGAAAATTGATGGAGCAGGTAAAAACCCCAAGCGGTTGCCCTGGTCCAGAAAGTTGGATTTGGCAGTTTCCAGAAATACCAGGAAGCGCCCTGGTCTGGTGCAAGCTGGATTGAATCGAGCTTAGGTCCAAGGAACCAGATAAGGATGACGAAAGCCAGGCTGCCAAATATTCCTATTATTAAGGCAGTCATATCCTGGCGAGTAATTGTTTTATCCTGTGAGTCTTTTTGTTCAGTTTTCATGATTTGGTAAGCTCCTAAATAAGTCAGATTAATCTAATAAATCATCCAGGGCTTGGGGAAGCTGGCTGAATTGATATTGGAATCCAGATTCCAAAAGACGTCCGGGTAGCACTTCACGTCCGTCAAGTGCGAGAGTCGCTGCTTTTCCAAGCGCAAGTTTCATTGCTAAGCTAGGGATCGGCAGCCAGTTAGGTTTGATGAGGCTTCTGCCCATTTCTGCTGCAAATCCCCGATTGGTTACCGGTTCAGGTGTGGTTATATTATATATTCCCTGTGTATTGGCATTCTCCAGGAAGTGCTCCAGACTTTTAACCATGTCAGCGATGTGAATCCAGGACATGAACTGCTCCCCGGACCCCATCGGACCGCCCAGAAAAAGGCGAAACGGAAGTGACAAAAGGGGTAGTAAGCCACCCTTATCGCTCAGAACCAACCCAATCCGGGCGATAATCCTACGAACACCAAGTTCTTCTGCTCTTGATGTTGAAGCTTCCCAGGATTGGCATACGCGGGCGAGAAAATCAGATCCAGCTAAACCGGATTCATCAACTTGATCCTTTCCGATATTCCCATAATAGCCAATTGCTGAGGCTTGGATAAGAATTTCCGGCTTCTTTTGCGCTTTTTCCAAAGCTACGCAAAGGGTCTTACCAGCCTTAATCCGGCTGTTGATGATTTCCCTTCTGCGGGTTTTTGTCCAGCGCATGGCCAGTGGATTATTTCCAGCCAAGCTCGCGCCGGCCAAATTCACGACGGCGTCAGTACCCTCAAGTTCGGTGATCAGTGGATCAAGGTCCCAGGAAATCAATCTGACTCCCGGCAAGATTTGTTGTGGATTCCTACTGACAATCGTTATTTGATGCCCTTTTTCTTGGAGGGATTCCCTTAATGCGGTCCCGATCAAGCCGGTGCCGCCAGTGATTAATATATTCATATAAAGCCTTACTCTATTTCTCCGACTGACCTATCAAGCCAGTTTACGATCAATTTCGCCTCAGGTCCTAAAAGTTGATCGACAGCTTCGCTGAATGCCCTGAGATAAGATAGCAGGTTGCCGGAATTGAATTTCCTTGAAGTGATCAGCCCTGAAAGCCAATCCAGGTTAAATTGGAGAAAATTGATATCACCCAAGGTAAGTGCCGCTGAGATATCTTGGATCAGATTATGATTTGCCTCGTAGATGTCCAGGATGCTAAAGGATGATCCTATGGTTGAAAGCTTATTCCGGAGAACCTCGTCGAACTCTGGTCGGTTTCTTTTTAGTTTCTTCACCAATTCCTGATGGTGGAATGGGTTAGGAGTGCTCGGAACAAATGGCTTTTGTCCAGTAGCCAGTCCTTCTATAAGTGGAATTGCCTTCTGGAGATCGATTCCGAGGTATGTTCCAGGCATTTTCTCAATTAGATCTGGGATTTTGGTAAAGATCCATCCTCCAAAAGCTGCCGGGATTTGTTTGCCAAGGAGCATGTTCAAGACCTTCAATAAATTTACAGCAGTTGAAAGTCTGGATGCATTCAGGATGACCAAATCTGGTTTGATGTCCCTGATCGCGGTGCTCAATTGATCAAGGGGGACATTTGCGCCCAGGTAAATTACTTCCCAGCCGCGATGTGTTAAAAGCAGTGTCAATATCAAGTTGACAATTGTGTGCTGTTCCTCTGGAGGGCAGGCAATCAAAATTCGCTGGGTATGAACTGGATTTGGGGCTGCGGTGATCAACGTCTGGATTTTTTTGACCGCAATTTCTGACATAAAATGCTCTTGTTGGACAGTTGCATCACCCTGATACCAGAGCTGCCCCATTTGGTTGAGAGATGGCAAGATTACAGCAGGAAAAACAGTTTCTATAGGAAATTGTGCAAATGCCAGAGACAGGACCTGATCTGCATGGAGTTCATCAAATTCAAGGCAGTATTCAATCCATTTCTGCTGCAAACTTTCGAGTGTATCATCGTTCTCATCAATTAGAACCAGTGTATCTGCCTGCCTGGGTTGGTGTTTATCTAATAGAGGATCGATCCCTGAGCTGATAAGTTCCTCCCAGTAGTTTGCCGCCTGGCTGATGCGCATGCCTTCTTGTTGCCTGGCCACCAGCCACTTAATAGTGGATAGGTCGTGGTCAGAATATAACCTGTGACCGCCTTCGGTTCGAGCAGGGACGGGCAGCTGATATCGGCGCTCCCAGGCCCTGATCGTATCCGCTTTCAATCCAGTTTCCTGAACGATTACATTAAGGTTGTAACGTGGTTTTTTCGAAATAGTCATATATGCCTCAGCCTTCAATTCACCAAAGTGTACAGCGAAATCCAAAATTTGTCAAGATAAACGATGAAATATCTTGACAAAAGATATACAATAATGTATATTGGCCTCTATAAGTACGTTATAGAAGAGAAATTAATTATTCGTGGAGAAGAAATGAAAAAAATAAAAACTAACCAAATTTTCACCATCCTGGCCACAGTGGTCACCGTTGTAGTTAATGCCCTGGCAAACATTTTGCCTCTGAACGGCTTAAATACGGGTGAAATCTCTGATCGTTTTGAGATATATTTTGTTCCAGCGGGTTATGTATTCTCGATCTGGGGACTGATTTATCTTGGCCTGATCGTTTATTCGGTGTTCCAGGCCTTGCCTGGGCAAAGTGGGAATCCGACCTTAAAAAAGATCGCTCCGCTTTACTGGATTGGCAGTTTGGCAAACTCGGTCTGGATCTTCCTCTGGCATTATGAGGTGTTCTCACTCACGATCATCGCTATGTTAACTATTCTCATCACATTGATCATGATCAGTCGAGAACTCGTAAAAACAGAAGGCTTGAGTAAATGGCTGGTGAAACTGCCTTTCAGCATTTATCTCGGTTGGATCAGCGTGGCCACAATTGCCAATGTCTCCCAAAACCTGTTCTTGTATAAATGGACTGGATGGGGTCTAGAACCTCAGGTCTGGGCAGTGATCCTCTTGGCGGTGGCCAGTTTACTGGGAATATTAAAATCCCTCATGGAAAATGACACTCCTTATTCATTCGTTCTGATCTGGGCTTTTATCGGTATAACGGTGAGCCAAGCTGGATCATCGCTGGTCTTAACCGCGGCCTGGGCCGGTGTTATTATTCTTATACTGGCAATAATTACCAGTATCTTCAGAGACAAGAGAATTTACTAGGAGATCTTGATGACAATAAAAATCGTAACCGATTCCACTTGTGATCTGCCTGATGAGCTAGTTAAATCTTTAGGCATTACGGTTATTCCTCTGTATATTAATATCGGTGATCAGGGATTTCTGGATGGCGTCGATATCAGCCGGCAGGAATTTTATTCCAACCTTGCCGGCTATCCAACTCACCCGACTACTGGCACACCCGGCACATCCGCTTTTACCCAGGCATTTGACAATCTGGTTGATCAGGGAGCGGATGAGATCATTTCCATCCATATCTCCGAGAAATTAAGCGCAACAATTGATGTCGCGAGAATGGCTGCAGGGGAGTTTAAAAAAGCCAAGGTGGCTGTCAGGGATTCAGGGCAGTTATCTATTGGAACGGGATTTCAAGTTGAAATGGCGGCCAGGATGGCAAATGACGGTAAATCATCAACTGAAATCCTGGCAGCTTTGGACAGCCTTCGCTCCCGGACATTTGTAACAGCTGGATTGGATACTTTGGAATTTCTGCGCCGCAGCGGTCGAATGAACAGGTTTATGACAGGTATAGGAAGTTTAATTCAACTGAAACCAATCTTGACTATGAGAGATGGTAAACCTGGATCAGATCGGGTCAGGACTTCCTTCCGAGCTGAAAAAAGATTAATCTCTCTGCTAGAAGACAACCTTCCTATTGAGAAATTCGCTTTGCTGCATACCAATGCTCATGCGAAAGCTGAGGAATTCAAAAAGAAAATTGAGAAATGTTTACCCGAAGGTGAGATCTTCTCAATGGATATCACACCCGTGATCGGCGCCCATCTTGGGCCAGGAGCGGTCGGTTTTGCGATTGTTTCGAAAGCTTAGAAAATTATCACTTAATGAATAATGAAAATAAACAAGGAAAAAAATAATGAGTAAAGAGAATTTACGGTTTTATATCGGAATCCTGGTTATCGTGCTTCTGGGTATTGGTGTTGCTCTAGCCGGCAGCCAGGGTGGATACAAAGTGGGAAACTTGCCAATTTACGCCCTTGTAATTGGAGTAGCATTTTTGATCCAATGGATAGTTTTTATCCACGCCTATCTAAATAAAACTGAGAAATATTTTGACCTTACTGGCAGCGTAACCTATGTTACGGTGATGCTAATAGCAGTGATCCTTTCCCCAGCAAGGGACCTCAGGACCTGGCTCCTGCTGGCGATGGTAACTGTCTGGGCCTTGCGCCTGGGAACATTCTTATTCCAGCGCATTAAAAAAGCTGGAGAAGACAGGCGTTTCCGGGAGATCAAAGAGTCTTTTCCGAGATTCTTGCAAACCTGGACCTTGCAAGGATTGTGGGTAACTTTTTCTCTAGCTGCGGCACTGGTAGTTGTTACCTCGCAGAAGCGCGTACCTTTTGATATCTTTGCAGTGATTGGTATTCTTGTATGGGTATTTGGATTTGGAATGGAAGCTATTGCGGATAGGCAAAAAAGCATCTTCCGAAAAGATCCGGCCAATGAGGGAAAGTTTATCCAGAATGGTTTATGGTCCTGGTCCCGTCATCCAAATTACTTTGGCGAAATTGTGCTTTGGGTCGGCGTGATGATCATAGCTCTGCCTGTTTTGGTAGGATGGCAGTGGGTAGCATTAATTTCACCGATCTTTATCACAATTTTATTAACTCGCATTAGCGGTGTACCGATGCTTGAAAAACGGGCTGACGAGAAATGGGGCGGACAGGCTGACTATGAAGCTTATAAATCAAGGACCTCGATCCTGATACCGCTGCCTCCCAAAGGAGATCAATAATGTTTCTGCAAATCTTAAAAATCATTGGGGGTATAGCCACAATCATTACCGGAGTTGTCTCGGTCTTCTGGCCTCTCAAGGTACCAGGTTTCACAGGTTTGGAGCCAAATGGTGGAAGAGGCATTACTGAAATCAGAACTATTTTGGGCGCCCTTTTTGTTGGTCTTGGAGCGGCAGTGCTCTTTTATCGCAGCCCTGAAGCTTATATGATCTTGGGTGTCACTTACCTGGCGATGGCATTGGTGCGCGGGATATCGATATTTGTGGATCGTTCTGCCATCTCATCGAATATCATTAGTTTTGTAGTGGAACTTGTATTTGGAATCTTGTTGGTTTTATAAGGGAAAAATGATATGAAGATTGCAAAAGTATTAGCTGTTCTCGGTATATTGGCTATGACCTCAGTACTGATATATGGTTTTACGGTGGGAAACTTTTCAGTGGATGGAGGGAAGATCATCCAGAACCCTTGGGGTATTGTGTCCCTGGTTGATCTTTACACAGGATTTTTCCTATTTTCGGCCTGGATCATTTTTAGAGAAGGGATAAATCTGCGTTCGATCGTATGGGTGATCCTAATGATGGTCCTGGGATTTTTCACTGCCAGTTTATATGCCCTTATTGTGTTGTACCAAAGCGGTGGGGATTGGCAAAAATTCTGGATGGGAAATCGGATCAATGAGTAAGATCAAAGAACTGCAAGATGAGCTGAAGACTGTTTTCGCTGGCAGGGGAGTAAAGATACTTGATGTTATTGTGCCATTGTTGATTTTTCTGGTAATCAGACCATTATTCGGTTTGATTCCAGCATTAGGCGCATCTATTGGATCTGCTTTAATTTTCTTTCTGGTACGAATATATCAAAAGGATAATCTATATTACGCCCTGGGTGGTTTGGGAGCCGTTTTACTTGCAGCTGGGTTTGCATTATTGAGTGGATCCGATGTCGGGTTTTTCATCCCTGGATTGGTGTCTGGTGGGCTGACGGTGATTTTGTGTATTTCAAGCGTTGTGGTAAAGCGCCCCCTGGCTGCCTTTTCCAGCCATCTCACTAGGCGCTGGCCGCTGGCTTGGTACTGGCATTCCCAGATCCGTCCTGCTTACAGCGAAGTAACTCTTTTCTGGGGAATTGGGTTTGCTGCCAGGCTGGCATTGGAAATTATATTGTACCTACAGGGGGCAGTGAATTCCCTGGGTTTGATCCGCACTCTGCTGGGTTGGCCTTATACCATCTTGATCCTGATTCTCAGTTATTTGTACGGAATCTGGAGATTAGGTGTATTGGCTGGACCGAGTGTGCAGGAATTCCAATCCGGAAAACCAGAACCCTGGCTGGGGCAAAAACAAGGGTTCTAATCAAGTATTAAATATCCGGATCCGGACTGTAAATGTTGCACAACACTCTCATGTACAGTTTTTTTACTGGTTAGATATTGGTCCTGAGTTAAACTCTTTGTACATTGGTTTGGTAAGATATATTTACCATATACCCCATCGAGAAAATTGGAGGATAATGGATGATCCGCAAACAGTGGTTCGTTGTCTTGGAATCAATACAGGTGAAGAAGAAACCTATCGGGGTAACTCGCCTTGGCGAGAAGTTGGTCTTCTGGAGGGGTAAAGAAGGTAAGGTTAATTGCGCAGTTGATTGCTGCCCCCACAGGAGGATATCTTTAAGCCTTGGAGAAGTTCATGAAGATCATCTTCAATGTCCGTTTCATGGCTTCGAATATGATAACAGCGGCCGTTGTGTTCACATACCTGCCAATGGTGTAGGGGGTCGAATACCAGGTTCATTAGTATTGGATACCTACCCAACATTTGAGGATCAGGATTTTATCTGGATCTGGTGGGGTGAAGATCCGCCGGAAGACTTACAACCCCCCATATTCTTTGATAATCTTGACAATTCTTTTGTCTATAGTTCAGTTCAGGATCCCTGGAAGAGCCATTATTCACGGGCTATAGAAAATCAGCTAGATGTAGTTCACCTTCCTTTTATTCATCATAATACAATTGGCCGAGGGGATAGAACTGTGATCGATGGCCCTCTGGTGAAATGGGAAGGGGACGATAAATTGCTGGTATATGTTTTCAATCGGCTAGATGATGGAACTCCACCCAAGAAACCCAGTCAGCTCAGTTTTGAAGAAGCCCGGAGTGTTCATCTGGAATTCATCATGCCCAATCTCTGGCAGAACTTCATTAGCGATGATGTCCGGGTGGTGATTGCCTTTACCCCGGTGGATGATGACAATTCAATTTTATATTTGCGTTTTTATCAGAGATTTGTTCGCAACCGTGTTCTAGGTAAGCTGATCGCCTGGATTGGTATGCCTTTTAACCTGATCGTAGCCCACCAGGATCGCCGGGTAGTGATCACCCATCAGCCTCAACCAAGTTCTTTTAAATCTGATGAAAAACTGATTCAGGGAGATCTGCCAATCATTGAGTATCGGAAGAAAAGAGCAGCATTAATTGACCAGGGGAAGTAGGAATATTTACAAAGGATGGCTATCAATGCCAAAAGTGGAATTGAACACTAGAGCTCCTGAAATTGATCTGAACGATTTTCTCGGGAATCCTGTTTCTCTATCGCTATATAGAAATAGCAAGAACCTGCTGCTGGTTTTTAACCGTGGTTTTACTTGACCTTATTGCCAAAAACATATGGCGCAGTTGCGCGATAATCATAATGAGTTTGTTGAATTGGATACGGTTATTCTTGTTATTGGCCCCGAGAATGGAAAGGCGTTCCAATCCTATTGGGCTAAGAATAAATTGCCATTTGTTGGGATCCCTGATCCTAAACACAAGGTTCTTAAGTTGTACGGCCAGGAAGTAAATCTTTTCAAGCTTGGTCGTATGCCCGCCATGGTTATCGTCGACAAGATGGGCATGGCCAGGTTCGTCCACTACGGACATGCCATGTCAGATATTCCCTCCAATCAGGATGTATTGCAGACCATTCGATCACTGAATTCAGGACAAAACGAGTAATGGCTTCGATCTGGTGGATCCGGCGCGATCTGCGCTTGCGGGATAACCTGACGCTTCAAAAAGCGCTCGAAAACCCTCCCATTCTTCCGGTATTTATCCTGGATCCTTTGCTGCTGAAAAACGCCCCTGAACGCCGGTTAAATTTTCTCTTCGAAAATCTCCGATCACTAAACGTGGACCTACAATCCAGGGGTAGCAAACTAGTTGTCAGAACTGGGAAACCTGTTGAAGTCCTGGAATTGCTCCTGAATGAAACAGGCGCAGACCAAATCCTTGCAGAAGAGGATTTCACACCTTATGCGCGCTTGCGGAGTGTTCTCGCTGGCAGTTACCTGCCCTTGAAATTGGTCCAGGGACAATTGGGAACTCATCCTCTTGCAGTGGTGAAAGATAGTGGAAAGCCATATCGGAAATTCGGAACTTATAAGAAAAACTGGCTCACCCGGATCCAGTCTATAGATCCGATCCCTGTAACCGAACATATTCTGACATTAAAAGATATCGACTCTGATGAGATCCCAGAGGGAGAGGCGGAGGGCTCTTTCACCGCTGGAGAAGAAGTCGCCTATCAACGATTAGATCTGTTCCTAAAAAACAAGGTTGAGTTTTACCATCTTACTCGGGACAGGATGGATTTGGATGGCAGCTCTAACCTGGCGCCTTATTTGAGATTTGGAGTCTTGGGTTTGCGATCGGCAATTTATCGATGCCTGGATATATTGAAGAATGCGGATGGTCGCAAAGACCTTCTTGGAATAGATGCCTGGCTGAATAATTTAATTTGGCGGGAATTCCATATTCAGATCATGTACTATTTTCCAGAATCCAGAACCCAGAATTTTCGTTCCTTGTATGACCAACTAAAGTGGAGGAATGATCACTCAGAGTTCCAGGCCTGGAAGGATGGCCGGACAGGATATCCCGTTGTGGATGCTGCAATGCGCCAGCTAGACTCAATTGGTTGGATACCCAATCAAGCTAGAAATATCGCGGCATCTTTTTTGGTGAAAGACCTGTTAATTGATTGGCGCTGGGGTGAAAAATGGTTTCGGGAATGTCTTCTTGATGGAGACCTGGCTGTTAACACGGGGAACTGGCAGCAGGTAGCAGGAACTGGTCCGGATGCAGCACCATTTCCCAGGATTCTTAATCCCACTCGCCAGAGTAGGAAATATGACCCGACTGGGAATTATATCCGGAAGTGGGTCCCGGAACTAGCAGATCTGGAGAAAGACGCGATTCATGCTCCGTGGGAAAAAGGAAAAAAAGTACCGGGGTATCCGAAACCAATTATTACCCATAAATTTGCCTCAGAGCGGGCGTTGATAACATATCAATCAATAAAATCTAGATCTCCGCGATAACTGATATAGTCTGGTATACATACTGTAGGTTCTTCTTCTCATGTGTGGCCGTTGGGGATGGCTATATAAACATGCCGGAATTGGCAAAAATGCTTAAGGATCTGAACTATAACGGATTATTGGCAGTGGAACTGGATTTTCCGCACCCTGATGTTGGAACCAATGAAGATGAGGCAGTTGAAAAGAGTATCAAATACCTGAAGAAACTTATTGCTGATTTGTAGAATCTGCTAAAAAGATCTTAGTTATAAAGGTTGGATGAACTATGAAGGAAATGAATGTAGCCATCATTGGCTCAAAATTTATGGGCAAAGCACATTCCAACGCCTGGAAGAACGTAGCTAACTTTTTTGATGTCCCAATCAAACCAGTCATGAAAGTAGCTTGCGGGAGGGACGTGGAATCCCTGCAGGTCTTTGCCGACAACTGGGGTTGGGAAGAGATCGAGACTGATTGGAAGAAGGTTATTGAGCGTGAGGATATTGATATAGTAGATATTTGTGCTCCGCCGAATTTACATGCGCCCATTGCCATCGCGGCTGCCAAAGCAGGCAAACATATCTTCTGCGAAAAACCTATCTCCCTCAACTCTGACGAGGCCCTTGAAATGTATGAGGCCGCGAAGGAGGCTGGTGTGGTTAACTATCTGAACCATAATTACCGGCGCTGTCCGGCAGTTATGCTTACCAAGCAGATGATCGATGAAGGCAAGCTAGGCGATATCTACCACTGGCGGGGTTGTTATCTCCAGTCCTGGACCATGGATCCCAATTTTCCGTTGACCTGGCATATGAAAAAGGATATTGCCGGGATGGGCTCCAATGGCGGCATAAATTCTCACAGTGTGGATTTGGCTCGCTTCCTGGTGGGAGAGATCAAATCTGTTACTGGTATGATGAAAACCTTTATCAAAGAGCGTCCTCTGCCGGGTGCTGGTGCTGCAACCTTTAGCGCTGGAAGTGGTGAAGCGACAGAAATGGGCAAGGTAGAACTTGAAGATGCCATTTCGATGATCGTCGAATTTGAAAACGGTGCACTGGGCAGCTTTGATGCCACCACCTTTGCTATCGGACGACAGAACTACAACTATTTCGAGATTTACGGCTCCAAAGGCGCCGTGACCTGGAACCTCGAGCGCATGAATGAGCTGCAGTATTACTCAGCTGAAGATGGTGAAGGCGAAAAAGGTTTCAGGACAATTTTAGCCACCGATCCCAGCCATCCTTATATGTCCCACTGGTGGCCGCCAGCCCACAATATCGGTTATGAACATGAATTCCATCATGCGGTTTATGACTTCCTGGTTGGAATTGACAGCGGTGAAGGCATCAAGCCAGATTTTTATGATGGATATTTACTCACAAAAGTCCTTGAAGCTGGAATTGAGTCGGCGGAGAAGAAGAAGCAGATTGATATCAAGTAAGGTGTCGAACTTTAAGATCACAGGCCGGATATTTTCCCGGCCTGTTTGTTAATACCAAGGATGAATTGATGATTGAAATGCGTGATGAGTTATTTGAAGGTTATCAATGTTTGCGGCTGGAAAACCAACAGCTATCGATCTGGATAACAAAGGACGTAGGTCCCAGGATCATTGGTCTCTCTTTGGATGGGGGTGATAACTTGATGGTGGTCCTGCCGGACGCGATAATCCCGGTGGAATCGGGAGATGATTATTCACTGCGGGGAGGGCACCGTCTTTGGTATGGGCCTGAAAAGCCGGAAACGACCTATATAGCGGATGATAAACCGGTGGAGATCCAGCCAATCCGGGGTGGAGTGAAAATCATTCAGCCAATTGACAAGGCTACGGGAATCCAGAAAATTATACAAATAAGCCTGGAGATGGATAGGGCTGAAGTTAAGATTGAGCATGAATTGCTCAATACAGGATTAAATCCTTTTCAACTCGCTCCCTGGGCTGTGACGATGATGTGTCCTGGTGGAGAAGCAATCCTCCCGCTTCAATTGGATCAGGATGATCCTCATGGACTGTGGCCGAACCGCCAGCTGGCTTTCTGGCCCTATACAGACCTCAGATCTGAGCAGCTTGTGCTGGCAAATCGAGCAGTGATTGTGAAAGCGACGATGGATACAGGAGCGTTAAAGGTTGGAGCCCCTAATCCGATAGGATGGATAGCTTACAGATTCCAAAACACACTGTTTGTAAAACGGTCTGCCTATCATCCAGACCAGGAATACCTGGATCGGCAGTCTTCCAGCCAGATCTATTGCAATCCTTCTGTTATCGAGCTGGAAACGTTGGGTCCGGTTGTAAATCTGGCCCCTGGAGAATCAGCCCGGCATCTTGAGACCTGGCAGGTCTATCACGAAGGTGATTGGCCGGAAGAGATTCTTGACCTATATAAAGATTTCTGATCTCTTAAATACTGTTTTCGAAGGGTTAGTCTTGATGGTACTTCAGAGTAAGGCTGCCTATCGGGAAGTTAATTTCCTCGCTGACCACTTCACATTTCACTTTTAGAAGGAAGAATAGGTCCCTGGAGGCATCGCTCAGGGTCTCAAAGTTGGCCTGACCTTTAGCCAGGACCAGTGGAGCGTTTGTAAAGGTGTCCTGGAATTCTGGAGTGCAGGATGGCAGATAAGTCCCTGGGTAGGGAGTTCCCGTTTCAATTATCTGTGCTACCTGATATATGCCAGCCTGTCTGGCGTCTGCCAGGAGGGCATCGTCAAAAGCTGGTTTACTTTTTACCGCATATACGGTCGGCACATCAATTGTCTCGATCAAAACTTTATCAAAAACAGCTTCTCCAGCATTGTCTGCCAGGATGAGCAAGGAATCTGCGCTGGATAAAATTTTCCGGAAGATTTTCAGGCTATCTCCAACGATCTGGACGTCCATCAGTCTGGTTATTTCATCCTCGAGGTTATAGTTATTTGGATTACCTACGTCCAATATGTTTCCAAGGGCGCTTATGCGTATAGCCATTTCGAGAGGATCAGAGGCGCCATCTACCAAGTTTTTCAAACGGGGATATAACTTGAGCGCTTCCTGGATACTGGATTTCTTATGGGCCTTGAAAAGGTCGTCTTGGGCAGTTTCCTTGAGAACTTTCTGATAGATCAACCCGGCTGTACGAGCCGGTGGCAGGGACATATCAGCCTTGCCCCAATCCTCCTTAAACTTATCTAGGATGACCTGTTTTTTTAGGTCATCTAGATCTGATTTATTCAGAGTGGATTCCATTAAATTCATGATGCAGGGAATACATGCCTGGTATGTTTTCATATGTTTCTAAATTATGCAGCGTACTATTTTGCCATCTGCCTGATGTCAACTTTGTGGTTGTCGTGAAAGTGATATGAACCGGATTTTTCCAAAACCGCTGGAACAAATTCCTTCTGGACATCGATCAAAGTTGATTTTTCGTTGATGGTTATTCTTCCAATGCTATGTCCGGGAATGTCAGCTCGCGACGCGATCCCGCCTACAATTTCTCCAGGGCGGATGCCGTGGATTCGGCCTCGATTAATGCTTAAGCGCACCATGCCTATTTCATGGCCAGAAGCTGTCTTCTGGAATTGCCTCTGACGATTTGATTTACCATTCCGATGATTTGTCTTTTTACTCCGGCCTTTTTTATAGGACGATTCCTTGAATTCCACAGGAGCGATCTTTTCGATGGGTTGATCCGACATTCCCTTGCGGGCCATTTTTAATGCCGCGGCAGCGATTTTGATTGGATCGTGACCCGAGGCAATCATGTATTCGACGAGTTCCTGCTCCCGTTTACAGCGGTCCCTTTCCAACCAGGCTTCCATTTTTTCGATGAGTTTAATATCGCGGCGCTCGTGGAGATCCTTTTCGGTGGGGAGTTGGGCCAGGGATATCTTAGATTTGGAATAACTTTCGATCTTGTAGAGATATCGTTTGTCTTTGGGGGTGAGTAAGGAGATGGCGACGCCATCTTTTCCGGCTCGCCCGGTCCGGCCGATGCGGTGCACATAAGCTTCGGGGTCTGTTGGAATGTCGTAATTTACTACATGAGTGATGTCATCGATATCCAAGCCGCGGGCTGCCACATCGGTGGCGACCAAAACCTTGATGTGGCCTGCTCTAAAACGACCCAAAACACGTATGCGGGCATCCTGGGAGAGATCGCCATTTAACGCCTCTGCGGGAAATCCGCGCTGGATGAGATTGTTGGCCACTTTCCCAGAACCGATGCGGGTTTTTGTGAAAACCAGGGTTGAACCGATATCTTCGGCTTCAAACAAACGAATGAGAGCTGCCAATTTGTCTTTTTCTTTGACCACGTAATAGCGTTGATCTACGGTGTCAACTGTGAGAGCTTTGTGCTCTACCATGATCGTTTCAGGATCATGCATATATTTATCGGCTAAGCGGCGTATCGATTGCGGGAGGGTAGCTGAAAACAGAGTGGTTTGGCGTTCTGATGGGGTTTCCTGGAGAATATTCTCAACATCCTCTACAAAACCCATGCTGAGCATCTCGTCTGCTTCGTCAAGAATGACAGTGTGAACCTTGCTGAGATCGAGTATGTTCTGCCTGATCAGGTCCTGTAAACGGCCAGGTGTACCAACAATGACATCCACGCCTTCTTTGAGTCTGCGCCGGGAAGTGCCGTAATGCTGGCCTCCATAAATGGGAAGCACGCTGACTTTCATATGGCGGCCATACTCTTTGATCGCTTCGGCTACCTGGATGGCCAATTCACGGGTAGGGGCCAGTACCAGAGTGCTGATGGCATAGCGGTTATCGCTGTTGGCCAGGCTGTTTAATATAGGGAATGCAAAAGCTGCTGTTTTGCCAGATCCCGTTTGGGATTGGGCTAAAACATCTTTTCCTTCCAGCATCAAAGGAATGACCCTTGTTTGTACTTCGGTAGGGGTTTTAAATCCAAGATCAGTTGCTGCCTGGATTAAGGTTGGGTGCAGGGTTAACTGCGAAAATTCAGTCGTCATCAAAATCTCCTCTAGCGTTTTGATAACTCTTGAAGCTTCACAACCCATGTGAATTGAGCGTTTTCCTCGCGGAAAATGATCCGGGTTTACCCAGCCGCTTTTCCTTTACCCCCTGCGGCAAGAAAAAAGCTCGTCCCGATATTGACGAGCCGCCATTTCGAATTTTCAAAACATAATAATATTCAGTTGTAGTTGGTTATATCCTACCAACCGCGGCAGTATACCACGCTTGTAGAGGGCTGTCTATATGGGAAGTTAAGAAAATACATCCCCTGAAAATGATATATTCTAATTTGGCACACCCGGTGGGACTCGATTATATCCCAGACACTTCCTGTAGCCTCGACCGCCAATACTTCGTCTGTTTTTTTGATTTCTTTTTAGCCCAGGACCGAAAATGAATCATCCGTAGACGGGTTTGGAGGGTCCAATCTTGTCGGGTATTTTGGCCACCCACCATCAAGAATTACTTGTGGATATCGATGCCGATGTAGCGTTGGGTCGGAAATGTTTGAGGGGGTGAGTTAGTGTTATACTCCTTTATCAGAAGTAGATGGGGAATGCATTTTTGGGTCACGAATTACAGTACCGATGCGGGTTTTCTCTAGGTAAATGCTTAGAGTATCCCAATGGCATAATCGGCTGACCCAGACGCTCGAATCCTCAGGTATATCTGCCCAACTCGGTGTCAATCGAAGGGTCCTATGCCTGCCGTTCTCCCATCCCTATTCCATTCAAGTAACACCCGATCCACACGACAGCCGGTTAGGTTCGCTGTGCGAACGACCGGGAGAAAGAGACCGGGGCGGAAGACAGGGAAAAGCCAGGACCAGCTTTTGCCCGGCAGGGTAGGTGCTTCGCAAAGCTCGTTCGTTATAAATCCCCCTTGTCAAACAGGCAAGAGGTATGGTGTTTGCCGATGACCCAACAAAATAACGATTCACCGAAATTACCTTACAGCTCAGGTTTAGATGGGTTACGAGCGATTGCGGTGTTGGCTGTGATTTTCTACCACCTGCAGTTCCCTTGGGCATTGGGTGGCTACTTAGGGGTAGAGACCTTCATTCTCATTTCTGGTTATCTTATCACGTCGCTTCTTTTGGAGGATTACCGAGCCAACGGCCGGATCAACCTGAAAGAATTCTGGCTGCGGCGAATTCGGCGTCTATGGCCTGCCTTGTGGCTTCTGCTGGCGGGTGTGTTGGCGTTAGGTTACACTTTAGCGCCTCAGAGTATCCAACGCCTGCGGGAAGATGTCCCCGCTGCGGTCTTTTATTTCACTAATTGGCTTTATATCTGGCGAGATATTCCCTATTTTGAACGCCATGCCTCGCCACCCTTGTTACAACATCTTTGGTCCTTGGCCATGGAGGAGCAGTTTTACCTTCTCTGGCCTTTGCTCCTCTGGGCCGGTCTCCGGCTATGGAAGGTGCGGAAGGGCGCGTTCCCTACCAAGGGGTGGCTTATCTTTCCCTCGGCTTTAGCAACGCTCTCGGCAGGATGGATGGTGTACATCATGTTCACCACGGGCGATACCGCGCGGGTATATTATGGCACCGACACACGGGCCGCCGGCTTTCTCCTGGGCGGCGCGTTAGCTGTGCTGTGGCCTTTAGCGAGGCCCAAACTTATGCGCCCGCGAGGCAAAATAGTTGCCACTTTGGGCGGCGGTTTGGGCGCGGTTGGTCTGCTTTTGTTGTATACCCGGGCGCATGAGTTCGTTCCCTGGCTCTACCCCTGGGGTTTTCTCTTGACCGACCTCTTCACAGCACTCCTGATCGCCGCCACGGTTAATAACGAGCAGGGGTGGGGGCGTATTTTGGGGCACCCTGTGCTACGCTGGATAGGGACGCGAAGTTATGGCATTTACCTCTGGCATTGGCCTCTGGTTGCCCTCTTCCGACCGGGAGCCGAATGTCGTTGGCCTCAGTGGTTATGCGCCCTGGGTCATATATCATTGACGTTTTTGTTAGCGGAGTGGAGTTACCGAATGGTGGAAAACCCCATCCGCCGCGGAGGACTTCGCGTCTGGTGGCAAGAGCTGCGTGTGAAGACATGGCGCCTGGTGGGTTTTCCAATTCTGTTGCTTTGCGTAGCGGGATTTGTCTCCTGGCGTCCTTGGACGATCGGCGCTGGCTCTCCCTTTCAGAACATGAGTGCGACTACAGTCCCTCAATCAGAGGTCGTGGAAACCACCGAGACCCCATTGGCCTACCAGCCCTTAACGGGGAACACACCAGAACCCACGGCTTCATTGAGCCCTATTCCTGATCAATCTACCTTGGCCGCTGATTCTCCCCTGACCTTAACAGCCACCCCCGAGCTTTCTCCCACACCTTCTCCTACACCTCGCTGGACTTGCTATGTCACCCTGATTGGGGATTCTGTCATGGCGCGGACGGATTCGACGTGGATGGCGCAAAACAGCATTTATTATCAGTTTTGGGTGAAAGCCCTCCCCAATCGCCAAACCCAAGATATTCTGCTTTTGTTGCAAGACCTACGCAAGTCTGGTCATCTTTACCATACAGTAGTATTACACACGGGCAGCAATGGTTTGTACTCCGCCAGTACGCTGAATGATATTGTCGCCCAGATGTCCAATTTGGGTGTGCGCAAGATCTATATGCTCAACGTCCGTGTTCCGATGGGTTGGGAGGGATTGGTGAACGACCATATTACTGAAGTTGCTCAAAACTGGCCGGAACTTGTAGTGTTGGTGGACTGGCACGAGATATCCGGAGGGCACCCGGAATGGTTTTTGGATGACGGTGTTCACCTAACAAAGGACGGTGCCCAAGCCTATGTGGACATCACATTGGAGACCATCCGACGCGATGGTTGCGCTCCGTGAAGTCAAGGATCAGAGCCGCTGGTCAATATCAGGTGTATCTTTGGACTCTTTTGGGTATCTGATTCCAGGATTGCAGGAAGGGGCAGAGAATATTACGAATGAATTGACAGCTTTTCATTGAGATGAATTGCCGGTCATTTAGAAAGAAATGAAAGTAGAGTAGGGGGAAAAAGAAAGCTATTCACAGCAATTGACACCAATAATTTGATGACGAATTGAAGGGAATAACTTAGTGTGCTAATCTGTAGGGGCTGTCCCAAAAGTAAATGGCACAGTCCCTTATTTTTTAATATAATGGGGG
>CAYORF010000045.1:0-19964 GCA_964406305.1 uncultured Anaerolineales bacterium | reverse complement strand
GTTCCGTTCCTGGTATACGAAGAGGTTGATGGGGAGAAAGTTCCCCGCTGCACTGCTTGCGGGATATGCAGTAAAGTCTGCCCATCCCAGTGTATCTGGATCACACGCGCGGAAGATCCGGAAACCGGGAAACCGTTAAAAACACCGGCGAATTTTGCTATCGATATCGACCTGTGCATGAACTGCGGATACTGCGCGGAATACTGTCCTTTCGATGCTATCAAAATGGACCATGATTATGAGCTGGCTTCTTATGATCGGATTGTAAATATCCATCATAAAGATCGCCTCTTAAAACCAGCCGCGTATTATGCTGAGATCAGGCCGACTTATTTTGCCCTGGAACAGCAGGCTAAAGCTGAGGAAGCCGCAAAGAAGGCTGCCAGAAGGGCTCCTAAAGAGGGACAGGAAGGAGGCCGGGAACGGCCTGCTCGTCCTGAGCGTCGAGAACGACCTGATCGTCCTCCACGTCCGAAACCTTCGGAAGAATAATAAAACTGCACCGCTAATAAAGGCTGTGTTGATGACTGAGCACAAAAAGAAAATTATTGTTGGTGGATGTCCCCGCAGTGGAACGAGTCTATTTGCCGATTTTTTGGTACAAAATGGGTTGAGGACAGTAACTGATCCGCGTAGTTCTGATCAATACCCACGGGGTTATCATGAGTATTTTCCCCTCTTGATGTTCCATAATGCCATGGAGCGTTATCCTAGGGGGGCGATGCATAGAATAACTGATGAAGAATTTTTATCGCCTTTTTTGTTGGAGGATGAGTTCACTCGCCAGGTCTACCACCAGGCTTTTTCACCTTTCCGGGATGACAATATTGATTTTATAAAATATCCCCAGTTAGCCTTATCAATGGAATTTATATTTGACAAGTATTCGCAAATTCATTTAATTGGATTGTGGAGAAATCCAGCTGCGGTCTTTAGATCTCTAGTGAAAAAAGAATTTCCCATAGAAATGTGGCCAGCATCGGGTGTGAAAGCGATCCTGTTGCAATCCGTTTATGCCCATCATCTTCTCAAAGCCCAACAAAAATATCCCGATAGAGTGACAATTTATGAAATAGATCATTTGATCAATAAAGAAATTGATCTTGGCCCGGAACTCAAGAGATTGGGATATGATGTAGAGGGTACCTGTCCCTTAACGAGGAATATCGATGCAGATATCTGGACTAAACGAGTACCGTTATTGTGGTATTTGTATTATATTAGCATGAAAATATTGGTCTTTATTCTGTTTCCATTTTTCCCGGACAGGAAAAAGAAATTCTCCCGTCTGGGAAAGTTTAACCAACAAATCCTGAGGGTATGTTATGGGTCCCATCATTCTGACTTCTAAGCTTTTTGGTTTTGGTGGAATCGAACGATTTGGACGGCAGATCACAAAAGCTGTATCTGATCACGCATCAGAAAAATCCCAACAAGTCACAGTATTCACATTAATGGATAAGGCGAATGAAATTCAGGCAAACGATTTTGATGAAATTGTCAATCTGAATTGTTTTGGGGGAAATCGATTTCTTTTCATTGTAAAATCTGCCTTTCAAATATTGTTCTATCCGACAGTAGTTTTTACATTTCATCTTCACATCGCCCCGATTGCATATCTGGTGAAATTGCTGCGTCCCAAGTTGAAATATGGGGTTCATTTACATGGGATTGAAGCATGGTTCTCATTATCCGGTTTACGAAAAAAAGCCCTCCAAGAAGCGGATTTCATTACTTCCTCAAGTAAATTTACGGCTGATAAAGCGGCAGAGATGAATCAACTGGATTCGGAGAGAATATCTGTCCTGTATCCAGCTCTTGATGATGAATGGTTGGAGAAAATGCTCCCTGAATCAGTAGGATCTTATCGGGATATGGAAATAAATAATAGTATGTTGTTAACAGTAGCGAGGTTAACTAAATTTGATAAACGAAAAGGTATTGACTTGGTCATTCAGGCTTTGCCAGGGCTGATAGCAGAAATTCCTGACCTGGAATATGTCATTGTGGGGTCTGGAGATGACCTACCCAGACTAAAATCGCTCGCAACTGATCTTAATATCCATGACCGGGTTCATTTTAAAGGTGGTATATCAGACAAAGAGTTGGTCCAGTATTATCAGACTTGTAGTTTATTCATCATGCCAAGCAGTACGGAGGGTTTGGGAATTGTCTATCTGGAAGCTATGGCTTTTTCCAAACCAGTCATTTCCGGTGCATATGGCGGGAGCAGCGAAGTTGTTATCCCTGGTGAGTCAGGTTATCTGATCCCTTATAATGACATTCCAGCCATTCAAAAAGCTGTAAGTGCTATTCTCGCTGACAACGATAAGGCCTCCAAAATGGGGCAGAGAGGTAATTTATTTCTGCAAGAGAAATTTAACCAGGATAATATGGCATCTATCATAATAGCATTGTTGTGGCCAATGGTTTGAAATCGATGAAAGAGAAATTATTGGTTCAAGACCTTAAAGATAGGATAGGCGAGATTAAAAAGAACATTCCAGCACATTCTCTACCGGTGACAATGTTAATTGAACTGGAAGAGCTGGAAGAGGAATTGGAAAAACTTCAAGAAAGTACCAGTGGGGAGATAGATGCCTCAGCCTAAGGTCCTATTGGACTACGAGCGCTGCGATCCGGAATCGTGTGAAGATGGGATATGCGCGGCCGCCAAAGTGTGTGAAAAGAAAGTCCTCCGCCAGGAAGCTCCCGGGGAAATGCCGGACATATCCCCTTCCCTTTGCTTGGGCTGCACCGATTGTATTGCAGCTTGCCCTCGAGATGCGATTCGCCTTATGAAATAAAAGAAACGCCCCCGCCACCTTTCCTGTCATTGCGAGGAAGAGCAGCTTCCGAAGCAATCTTAATCAAATTAAACTGAGATCAAAACCAATAACTGGTCAATTAAAGAGCAGGATGGTTCGTCTCTTCAAGAATTGATCGTAATTAAAAAAATTGACAGATGTAAGAAGTACAGATTGCTTTGTCGCCCTCTCTTCGTTCAGGCTCCTCGCAATGACAGTTTTATTTTGGCCTAAGTGCTGGTGATCACCGAATTATCCTCGATAAGGTATAAAAAAACGCCCGGAGACGGGCGTTTGAGCAGAATGGGCAGTATTTGGTTCATATATTGTCATTCTGATATTGAGCGAAGAGAAATGGAAGAATCCATATTGGGACCGGTTTCCAACACTTTCTCAATAATTTTATATTTTCCTTTTGGAAATTGGAACCTCTTATGGATCCTTCCCCCTCGGCTGTGCTCGGGGTCAGGATGACAATATTGTGGATGTTAACCAGATAAATCAGACAGTTCATCAGGAAGGCCCAAAATATCCCTGGCTTCTTTTTCCTGATGATCCATGACAAGCAGCTCGGAGATCTGATTATCTCCCACGTAAAATGAAGGCGCCTTGTGGTAGGGGATTACCACTGCCCGGATGCCATTTTCTTCCAGGATGGACTGATCGCGGATAGCTTCGACTGTCGGTTGGATATTCAGAGTGATCGATTTCATATTTCACCACCATTTTCCTGATTCAATTTTACTCTACCGGGGCAGTTTTTAGGATTGGAATTAATAGTATCTAACAAAACTATCAGCTAATTTAGCCCTAAAGAAGCGTATAATCAATTCAGGAAGTGATAAATCTAACCAAAACCAGGTCAAACGGTGTAGGTCTTTACAGTTTTGTTAGATAGTCCTAGCAGTTTGACGCTGATGTTTTCTGTAGTTATAATAAATATATAAAATCAGGATAAATATATGAATTGGATGAAATCCCGCTTTTCAGGTAAAAGTTCCGGGCAGAGCTTCGTAGAATTGGCGATAGTACTGCCCATATTGTTATTTTTGTTGATTTCTTTTGTTGAGGTCGGAGCAGTCATCTATAACTACCTCTCCCTCATGGATGTTGTCAGGGAGGCCGCCAGGTTTGCGGCTGACAGGGATCCTGAAGTGTTGAACCGGGATATGGTCAATTTTCCTGCTTATCCTATGGGCGCCTGTGAGGATGAAGCGCTTCACTATTTCCTGGATACTGCCTGTGTGGTCATCGGTACGAATTTTAATCAGGACATCACCCTCGATCCAGCCACGGACGATCTTACTATTTCGATCTTTACTATTGATAATAATGTGGTCGCTGATCGCAAACCCCATAATCCTCCCGGTCTTAATGGGGTTTGGTCGCTTTATGGGCATAACTGGACCAAGAACTGTGATGGAACATTGGATTCAACCACACCCTTTTTCCCACAGCAAGTGCTTGATGCCTGGGTAGCTGTAGTACCGCCTACATATACAGTTGGCCCAGTTGGCCCAGGCACACCTACTCCCGATCCCGCAATTGTTCCAGGCGGCCCTACCGATAAAGGCATTGTCCTGGTTGAGATCTATTTTTGCCATGAACAATTGCTCAATTTGCCCATAATCAGCGATCTGCTGCCCAATCCTGTCCCATTGCATGCATTTGCTGTCATGCCGGCGCCCATGGCAGCCCCCACGCCAACACCGCTGCCTTAGATCAAAGAAGGTTTTTATGAAAAGAAAGAATAATCTCTATAAAAAGAACTTTTTTCTTAAAATTTCCCGAACACTGAGCCATATCAGGAAAGGAAATCTCCGGGAACGGGGTCAGGCCCTGGTGATCACAGCGGTTGCTTTTGCGGCTATGCTGGCATTTGCGGGATTGGTCACCGATGCTGGAACTCTGTACGTAAGTTTCACCCGCCTGAAAAGGGGTTTGGACGCCGCTGCAATAGCTGCAGCAAACGAGATCCGTGACTCATCCTTAGGTGATGCCCAGCGTATGGTGCTGATCCGGGAATCTGCCCGGGAAATGCTGGATCTAAACGACATCTCGGATATTTATTCTCTGGAAGCCTACCTCTGTGGGGATGCCGGCATTCCGGCAGCCTTTGCTTCGATCTGTCCTGCTCCTGGAGAAATCAAGCGGAAGCTGGTCTGGATCCAGGCCACCCAGAACAGCCCAGTTTATTTCTTACAGCTATTTGGGGTTACTGACGTACCGATCACCACCCATTCTGTTGGTGAAGCAGCGTCATTGGATGTTGTGATTGTAATTGACACATCAGAATCGATGGCAAATAAGACTGATATGGTTGCACCTTTCGAACCTGATGTGGATTGGGATAAAGAATATACTCCTGATTATGACGCAACCGCCTGTATTGCAGCTGATGAATGCCAACCGCTCCGCAAAGCCAAAGATGCAGCCAATGCTATGATCCTCAAGTTCTTTGATGGTAATGACCACATCGCCGTTGTCACCTATGATGTAAAAGCTACCATTCATGATCCGGACATATCAACCCCCAATGAAGTGCTGGAAGCGGACCACACAGCTGTTCACGCCGCGATTAATGCCATTCAGTTATTTGATGGTCCAGGGCCAACACTTATTAGTGCATTTGGCAATCCACGACTTGGAGAAGTAAACCCAATGGATGTAGATGGGGATGGAAATTATTATGAAACGGATGATATTATCGGGAATACATGCACTGGCTGCGGCATGCGAGTGGCCGGGGATATCCTCAAGGCCCAGGGCAGGGTGGACAGCGTCTGGGTCATTGTGTTCCTCTCAGACGGGACAACCAATGTCAGTGATCTGCCGCCTTCTACCCATGGAGCTTCACCTGAGACTTATAATACAGATCCTAATTATAATGAAGTCCCGGAAAGTTTCCCGAACGGCTTCTGCGGCGGAGCGGCTGGCTCCCGCCTGTGGACTAATGAACCCAGCACATCTTATTCCTGGTGTACGGATAGTGATCCCTCCACCCGACACTGTGGGCCTTTACATTTCAATGCTGGTGAATGCCCGGTAGGTGCAACCTATAATGCCTCCTCTCCCCCATATGATTCCGAGGATTATGCCATGGATATGACAGATCGGGTAGCCTTGGTTTATCCGGAGTATCCTGCGGGTTCCGCTGAACCGAAATCCGGTGATGAAATTGCAATTTACACCATTGGCCTCGGTGACGCAGCGAAACCAGATTATGATGGGGAGTTGTTATTAAGGTATATGGCTAATATCGGGGATGATAACTTCCGCAATCCGATCCCGGATAACCTGGCGGATGCCTACCCGGCGGATCCTTGTGATGGAATAGCTCCACAAACATCCTGCGGTAATTATTATTACGCGCCTGACGGAACGTATTTGGAACAAATTTTCGAAAACATAGCCGGGAGCATTTTCACACGAATTACGCAATAATTAGTTCATCGTCCTCTGGAGAGTGT
Organism: uncultured Anaerolineales bacterium; assembly: GCA_964406305.1. Classification (GTDB taxonomy): domain Bacteria; phylum Chloroflexota; class Anaerolineae; order Anaerolineales; family UBA11858; genus B10-G9. The sequence goes on along the minus strand of CAYORF010000045.1, from coordinate 13,687 downwards.
AAATACGAACTTTTTTATGATATACTGCGTATACTCATTTTAAGGAAGAGAGTTGTAAGAGATGAAATCGGGGCGGATTTCTCACACCAAGACTAAAAGTCGGGGTCAGGCAATGGTAGAGTTTGTCATTGCCCTCCCGATCTTGTTGTTTATAATCTTTGGCATCATCGAATTTGCCAGGATGGTCTTTGCCTGGATGGCAGTTCAGAACGCAGCCCGCTTTGGTATTCGTTACGCTGTTACAGGCGGATTCAAAGATATTTACTGTATTGAAGCGGGGAACCTGCTGGGCGGAGCCCACGTTGCAGCGGACATGGATGGGGGAGACCCCCAGGATTGTAGGATCCCCGATACCTATACAAATGCGGATAAAAACGATAAAGAACGCGAGCTGATCGATATGGCCCGCCTATTTTCCATTCAGGATGCAGCTGTTGGGGGGGGGACAGGCTTATGGCTGCGTCCCAATGTATCGGGAAATTACGAGCAGTATCTTGACCTTCATAATGAGGCCTTTATCGGCCTGCCTGGTGAAACCGGGTTTTACCATATCACGATCTGCAGCAACCGTGGGGGACTATACCGCATGACCCCTAACTATTCGATCCCCTTGTGTGAACTTATTCCTGTCTTACAATTAATGGATGACGCCGGCGGCCCGGGAGACCGGGTCAAGGTTCATGTTGAGCATCGCCATCCTCTGTTTTTACCCATTCTTACAAATATTTGGCCTTCTGTCACTTTGAATGCGGAGCGTGAGGGAATTGTTGAGAAATTCCGCACCACCCGATCATTGGGTGTGTCCGGTCCAATTCTTTCCGCGCCTACCTGGACCCAGACTCCAACAATTACACCGACGCCCACCATCACATTAACACCATCGATCGCACCAACTCAAACACCTTCCGCAACACCAATTCCTGTGGACTGCGACCTGATCGAGGTTGATTACAGTACGGTCGGATTATACGGAGCAGGGTTTTATGGTGCCCTGGTGAGGATCCGAAATAACAACCCTGTGCCCATTCACCTCCATCAGGCGGACATGGCCTGGGATAAACAGCCCGCCAGCCGCTATGTATATTCCATGCAGTTCCTCAGCAACTGGACCATCCTGGATGATATGTTCCCGGATACAACCTGGGCTCCTGCAGTTCCGATTGAAATGGCTGCCGGTGGATTAGGTGATTATGTGGGTCTATTCAAACCAGTGGCAGAACCTGTCCAGGGAAGTACCATCGTTGACCTTGAATTTGATGATAACTGCCATAAGGGCATCTCCGCTAACTTGCCCACCGCAACAGCCAGTTTAACACCAACGATTACACCAACCCCGGACTGCAGCCAGTATTCGATGAGTAATTTTGTTTTTGGTGATTATGCCATTCAAAGTTTAACAGTGACCAACGGCGATGTAGTTGATGCCGTAGCTGATCAGATCCAGCTAAATTGGAATTACGCTGAGACATATGGCGTTACCAATGGCTACCCAGACCTGAATGTTGACTGGTTCAGATGGGCTGGGAGCTATATCCACCTGGGCGGAAACCTCGATGGTGTTTTTGATTCGTCATCTCCTACTACTTGGGGTGGAGCAGTGCCTTTTAACAGTGGAAGTTCCTATACCTGGGAGATCAACTTTAATGGTGATTGGGCTGGGGGTGGACCTTTAACGGGTGTTGTCAGCAATGACTTTGGCGTGATCATTGACTTTACCAACGGCTGTCAGCTGCGCCGGGATGCAGTTCCCAGGCCGATCATATCCTGGACGCCATCGTCTACACCCACCGTTACCTGGACACCCACACCTCCTCCACCGCCGACGAATACGCCGCTGCCATCCAATACACCATTGCCGTCAGCAACATCACTGCCGACCTATACTCCTACAATAACCTGGACTCCGTCCATCACACCATCACCAACCACTACACCTGTCCCGACTGCTACTACGCTGCCGACCATTACTCCAGTACCGTCAAATACTCCAAACCTGACAGCGACAGCTATCGCGGCGTCTCCAACACCGTCGCCGACAGAATCACTTACACCCACAGCGACAGCCACTTATTTCTTTGAATAAGTAGGAAATTAGCAATACTAATAAAACATGATCTGGATGAAAAATGCCCTTTTTTATAGGGCATTTTTATTTATCTAAAAAGATTTCCATCTTGTAAGGTAAAAAACCGTTTTTCCCCCCTTATTCTGATGATTTGATTAGAACCTAACATGGTTGTTAGGTTAGAGGGGTTGTGGAAAAATCCAAGGATGCTACACTGATAGCGAAGTCCAATATATTTCATAATTCTCGGGTTTCACTGGACAAAGGAAGAAGCTCATGACGAAACAGAAACGGACCAAACTAAGCATTCTCGGCCTGATTTCGTTATCCCTGGTCATTGCTGCGGCAACCTATGGTTTTGCCGAGGCAAGCACAATCCACAGCGCTGGCATTTTGGGCGTTGATTATGGTGTGAAATCTGCTTACCAGGTTTCCAGGATCAACTACACCCTTGATGTTGATAACCCCAGTTCTTTTACCGCTGTAGATTTTGATATCGATCAGTCTGGTGTGGTGATCTTGGCCGGAGTATCGATAGCAGAAAAAGGGTCTGTGGTCTGGGCGGATGAATGTGAAAAAGCCGGTACCAGCTGGACCTGCACCTTTGGTGAGAGCGTTGATGTGTTAGCAGCTGACTGGCTGCATGTAGTTTCCAACTAGTAGTGAAAAACAAAATTCGCTTTCCTCTGGGATTTAAGGGGAGAGCGATTGATTTTAAGATTAGGAAATAGGCGTGGATAAATATTATTCACGTCATTATTCTATAAAAGCGGGAAATATGTTGCGTATAGGGGCAAGATCACAAAACAAAACCCGGGGCCAGGCGATGGTGGAATTTGTTCTCGCCCTCCCAATTTTGTTGTTCATCTTGTTCGGGATCGTTGAGTTCGCACGCCTGACTTTTGCCTGGATGTCCGTCCAGAACGCAGCCAGATTTGGCATCCGCTATGCTGTCACTGGTGAGTTTAAGGACATCTATTGCGTTCAATCTGGCAGCTATCTGGGTGCAGATCATATTAATGCTGATGTTTTTGGTGGAGATCCCCAGGATTGTTTGATACCCGATAATTACACGGGCTCGGACAAAGCTGGCAAAGAAAGGGAATTAATAGACCTGGCCCGTCTCTTTTCGATCCAGGATGCAGCCACAGGCGGTGGGACTGGCCTATGGCTGGAACCTGCAGTAGCCGGAAATTATGATCAGTATCTCTCCAGCCATAACCCGGCTTTTATCGGTATGGAAAACGAAAAAGGATATTTCCACGTCACCACCTGCAGCAACCGCAGCAATCAATTTGTCCTGGATTATAACAACTACGCCATTCCCTTATGTTATGACAGCGTTAGCAGCCAGCTGATGGATGATGCCGGCGGCCCCGGGGATCGAGTTAAGGTCCATATTCAACACCAGCACCCGATCTTCTTGCCGCTGATCAGCAATATTTGGCCTTCCCTGGCCCTGAATGCCGAACGAGACGGTATCGTTGAAAAATTCCGGACCTCTAGGGTGTTGGGGGTCTCGGGTCCGATCTTATCTGCTCCAACCTGGACCCAAACTCCGACGATCACCGATACACCAACGATTACCCCTACATCCACACCATCAATTACACCATCGCCTACATTTACACCGATCCCTGTGGATTGTGACCTGATTGAAGTAGTGAACAGTTATGTAGGTCTCTGGAAATCTGGCTACCATATCGCATCGGTAACGATCCGGAATAACAATCCTGTCCCGATCCACCTGATTTCAGCGAATCAGCAGTGGGAAAAGAATGATCCAGGCCGGTATTACTGGGCTGCGCGTTTTAATAACAGCAGCTGGGATATCCTGAACGATACCTCCCCACCTACCAATTGGAATCCTTCACCAAGCATAGAAATGGCACCTGCAGGAGTGGGGGATTATATCGGTGAATTTCAGCCCCCGAATATCGGGTTGGAAGGCAATACCTCTGTGGATCTGGAATTTGACGATGGCTGCCACAAGGGTGTGACTGTAAACATGCCCACAGCAACTGCATCATTAACACCTACTGAGACAGCAACCCCAACCATCACGCCCACACCGAACTGCAATTTGTACTCGCTGGGTGGGTTCAGCTTCTTAAATTACGGCCTGCTACGAGCCTATTTTAACAACGGGGACGTTGTTGATACGGATCTAGTGTCTCTGGAATTGATCTGGGATTATGCTGAACAGTATGGGGATGCCAACGGTTATCCTAATTTGAATATGGATTGGTATAGGTGGAATGGATCCTATTTCCCCGGCCATGGCCAGAGCGGCACCCGGGATTATTCCTCTTCGTCAATCTGGACCGGCAGTGTTCCATTTAATGCCAGCACCCAATACCGCTGGGATATTGACTTTGATAGTGATTGGGGTGGTGGCAGCCGACTAACAGGCTTGGTTTCTTCAGACTTTGGCGTGCGGGCTCTCTTTGAAAACGGCTGCAGCCTCACCAGGAACGCTGTTCCACGGACGATCTCAACCTGGACAGCGACACCGACACCGACGACAACTCCTACTGCTTCTCCGTCGCCGCTGCCGACCAATACAGCGCTGCCTACGAATACACCACTGCCCAGTAATACACCTCTGCCGACCTCGACACCAACCATAACCTGGACGCCGTCAATTACACCAACAATAACGATCACACCGATTCCATCCCACACATCCTGGCCGACCAGCACTACAGTGCCAACTAATACTCCAATCCCCAGTATTACACCTAATTTGACTGCAACTGCTGCGGCGAGCACACCGATTTTCACGCAAACACCATCTGAAACTCCAACACCCTCGGCCACATATTTCCTTGAATAGGAAGGAGCATTCGAATTTAGAGAAAAACAATTTTTGGACCATGGTGAAAAATTACATCAATGATAAACCACTGCCCTCTTCTGAGGGCAGTAATTCCTTAAAATTGCTTCTATACAGGAAATACATACGTACTAACAGGATTGTTAGGGATAAATTATTTCGACTACCGAGAAGAAACTTAGACAAAAAGCAGAGGAAATTTTGTACTAACAAGGTTGTTAGTTTTATAGGGTTGTATGGGAATCCCTTGGTGTTACACTGATTTCAACCCATTTTTGTTATTAGTTAATATTCTTTATTTAGTTGTAGTGGAGGAAGATTTTTATCGCAAGGTTGAAGGGGATTTATTCCCACACTGAGGATGATTATTATCGGAAAATTATGGAAAGAAAAGATCTGTCCCCAAGAATAAAAAAGAAAAATGGCCAGGCCATGGTCGAGTTTATGCTGGCTTTGCCTCTTTTGCTCTTTGTGATCTTTGGGATCATTGAATTCGGCAGAATGATTTTTTCCTGGATGGCTTTGCAGAATGCCGCCAGGTTCGCGATACGGTACGCGGTGACCGGGGAATTTAACGATAACTATTGTATTCAAGCTGGAACAAACCTCGGGTCTACTTATGTCAATGCCGATATCTTTTTGGGTGATCCGCAGGACTGCTTGGTTCCGTATGATTTTTCTGGCACTAATGGAAACGAACTGGAACGTGAGTTGATCGACCTGGCACGATTATTTTCAATCCAGGATGCTGCTGAAGGTGGAGGTGCTGGAGTATGGATAGAACCAGCTGTTGCTGGTGATTATGAACTATACCTTCTCAACCACACCACAGCAAATATTGGCCAACCTTCCGAGAAAGGATATTTCCACGTAACTATTTGCAGCAACCGCAGCAATCAATTTGCGGTTGACTATAATAACTATGCTATCCCACTTTGCATGGACAATCTATCAAGCCAATTGATGGATGATGCGGGGGGTCCCGGGGACCGAGTTAAAGTTCATGTTGAACATCAACACCCCCTGTTCTTACCACTCATAAGCAACCTGTGGCCGACTGTTTCAATGAATGCGGAAAGGGATGGTATCGTAGAAAAATTCCGGACATCCAGGGTAATGGGTGTTTCCGGTCCGATTCTGTCTGCCGCAACCTGGACACAAACACCAACTGTTACAGATACTCCTACGATCACTTTGACGTCAACACCTTCTGTTACTCCTTCCCCAACGAACACACCTATCCCTGTTGATTGTGATTTGATAAACGTAGCCAATAGCTATGCGGGGGAGTGGTACTCTGGATATATGATTGTTTCTGTTTCGATCCGAAACGATAATCCTGTTCCGATCCATTTATACCGGGCAAATCAGGAATGGCAGAAGAATGATCCTGGACGTTATCTGTTGGCAACCCGATTCAATAATAGTGATTGGACCAGGCTCCGTGATACTGCGCCACCAACTTTCTGGATTCCAGCAAATCCTGTTGAACTTGGACCGGGATTACAGGGTGATTATATTGCTTTTTTCATGCCCCGGAATATTGGCTTGGAAGGGGATCATGCAGTAGATCTGGAATTTGATGATGGCTGCTATAAGGGTGTCACGGTAGATATGCCGACCTCAACTCCGACAGCCACACCAACAGAAACCGCGACGCCGACTGTCACACCCACTCCTGATTGCAGTAAATATATACTTCAGAATTTTACTTTTCGTGATGCCGGTAAGCTAAGAACAAAGTTCAAGAATAAAGATGTTGTTGATGCTCAATTAGTCTCTTTGGAATTAACCTGGGATTACGCGGAACAGTACGCGGCTGTCAACGGCTTTGGCCAGATGAATATGGATTGGTTCAAATGGGGTGGCGCATTTTTCCCAGGACATGGAAATGGTGGATCGAGGGATTATTCATCATCCAGCTCATGGAGTGGAACCCTGCCATTTAGTGCTGGTGGAACCTACCGCTGGGACATCGATTTTGATAAAGATTGGGGTGGTGGTAGTGGAGCATTAACAGGAGTAGTTAGCAATGATTTCGGAGTGTATGCGGTTTTTGATAACGGCTGCACCATCTCTCGCAACGCGGTACCCAGGGCGATAGCCACCTGGACGATTACTCCAACGCCAACCCAAACAGGCACAGCGACAGATGTGCCGCCGCCCACCAGCACCTCACCGCCCACCAATACGCCTTTACCCAGCAACACACCGCTGCCGACTCGAACACCAACAATAACACCTTCGCCGACAATTACCCGGACCCCTGCCGATACGCCTGTACCGTCGTATACCTCATGGCCATCCAATACGCCGAGGCCATCCAGAACACCGCTGCCGAGCGGTACGCCGGTTCCGGAAACTTCGACACCGGTTCCTACTGTATTGACTCCGACACCATCGGATACACCACCACCTACAGCTACATATTTCTTAGAATAGAAATCCGTGGTTGCTGGTAGATCAGAAAGCTTAAAGTGCCCTCTTTGAGGGCATTTTTTGGTTAATTTTTCTTCATTTCTGAACAATAATTCCAGAAAATGATCTACCTTTTAGGACGCAGAGTGAAAATTCTAACAGGATTGTTAGGGGTTTTAGAGGGCTTTTCATGGCTAAAAACCCATGAATCATCGAAAATCGGCCAATACTAACAGCGTTGTTAGTTTAGGTGGGTTGACCAAATAATAGCCAATGCTACACTGTAGACGCATCACCAAATTGTGATTAAAAAATCTTATTTTACAGTACGGAGGAATATTATGAAAAAAGTTATGAAGTTTCGTTATCGGATTTTAGCTCTCCTGGTTTTGGCAGTTGTGTTGAGCGCAGCCACTTATGGTTTTGCTGCTGCGAACACTGTTGACGCTAGTTTGGCCGGTGAAGGTGAAGGAGACATAACAGGATACATTGTCAACAATATTCACTACTCCCTGGACAGCAGCAATCCTGGTCAATTCGGGACTGTTACCTTCACCCTGAACGCAAGTGCTTCGAATGTATATGCGGGCATTGGGTCCGGCTTGACTATCGAATATATGGACATCCCCTGCACAGGCGGACCATTAGACTTCTCCTGTGATCTGACCGGGGTATCTATAAGTGTTGCCGCAGCAGACGCGCTACATGTGTCTTCTGTCCAATAAGATCATTGATTGGTAAACTAGGACCGGAAAAGGGGCGTGGTAGACTATAATTCCGAGCCCCTTTTTGCAGAAAAAGACCATGGCCCTTTTCTTCCGCCAAAATTCCCGCACTATCCTGATCTTCTTAGTTATATTCACCTTGTTGTGGATCTTATTTGCACCCCTGAAGCTGGGAGGCCAGGTATCCTACGTGATGATCACTGGAAACAGCATGGAGCCGGAGATTGAGCTAGGGGATCTTGTTGTAGCCCGGGTAACGGCGGACTATCAGCTTGACCAGCGGGTCGTTTATCGTAACCCCCAGGTGGGTTTCGTCTTCCATCGGATTGTCGATCAGGTTGATAATGGGTTCATTCTCAAGGGGGATAATAACGGCTGGCTGGATGGGTACCAACCAAACAGGGCAGAGATCGTTGGAAAATATTGGTTCATGATCCCCGGGGCCGGCCATCTCATCAGGAAACTGCGAGAACCGGCCTTCTTTGCCGGGTTTATAAGTATAATCGTAGTCATTATCAGCTCCCTCTTTATATTTACTCGGCAAGACTATACTAGAAAAAGAAGAGATCTTATGGAAAATCAACCTTCAGTAACACGGGGAGAGATCAGGCAGGAGTTGCTGTTATTACTAGGGATAATTGCTCTTGTGGCTTTGGTTCTTGGTATTTTTGTGTTCACCAAACCGGTTACAAAAATTTATACTGATACGATGTTATACACCCACGAGGGGGATTTTAGCTATACATCAAGGGATAAAGACACCCTGTATGATTCTGCGACCGTTAAAACAGGAGATCCGATCTATTTCCTGATCTTCTGTGATGTCTTGATGGATTTTGATTATTCTTTTTCAGCTAAGGATTTATCTAGTGCAGAAAGCCTATCGTTGACGGGCAAATATAAGATCTCCGCCCAACTTAGTGATGCAGATGGATGGACCAGGTCATTTGATTTGCATCCGGTGACAGAGTTTTCTGGTGATAGTTTTGAGTCAAGAGTATCCCTGGATGTCTGCAGCATTCATGACCTGATCGTTGAGAAAGAAGAAAAAACCGGTGCAGAGAGCCGAATTTATGATTTTAAGGTGCTTCCAATTGTCACCATATCGGGTGAAGTTAAAGGTGTAACGCTCCAGGAGATCTATCAGCCAGAGATCGCCTTTCAGTTTACTCCAACCCTGATGCGAATGCCGGAAACTGAAGATGCCCTGCTTCTGAATGTTGAGGGTACTTTGACAGATGATTACATTGATCTAAATACTACAAATGTTTTTGGTAAAGAAATAGCGATCATCCAAACCCGGCAGATCACATTGGTTATATTCATAATTAGTTTGCTCGCAGCCGCTTATCCAACCTGGACCCTGATCAGGGATATCAGAAGATCAGATATTTCCCGGATCCAGGTTCAGTACCACCCCCTGCTTGTTGATGTTCTGGATGGGAATCAAGAGAATCTGGGAGACCAGATTGTGGAAGTTGCTACTTTCTCAGACCTAACAAAGATGGCTGAACGTTATGGTGCGATGATCCTTCATGAAGCCAAAGGAAGTTACCACCGATATTCTGTTCAGGACGCTCAAACGGTTTACCAGTATGAAATTGATGTTTTTAAGGATGAAACCCTTTTTCCGACCATCCATGAGTTCAAAAAGGCGCTCTTAAGGGCTATGGCTGAAGACCAACTGGAATTATATTTCCAGCCAGTAGTTTTACTTAAGGATCGATCAGTTGTGGGTGTAGAAGCTTTCCTCCGTTGGAATCATCCAGACCACGGAACCCTGTACCCGGCTGATTTCATATCACATGCCGAAGCTAGCGATTTAATTCCTGAAATTGACAGCTGGGTGACAAAAAAGGTTTGTGCCCAATTAAGGGCCTGGATTGAAAAGGGAATTCCTGTTGTTCCGGTATCCATCAATATTTCACCAGATACTATCGTAAAGGACCAGTTTATTGATGAAGTCACAACGCTTTTCCTGGAAAATATATGTGATCCAAATCTAATCCAGATCGAGCTCAATCGGTCAAACCAGATTTTTCAGGATGATAATATCAAAGACCATCTTGTCCGGTTACATGATCTCGGGATCAAGCTGGCCATTGATAACTTTGCAACCGACTCAGCGAATCAGATTAACCAGGTTTTCCAGATGCCGATCCAGTCCATTAAGATCGACCGCACAGTTATCCAGGGGATGAATGAGAACCAGGCATCTCAGAGGTTGGTAAGTGCGCTAGCCAAGATGGCAAAAGGACTTAATGTTGAAGTGGTTGCCCAGGGAGTGGAGTCCAAAGAGGACCTGGATATCCTCAAAGCGCAGAAAATTGAAGTTGCCCAGGGCTTTTTCCTCGGAAACCCCGCCACGGCAGATGAAATTGAATCTTTATTGGAAAAACAAGCCTGATAAATGTTAGGGATTGAACATCCCCTTGAATAATATGAAAAAAAACTGGCGGAATATCACAGTAGTAATCATAATTGGTTTATTTACCCTGGTAGTGATCAGTGTATTTAATGCGGTTGCCGCCTCAAATACAGTACCTGTCACTCACGCCGATAAGGATAGTTTTGGTCTTGGGGTCACAGAGTTGACACCACCGCAGTGTGTCGGTATGGGTCTAACCAACATTGTTGATGTGAGCGCAGGCGAGACCGGCACAGGCGCGAATGACCTGATCCTGGGCACTGCTGCCGGTGATCCTTGGATCCAGGGTGGGGCAGGGAATGATTGCATTCTGGGTGGAGGAGGGAACGATAGGCGCTTCTTTCTTTTCTTTTGGATATGGGGGTTGGATGGCGGGGATGGAAATGATGTGATCATTGGAGGACCAGGAACAGATGTTTGTTATGGGGGAGGTGGTTCAGATACATATTACGGATGTGAAACAGAATGGTGAACTAGATAGCCGGTATAAAGGTGGCCAGAAGAAAACTGATCAAACCATTTGGGAAAAACCCAAATGGTTTTTCTTTCCAGCTTTCGATGATTGATCTTTCCAGGCTTGTGAATTGAGCAAAGTGTGATCCTGTTCCCGCGGTTTTGGATAGCAACAGGCTTGTTCGTAAAATTTTGGTGAATTTATGTAATCCTAGGCATGAGTGCCTCCCCAGAGGGCGAAGAGACTCAATATGCCTAAAAAGAAATAGGGCGCCAGTCGAAGCCAAAGGGGAGTACCTTCAAGAGGAAGGAAGAAACTTTTAATCCATTTTAATAGTTTATTCATTAAATTTATCCTCTGAATAGGGATAATAAAGAAAGATCGGTTATTATTGATTGTAACGTGGAACAAAAACCCGTATTACACTTAGGACATAGACAGAATGTTGTCTGTCGTAGTTCAAATTCTCTGGCGTTGAATAGAGGATAATAGCTTAGATTATTCTGAGCCTAATGATATAATTTTAAGTTAATCTTATCAGTAAACTTCAAGGAATCATTCATGCATTCATCCCCTAAAAGAGTAGGACGATCCCTCTCGAAATTAGTCAGCATATTATTCATTCTCGTGATGGGTTTGCAATTGATGGGTGGTCCCATTGATACCTATGCCCAGAGTCCTACCGCTCAACTAATATTGGATATTACTATGGTGGACCCTTCCAGTGGACCGTTGGAGACTGGACAAATTGTTGAATATGTAATCGATTTTAGTTGTGCAAGTACAACCAGTGAGTGTGGAGATTTGAACATTGACTTTCCACTCGATACCGAACTCGAATTTATTGAAGTGTATGACCCTCCGGGATATACTGGCACATTTTCTATCATTGCTGGTGTACCTACCGTCAAAATAGTGAACACTCCGGTCATCAATGTTAGCTTTGAAGATGGAGAAGCTGGTCAAGTCACGGTAAGAACGCGTGTTGGACAAAATATTGTGGATGGTGTGATTGATACGATGATTGAAGGGGAAATTGATAATGGATCTGATGTAACAAGCTTCACTCCCGATGTATCTATTTCGCCACCCTCTGGTGGGTGGGGAGTGACAAAATCAGCGGTTGCACCCGCTGGTGGGCTTGGTCCTGTGGTCGATGGACAAGCCACCTATAATATTGCAGTTTGTCCTACTTCATCGCTAGGTGTTGCACAATTAACTGAATTGGTATTTAACGATCGCTTTCCAATCGGCGCAACAGTTCAATCTAGCAGTTCTGCGTATGTTATCGAAGATCAGCTTCCATTAGGGGCACCAGATACATTTCCAGATACCATAGTGTGGACAATTGACCTTTCACCACTCCATACGGTTGACGACGGCTGTGTGAATGTCACTTATACCCTCGCCTATCCCAGCCCGCCTTTTTCTACTGGTGACAATATTGATAATGAGGCCTTTGTTAGTGCAACCACTGTTATTACATCAGACCCCTTCCCTGATGATGGAGATTGCCCGACATGTGTGGGACGAAGCGGACTTACCGGTACGATAGACAACCCAAGTGTTACAGCAGCTGGTAATAAAACAGGTCCAGGTAATACGATTGTGTCACCAGGGGTATCCAATGGGACAAGTACCTTCAGTGTTGGGTGGGATCTTGCCGAAGCCAATGTAGATACCATGGGTTTAATTATCACTGATACGTTCCCGATAGCAATCAGCGACGGGTTACCCATTACTGAGATAGCGGAAATTACCACCGCCACCTGGTCTGGTGGGTATCAAGCTGTTCTGGAATTCATGACAGTCGGTAACGGTAATGTTACTCCTGCTGTTTGGACAACCCTGGCTACTGTAGACGGATCTACTGCAACAACTTACACGGAAGCAGAAAATTCCCTGCTGCATATCCCTCCTCTTTCAACTAATAATCTTATAACAGATCTTCGTTGGCGGTTCACAGAGGTTGTTCCACCAGGCTTTTCTACTTCAAATCCTGCGATTGTTCGGTTTTTTGTGCGTGATGATATGGTAGCGTCCGATTACGCTCAGGTTTCACCCTCATCAACTTATCGAGACTATGATAACTGTATCAACTTTACAGGAACCTATTTAGATCAAAATTCTGACACACAATCGATCCCGGCGTCACAAGATTGTGCTAATCTGCGGATATCAGACGACGATGATGCTGGTATTACCAACATTCAGACCAGCAAAAGTAGTGACAAATCTGCTCTGTTCCCCTTAGAAGATATTCAATTTACATTGACCCTGCAGCTTACCCAGGAAGCCTCTGGTGACTTGGTCAATCCCGCGATTCAGGACATTCTGCCGTATGGGATGCAGATCATCAGTTGGGATGACGTCGAATTTATCAATACGGGTACGACTGAAGAAGTTCTTCCGTATCTGCGTGTTGATGATGTTGTTATTGTCCCTGGTGAGACACGCCAGCGGTTGTTATTTTACTGGGCTGATTCTATAAATGGTGGTGATCCGGAGACACAAGGTAGCCCGGCTCTTCAAAATTACAGTTGTAATGCAGTCAGTGGCAGTACGACAGATTGCCCTGAAATTTCCGACCCTGCCTATCCAGCCTATGATTACGACCCTGACCCAGATGGGACACAACCTTCAGGCAGCAACGCTCTGACAATGGTTCCACCCGAGACGGGTGTAAAAACCATCAATATACGTTTCACTGTCAGTTTGCAGGCTAAAATGTACCAGTAGATTGCACCAAGAATGTACCGGG
>CAYORF010000044.1:0-19984 GCA_964406305.1 uncultured Anaerolineales bacterium | reverse complement strand
TGAGGAGTGTCTATTTATCAATGGTCTTTTTTCCATTTCACGCTGAACCAAGACATGCAGGAAGAAGGAAACAAAAAGAAAATCGACACTATTTGGGTAATAGAAGAGAATATTCAATACCTTTCGGAGTATATAAAAACCCATAATAAAAATCCACGGTTTGGACTTTGCCATGGAACAAGAAGAGGAAAAGAGCAAGAATGGTTTAGAAAATATCTCAATTGTGATGTAATTGGCACCGAAATATCAGAAACAGCAGATAGGTTTCCGAATACAATACAGTGGGATTTCCATGAAGTAAAGCCTGAGTGGTTAGAATCTGTAGACTTCATTTATAGTAATTCTTTCGATCACAGCTACGATCCCGAAAAATGCCTCAAAGCCTGGATGAGCTGTTTAAGCAAGCGTGGTATATGTATTCTGGAACATAGTTCAGACCATGAACCACAAGAAGCAAATGAACTAGATCCATTCGGGGCTGATTTTCACTTAATGACATATCTTGTAACAACCTGGGGGGATGGAAAATTTGGTGTACGGAAAATACTGAAAGCACCCCACAAGCGAGCAAACGTAAGTTATATTAATTATATTGTGATCCAAAACTTTGAATAAGTGGTAATTTCCAGTTATTTTTAGATTTATCTTCTTATATCTATACTGCTAAACTGATGTTTGATAAGGATGTAGTTGGTGGTGTTTAAATTCCAACCGTATTATCATCTGAGGAGTTCGATCCATGGTCTTGCGGAAATAAATATCGACCATATATAGATGGATAGGACCTTTTATTACATTGGTCTGTTACACTAACGAGTTTAACCCAAGAGTAGCGGAATGTGGGTAAGACTATTTTCAAAGACGATTCGTTCAGTATTCAAGGATCAATCTAGTGTGAATTCATGGATTTCATGAAAAGAAATCAACATATCTGTCATATTACCAGCGCTCATCCTATGTTGGATACTCGTATTTTTCATCGGGAATGTGGTTCCCTAAGGAAATCCGGTTTTGATGTAACTTTAATTACACCTGTAAATGGAGAAAGTCAAATCCATCAGGTTCAGGGCATAAACATTGTACCTTTACCAAAGCCTCGATTTACTTTTATTCGTCGTCTTGTTATAACTTGGTTGGCCGCTCGTCTTGCCGTCAAGACTAGAGCCGATTTATATCATTTTCACGATCCTGAATTAATCCCGTCGATGAGATGGCTTAGTCACCACACCAATAAACCTGTCATTTGGGATGCTCACGAGAGTTATATAGATACTATCAAAAATTATCATTTCGCTAGATTTCCTCTGGTAGGAGAAGGATTCGCGAATTGGTTTAATCATATGGAATTGCTTGCGTGCAAACAAGATTTTGCTGGTGTAGTGACGGTCACAGATACCATGGCTCAGCGATACCAACTTCATAATGTGCCTACTTGTGTACTAAGTAACTTCTTTGATCTCAGTAAAGCTCATTTTCCGCCTCGTTACCCTAGTTCAGTAAAACCGCGTCTCATCAATACAGGGAGCTTGTTTTTGGAACGAGGAGTCCTAGAAATGGCGGACGCATTTCATTTGTTAAGGCGGGAAATGGATTGCCAGATTGCCTTTTGGGGCAACTTCCAGCCCCCTCAATTGGCGGAAAGAATCCGACAGAGAGTCATGGATGATTCTGTAGCGGAAGGTGATGTTTTTATTGGTGGTCCCTATCCCTGGAAATTTCTTGTAACAAATTTAATTCCAACTGGATGGGTAGGATGTGTCTTGCTCGCGTTAGACGATCGCAGTGCTTGTATTACACATGCTAACCGATTATTTGAGTACTGGGCAAATGGGTTGCCGGTAATTGCAAACAAAGGAACAGAAAGCGCGAGAATTGTCCGGGAAGTGGGGGGAGGTATTCTCATTGATGAGATTAATCCACGAGAGATAGCAGACGCCTTTTCTAAACTGGTTAAGGATCGAGAATTGGCCAGAAAAATGGGAAATGCTGGTCGTAAGGCAGTTGAAGAAAAGTTCAATTGGGACTATAATTTTTCGAACCTTTTAAAATTTTATGCTAGTTTTGGGGTTATTGTGCCAAAAAATACTCCGATAGAAGGAAATGATATTAGTTGATGCTAGACAACTCGCAAGCCCCATTTGTCTCAGTCATTTTGCCAGTTCGAAATGAAGCGGCATACATTCGGATGAGCCTGGAGTCGGTTTTGGCTCAGGATTATCCGAATGGGCAGTTGGAAATTTTGGTGATTGATGGAATGTCCACAGATGGTACTAGAGAAACAATACGAAAAATAACCAGCACTAAAGAAAAATATTCTGTGTGTCTGATCGACAATCCGAAATTAATTACCCCCGCGGCATTGAATTGCGGTCTTAACCATGCGAGGGGGGACATCGTCATCAGGGTAGATGGGCATTGCGAGATTGCTCCTGATTACGTGCGACGTTGCGTTGCCTACTTGCAAAGGGAAGATGTGGATGGGGTGGGGGGTGTAATTGAAACGGAAGGGAATACTTATACAGCACGAGCTATTGCCATTGCAATGAGCACAACCTTTGGAGTGGGCGATTCTTCTTTCCGAACGCAAAAACACAAGCAGTTTCTTACTGACACCGTTCCATTCCCGGCTTACAAGCAAGAGACTATTAGTCGTGTAGGAGTCTACGATGAAGAGATGCTATGTAATGAAGACGATGAGTACAATTATCGCTTGCGCAAACTGGGAGGCCGTATCTTGTTAGCAAGTGATATCAATTCTCGTTATTATTGTCGTGGATCATTAAGATCTTTATGGCAGCAGTACTTTAAATATGGTCTTTGGAAAATCAGGGTCATGCAAAAACACCCGCGCCAGATGCGTATTCGCCAGTTTATTCCCTCTGCTTTTGTATTTACTCTTAATTTTTTACTATTGTCTGCGCTCTTTTTTCCTTGGGGGTGGGTATTGTTCGTTGTGACAGCGGGGAGTTATTTGCTGGCGAATTTGAGTGCATCTCTACATACGGCAGCGCGACGCGGTTGGCGATACCTTCCGCTCCTGCCATTGGTCTTTGCAATTCTGCATCTCAGCTATGGGTTTGGTTTTATAATTGGTTTGGTCAAATTCTGGAACCGCTGGGGGGATAAAGCTGGTAAAACGCTGGCCTCGTCGGGTGAAACCCTTGGATGATATAAAGCGCTTGCGGGATGAATACGAAGACCGAGAACACCGCTTTTCAGACAGCGACCTCTATTCCTGTTTCAATCAGTCCTACCTGTTTACTATTCAGGGCCGCCAGAGGGCGGTTCTGAATGCCCTGAAGCGGCAGTGTTTTACAGATTTATCCAACCTGCGAATTTTGGAAATGGGATGTGGTGACGGTGACGTACTAAGTGATTATTTCTCTATGGTGGGGGCTTCCCAGCAGTATTTGTATGGCGTAGATTTGCTCAAAGACTGTCTGGATGCTGCCCATTGGCGTTTACCGGTGAGTAATTTTGCTAATGCCGATGGACAGGACTTACCCTTTGCCGACCACAGTTTTGATTTGGTTTTGCAGTATACAGCCATCTCTTCTGTTTTAGATGAGAAAATTCGGAAGAACATCTTCACAGATATGCTGCGGGTGCTCAAACCCAGCGGGATGATTCTTTCTTATGATTTCTGGCTTAACCCCACCAACAAGCAAACTCGCGGTCTTCGCTTAAGTGAGATTCAGACGTCTTTTCCAAATTGCCAAGTTGAATACAAGAAAATCACACTTGCCCCCCCCATTGCCCGCCGCCTTGTGCCAATCTCTTGGTTGTTGAGTGCTTTTTTGGAAAAGCTAACTATCTTCAACACGCACTATCTTGTTGCGATTCGTCCAAATCCAGGTGAATAATCTTCTATCCAAACATTTACCTGCCGTTAATTGAACTTAACAACAAGAGATGATACTTTCTTTTTTACAGCTTCCCAGCACTGCTCACTCAGGTGTGACCCAAATGGATCTGTTCCAGGAAAGTTCTCAAGTTCTCCGCTGGGCAGGTCTTGACCCTCTATTTACCCGTTGTAGTGCAGCGACCTTCTGTGCAAAACCCACCAATCCATGCAACTAAAAATTGACAACTACACCCTCAGCCTGATCATTTCAGAGCGCATAAAGGATTTGGAAGGAGATTCCTTTTCGGCGGGGGAATGGGGTGACTTAGCGCACAAAGCACATTTAGAAGGTGTTGGACCGCTCCTGTACAAGGTGCTATCCGGGTCGGGAAAATTCTCCTCATTGCCGGCTGATGTGCGCGATTTCTTGCGCCTTATGTATGCCAGCACATCAATAAAGAACCAGCGAATTTTTAAAGAACTTGAAATGCTTGCCCGTTTATTCCGGGCTGCGGGAATTCCAATTGTAGTGCTTAAGGGCGTCTGTTTAGCACTGTCTGTTTATCCTGATAGTGGTTTGCGCTCGATGGGCGATGTGGATTTGTTGCTGCCAAAAGAAAAACTGGTCGAGGCGGTTGAAATCGCAAAAGCGCTTGGCTACCAAATTGCTAAGCCCGAAGCCTCAGCTGGTTTACGGGATTTGTTCAATCATGAGATTTGTATGCAAAAGTCTGGGGCACACCCCCTCACACTGGAACTCCATCACAGTTTGGTAGCAGATAAAACTTATACCTACGCTGTACCTGTGAATTGGTTCTGGGAGCAAACCGAATCGCTGAAGTCCTTATCTTCAAAGATGCGTTTTACAAACCTGTTAATGTTAACGCCTGAAGCACAGCTTTTATATGCGGCTGGTCATGCCATGCTGCAGCACGGGGGGAACAATATCCCCCTGCGCTGGTTTTATGATGTTGATTGTTTAATCCGCCACTATGAAGAACGCCTGGATTGGGACTTGCTCCTTTCACAGGCGAATTCCTTTGAGTGGGGTTCGGCACTGGATGCCTTTCTGACTCAAACAACTGCCTACTTTGACACCCCAGTCCCGGAGGATGTGTGCGCCACCCTTTCAGAAAGCTTCGACCGCCATCGGGGCCTGGTCGCCCTAAAACAAACTAGCCCTGCCACGCATATTCTTGCCGAACGCCAAAAGTTGCTATCGCTGAATTTATATGGTCGCCTCAGGCTTGTCCTGGCACTGCTTATTCCCGGCCCGACCTATATGCGTTGGCGTTATCACTTGAAAAGCGCCTGGATGCTGCCTGGCTATTATCTGTTTCGCTGGTGGGGTATCCTCAAAGATGCTGTCCGCACGATGTTTTCCTGGATGGTGTCCGGATCTAAGATATAAAAAACGCGCCTCCATCAGAGAGCGTTAATAAGACACCCGTTTTGTACTTGGATGATATTAATCTGATAGTTGAACCTGCCGAGATTGAAAACATGGCTATCTATTAGAATTCTCGTACACACAGGGAGAGAGAATGGGGGAATTACAAAGTTACGAGAAGCATTATCCAGCGAATAAATAAAAAGGTAATATCCATGTCAAATTACATCGTCACTGGTGCGGCAGGATTTATTGGCTCGCGTGTTAGTCAGCTTTTGATCGCAGAGGGACATCAGGTCATTGGTGTTGACAATATGAACGATGCCTACGATGTGCGAATAAAGGAATTTCGGCTGAAATCTCTTCTCAAAATAGACAGTTTCATTTTCCACAAGAAAGATATATCCAAATGGGAAGAAGTCAAAGCGATTGCCGAATCCAGCCCCCAGATCGACGGGGTGATCAATCTCGCCGCGCGAGCTGGTGTGCGTGCGAGTACCGAAGCCCCGTTCAAGGTTCTCTCATCGAATACGACAGGCGCTCTGTCGATGCTTGAGCTTTGTCGACATTATGATGTCCCCAAAATTATTCAGGCTTCAACTTCTAGTATTTATGGGGCAAATTGTCCCTATCCCACGCCAGAAACGGCGAATAGCGATTTTCCACTACAAGCCTACGCTGCTAGCAAAAAGGGAGCAGAGGTATTGTGCCACAGCTACCATCATCTCTTCGGTGTGGATGTAAGCATCTTGCGCTTTTTCACTGTTTATGGTCCCGCTGGTCGCCCCGATTTAGCGATGTTTCGCTTCATACAGTGGATTACAGAAGGATGCACCCTCCATTTAAATGGCGATGGAGAACAGTCACGTGGATTCACTTATATTGATGACATTGCGCGAGGCATCATTCTTGCCCTAAAACCTCTGGGCTATGAAATCATTAATCTTGGGGGACACGAAGTCATCACCATTAGTAAATTGATCACCCTGACCGAGGAATTAGTAGGTAAAAAAGCGACTATTGAAACCCACCTTGCACATCCTGCTGATATGCGCCAAAACTGGGCAGATATCAGCAAGGCCCGCGAGATGCTTGGTTGGGAACCGCGCGTCGGTCTCCGGGAGGGGATGCAAAACCTTGTTGATTGGTACAATACCGAGCGCAATTGGGCGCGTGATATTGATACGCCCTGAAAGCGTTCATTTATTTCGAATAACAATTAAGCTTTGATTGTTTGGAATTCCGGAAATTCACCATTTATTTTTTCAATTGGGTCTAGTGACCATGATCAAAAAGGATTTCTTATGGCTGTCGGTAAAACGGGTAACACTGCAAGAACCCAATCCCAGAAATCAGGCCCTAGGGCAAAGATTTCTTTGTGGATGAAGAATGCTTTTAAACGCCTGGTAGATATTATTGCAGCCTTGTTGGGTTTATTGCTCCTTTCCCCTCTTTTTGTTTTTCTTATTCTTTTGATTAAGCGAGATACACGGGGACCAATCTTTTTCAGGGGGAAGCGCGCCGGTTTTGAGGGAAAGCCTTTCAATATTTTTAAATTTCGCACCATGCATGAGTGTCCGGAAAGTTATCAAGGTCCATGTATCACAGCGCATGAAGATCCTCGCATTACGCCCACTGGGCAGTGGTTACGGGATACTAAGTTAAATGAATTACCTCAGCTGATCAATGTCTTAAAAGGAGAAATGAGCTTGGTCGGGCCGCGTCCAGAAGACATCGATATTGCAGCGACTTGGCCGGAGGATGCCCGTAAGGCGATTCTGTCCGTTCGCCCCGGCATCACCAGCCCAGCAGCAGTTTTGTACAGAGATGAGGAGAGCAGGCTCAGTTCAGGGCGAGTTATGGAAGATTATTTGAGGAATTTTCTTCCCGATAAACTACGCCTTGATGAACTGTACGTCACGCATCACTCTTTCATCTCGGATTTAGATGTTATTCTCTGGACCCTTGTTACCTTTTTCCCTGCTATGAAACGCGTCTCTGTCCCTGAGAAAAACCTGTTCGTTGGGTTTGTATATAGGGTTATCCGTCGTTATTTTTCTTGGTTTGTCATTGACACGCTAACGGTTCTTGCTGCTGTAGGGGTGACTGGTTTGCTCTGGCGTTCAACTGGACCGCTTGACTTGGGATGGAGTGTTTCCCTTGGCGTTGCGTTGGCGATCGCGCTTCTTTTTGGGTGGATGAATTACCTACTGGGTCTCGGCCGAATTTCCTGGAAACAAGCCAAACCATCTTATTCCCTGGATCTTGCATTTTCCACTGCGATTGCTACCTTGGTTTTAGTAGGGATTAATGGGTTTTTGCCTGCAGACCCCTTTTTGCCCCAGGGCATGCTTTTAATAACAGGGCTGCTTGCTTTTCTGGGCTGCCTGATTGTACGTTATCGTGATCGTTTAATCACGGGTATTGTGTCCCGCTGGCTTTGGCATCGTCGTCGAGCAAGCAGTGTGGGTGAACGCGTGCTGATTATTGGAGCCGGAAAATCGAGCCAACTGGCGATCTGGCTCCTGGAAAAGAGCAGGTACTCCCCAGCTTATTCAATTGTTGGCATTGTGGATGACAATTTATTCAAGCAGGAGACTATTGTAGAAGGCTATCCGGTTTTGGGTACGACCCATGATTTGATCGATATAGTCGAGGATAAGGATATCGGATTAATTATGTATGCTATTTCCAATATCCAAGCACAAGATAAAGAGCGTATCCTGACCCTTTGTCAGCAAACATCGGCTCGTTTAGTAATTATCCCTGATTTATTGGATTTAATTCATTCTCATTTTGTTCCCAAATCCAAAGCAGAGGTTGTATGAGTTCGTTTTGGTCAAATAAGCATGTCCTTGTTACTGGCGCAGGCGGTTTTATTGGCAGCCACCTGGTGGAGGCATTAGGGAGGGAGGGGGCCAGGGTACGTGCTTTTGTGCGTTACAACTCCCGGGCGGACACAGGTTATTTGGGTGAGTTACCACCTGACCTGAACGGGCAAGTTGAAGTTGTTGCCGGGGATTTGCGTGATGGTGATGCAGTCAGGGGTGCAATCAAAGGATGTGAGATGGTCTTTCACCTGGGCGCGCTGATTGCGATCCCGTATTCCTATCTCCATCCGGCAGAAGTGGCAGAAACAAACTTTATGGGGACCTTGAATGTTTTGCTGGCTTGCCGGGATTTGGAGGTAGAGAGATTGGTTCATACATCAACCAGCGAGGTTTATGGCACAGCATTGCGGACACCAATTGATGAAGGGCATCCCCTGCAGGGGCAATCGCCCTACTCGGCGAGCAAGATCGGGGCAGATAAGCTGGTTGAAAGTTTCTACTGCTCTTATGGATTACCAACTGTGACAATTCGCCCATTCAATACATATGGTCCACGCCAATCAGCTCGGGCGGTTATCCCAACCATAATTGCACAAACCCTCTGGCAGAATACAGTTAGACTGGGGAACCTGAACGCAACCCGGGACTTTACTTTTGTAGACGATACTGTCTCCGGATTTTTGAAAGGTGCTCAGGCGAAAGGAGTAGAGGGAGGGACCTATAACTTGGGAACAGGCTCAGAAATAAGTATCGGGGATTTGGCAGAGCAGATTATCAAGGAAATAGGCAGGCCTGTTAAAATAGTTGTTGATCCCCAAAGGCTCAGACCTGAAAAATCGGAAGTCTTTCAACTGCTGGCGGATAATTCCCTGGCTCAAAAGAAACTGGACTGGCAGCCGCAAATTGATCTTAATACAGGATTGCGAAAGACCATTAACTGGATCGAGAAACACCAGGAGCTTTATCTAAGTGATAGATATCAGATTTAGGAGAAAGTTATGAAAGCGGTCATTCTAGCAGGGGGCGAAGGAACTCGCCTGGCCCCTTATACGCATATTCTTCCCAAGCCGCTGATGCCAATTGGTGATATACCCATTATGGAATTGCTCTTATGGCAGATGCAGCGAGCAGGGGTCCATGATATTGTTCTTACTGTTGGACATTTATCTGAGTTATTGCGTGCTTTCTTCAAAGAGGGAGAAAAGTGGGGCGTGCATATTTCTTATAGCTATGAAGACGCTCCGCTAGGAACAGCTGGACCTCTTTCCCTGATCGATGGACTGACTGAGGCTTTTTTAGTGACCAATGGTGATGTGATGACCACCCTGGATCTGGGCGAATTGCTTGCCTTTCATAAAGAGCAGGGCGGTGCGGCAACCATAGCGGTACACAAACGCCAGGTAAAAATCAATTTGGGCGTGGTGCAGATGGATGGCGGCAATGACATCATCGGTTATGTTGAGAAACCAACTTACGATTACACGGTTAGTATGGGTATTTATGTATTTGAGCCCCGTGTTCTTCACTATATCCCCCATAACGAGTATCTGGATTTCCCCGACCTGGTGCTTAAGCTGATTGCCGCGGGCGAAAAAGTAATTGCCTATCCCTTTGATGGTTACTGGAAAGACCTGGGCTATGCAGATGATTATAAGCAAGCCGCGCAAGATTTTTCAGAAATGCGGTCTCAATTTTTACCCGAAGGTATATAAATGACCTGGAAAATTCCTCTATCTGATATTGATTTTACAGCTGAAGAATCAAATGCGGTCTTGAAAGTTATTGAAAGTGGCTGGCTCACGATGGGCGCGGTCACGCAGCAATTTGAACAGGAGTTTGCGGATTATGCAGGTGCCAAACACGCCATAGCGGTAGCAAATGGAACAGCTGCATTACATTTGGCTTGCGTGGTAGCTGGGATTGGGCCAGGAGATGAGGTCATTCTACCCTCTTTGACCTTTGTCGCCACTGCTAATGCGGTGCGCTATACGGGCGCCACCCCGGTCTTTGCCGATATTGAAAGCGAAAAAACGCTGAATATCTCCCCAGATTCTATTGAGGCAAATATCAATGAGCGGTCCCGGGCCATTATCGTAGTTCATTATGGCGGATATTCCTGTGATATGCCTGCTATTATGGATATTGCTAACAAGCACGGCCTGGTTGTGATTGAGGATGCCGCTCATGCAATTGGTTCGTCTCTGGAAAAACGCATGTTGGGTACCTGGGGGCAAACGGGTTGTTTTAGTTTCTTTTCCAATAAGAACATGACCACGGGGGAAGGGGGCATGATTGTTACCGACAATGCCGATTTGGCAGAGCGCTTGCGCAGATTGCGCTCACACGGGATGACCTCCGTTACCTGGGATCGCCACAAGGGTCATGCCTGGAGTTATGATGTGGTTGATTTAGGCTATAATTACCGCCTGGATGAAATTCGCTCTGCTCTAGGGCGGGTGCAATTATCTAAGTTAGATGCATATAATAGTCGCCGCAGAGAATTGACGAGTTTATATCACGAGATGATAGAAGAGTTAGTTCCTGCGGTTGAGCTCCCTTTTCAGCATCATATTGGTGTTTCAGCTTGCCATCTCTTGCCTGTATTATTACCAGAAGATGTTGACCGAAAGCAATTTATGGGCAAGATGAAAGAGCGGGGTATTCAAACCAGTATTCACTATCCGCCCACTCATCATTTTAGCGAGTATAAAAAAGCCGGGATTTTCTCCCCGCAACCGCTGCCCATAACTGAAGAAGTCGCTGATCGCGAGATCAGTTTGCCCCTCTATCCGATGCTTACTGATGCAGATGTGGCAGTCATAACCCAGGCTATTTGCGATACAGTAAAGGGCATATCCAAAGGCTCATAGATATTTTAAAAAGGCAGATGAATGGAAATTAGACAATATATATATTTATTTCGACGTTGGGCCTGGTTGGGTATATTGGGATTGGTGCTTGGTGCGGCTGGAGGTTATTTCTTCAGCAGCAGGCAGACTCCGGTTTACCAAACAAGTACAAAGGTTATGGTAAACAGTTCTTCCGGCGGGATAGCCTCCAATTCATATTCCAGTTATATAGATCAGCAATTAGCCCAAACCTATGTGCAGTTATTATCAACACAACCGATTATTGATGATGTTTCAGAATCTCTGGGCTATTCGGTTAGCAAGGGGCAAATCGCATCCCGGGTAGTTTCAGAGTCTCCAATCATTACCATCACAGTGTCAAATGTTGATCCTCAAAAGGCTGCTGATATTGCTAATAGCGTTGTTCAGGTATTGATTGAGCGCAACGAAACCATCCAAACCGGGCAGTATGCTACCTCTGAAGAAAGCTTGCAGTCCCAAATTGAACAGATTGAGGAACAAATAACCTTGATTCAAGCGGATTTAGATAATATTTCTGCGAACAGTTTGGATGACCAAATTGAGTTAGTCAGCGAACAGATGGTCCCATTGCAGGAGGAGGTCACTCAACTCCGGACAGATATTGTTCTGCTAACCCCGACCTGGAACGAGGAACGTAAGGTACAGGTTGCAGAAAAGCAAGCGCGTTTGGATCAGATTGAGCCCTTGTTGGATATGTACCGACAGATCTATACAAATCTGGTTGTGATGAGCAGCTCCGGGTCAACATTTGAAGATGATGGTCCTTTGACGAACCGTTTGCAGTCCACTCTGCAGCTGTATCAGCAGATATATTTGAACCTGATCTCTTCCAGAGAAAATATCCGTTTGGCACGTTTGCAAAACACGCCCAACGTGGTTCAAATCGAGTCAGCAGCAATCCCCGTTAGCCCTACACAACCACAGCCCTTAAGAACCACTTTTATGGCAGGAGCGGTTGGCTTGATGCTCATGGCTGGCATTGCATTTTTGATCGAATATCTTGATGATACGCTCAAAACTTCTAATGATATCCAGCACCATTTAGGTCTTCCAGTAATTGGACATATTGTTGAGATGAATGGATCGTCTAAAAACGACTTGGTTTTATATGTTGCTGCGGAGCCGCGCTCACAAATTGCAGAGGCGTTTCGTGCCCTGCGTACCAATTTAGAGTTCGCTGCTGTGGATCAATCCTTACGTACTTTGCTGGTGACCAGCCCTGGGCCTGGTGACGGAAAAACTACTATAGTGACCAACCTTGCGGAAATTATTTCCCAAGGAGAGAGAATTGCTGTTCTCATGGATGCAGATTTGCGCAGTCCAAGTTTGCATAGGTTTCTTTCTCTGCCAAACAAAGTAGGTTTGAGCGATCTTCTTCGGGGTAATCTTGAACTTCAATCAGTTAAGCAAACGGGTGAGGGGATTACGAATGTAGAAGTCATCACAAGTGGGGATTTGCCTCCCAATCCGACGGAGTTATTGGGGTCAATCCGCATGCGGGAGATACTGGATGAGGTCCTTTCTTCAGCTGATATGATCATTATTGATACACCACCAGTTGTGGTTACTGACGCAATAATTATGTCAGCCAAGGCCGATGGTGTAATTATTGTCATCCGGTCTGGAAAGACGAAGATCGGTGATGCAAAAGCTGCTCTTGAACAATTAAATCGAGCCAATGCCAGGATATTGGGTGTTGTCTTAAATGGCATCCCGAGAAATCGAGCAGGTTATTATGGGGGTTATCAATATTATTCAATCTATGACCAGGACGATGGAGATCACGCTGAAAAAAATGACGACTCAAATTTCTACGAGGACATGCTACAACAATAATTAACTCAATCTTGTATAGTCAACAGAGAATATGCCATTAAGTAGAGCTCTTTCTTTTTTTCTTAATTCAGATAAACGCTGCCCTCTTTTAGGCTTGCATGATGACCCTGCAACCGCAGAGGGCTTTCCTTCTAAGAGAAATTATTGCCATGGTGTTCACCCACCAATCCCCCCCAGTCTGATGCATCAACAAGAATTTTGCCTAACGACTAAATATGGTTATTGTCCAGCTATTGAAAATGGACAAAAACAATCTTTGCCGGAATATTTGCAGAGGCGCGAGATCGGCACAATACGCAAGTTGATTAGACGGATGATTAACAAAATAGTTATTTAAACTTATCTTATTTTTGGTGGCTTATTTATTCCTGGATCTCGGGTTCTTTCTTGAATTGAAGAAATATATCCAGTCATGGATAGGAAGGGATGTTCCTCAAATTACAATGACAAAAGGCCCTATCGTGACAATAGTGTCAGATACGGTCAACCCGGTAAAGAGTTTTACTTCAGAAACGTCAGGTTCCCAAGAGATTAAATTATCCCAACTCAGACCAAACTAGCTCTTCCTGGTCGTTGTGTATATCCATTCGAAAACCCTTTTGACAGTTGCTATCCTTCCCAGCTCGGCTCGATCTTGACCTACACCTGGGAGCGACACCTAGCTCATGGCAAGGTAAAACGCAACGCGATTTCTCTCCAATATTTTCGCGCATTAAACGGTGCCTAACTTCTATTCAAGTGTGATGGCTATTAAACGATAAAAATATAATTTCTATGCGAACAATGAATGCTGAGACGCTAAAAGAAATCCTTGAATCTATCCACGACTCAGAATCATTAGCGTCGCATTCGTGGACGGAAGCCCTTTTTGTGCGTGAGTTTGCAGATAATCATCCAAACTTAAACGCGGGCACCCAATTGCTTATGGCGATAGGGGAACTCTTTCGAGAGATGATGCCCACATCTCCTGCAAGGCGCGGCGTACGTCTGGACCCGCGTTGGAGTGAGTTTGGCTTTTTAGCCGCTGGATATTTTGCGCCATTTTTAAAAGGTACTCTTGCCCCTGTATCTTTTCGAGACCTTTCTGAAAAGATAGACGAGAGTATTTTGCTATTTATCGTTGGGAATGAAAACACAAGGGAACTTTCAGAAAAGGAAATCGAATCTTATGTGTTGATTGGAGATGATTATGAAACCATTCCCGCAAGCACACTCAGCGATTGGCACAGAAAAGGACTGGGCAGATTGCTCGAAATCATTCAGGCACGTGAGGAGCATCTGGCTTTAGCTTTAGCTGATAGCACAGACCAGCCAGAAGAAGAGAACGTAATAGATGCGCAAAAAGAAAATCGCAAAAGAGTTTTCCGTGCTTTGTTAGGGATTTTTATTGTCGGTTATTTAATAGTGGGAGGGCGGAAAATTTTTCGTATCTATGAACGAGGAATGCCTGTTTTTCAAGATCTAATCCAATTAAAAGAAATTATAGATTCTTCGCCCGGAGTAGATGAGCTAAGAGAAGCTGGTCCGCTATTTGAACCTCTTCAGGAAGGTTTGGGCATTTTTAGACAAGAAGTTGAGCCCCTATTGTGGATTGCTCCCTACCTGAACTGGGTGCCAAAATGTGGATGCGAATTAGCTTCATCACAATCTTTGTTAGATTTGGCTGCTTCTCTAACAGATCTCGGTCTTGAGGGCTATCAGGCTTCCTTGCCGCTTTTACTGGCGTATGAGGCGAATACTTCTGATCTAAATCCAGCGGTTGTGACTGAATTTCTGGTCCAGGCTCAACCACAATTTTCTAAAGCCCAGGACTCTTTAGAGGTGGCGCAAACAGCAAGAGAAGACATTAATGACCCCTGTTTATCCCCTTATGTACACGACCTGCTTATTAATAAGATTGACCCGCTGCTTATTTTGACTGCTGATGCGTTGACAGTTGCTGCAGAACTTCCCCGCTTGATGGGTGCAACGAGTGAAGGACCAAAAACATATTTATTGCTTGTGCAAAACGAAGATGAATTACGCCCAACAGGTGGTTTTATCACTGCCGCCGGTACGCTTCTTTTAGATAATGGTCAAATCGGCGGAATGGATTTTGAAAACTCAGGGGATTTGGACAATTGGGAAAAACCTTATCCCGTTGCACCCTGGCAGCTTAGACAATATATGAATAGCCCTGTCCTGGTTTTTCGTGATGTAAATTGGTCTCCTGATTTTCCTACATCTGCCTTGTATGCTGAGCATTTGTACTCTTATGTTAGAAACCATTCAGTGGATGGCGTAATTGCTTTTGACCAACAAATGTTGGTCGAGATTTTGTCTGTGTTGGGACCCATTGAACTGGAAAATGCGCCTGATCCTATTGGCCCAGACAATATAATCTCGTATATGCGCTCTAAAAAAACCCCCGCTGATGAGGACGTTGTTGATCCAGATTGGACCAGTAAAGACTTTATAAATGATATTGCTCTTGTGCTGCTGACGAAAATATATGCAGGTGATGTTCAATGGGAGAAACTTGCAGAAACTTTGATTAAAACGCTTGATGAACATCATTTATTGCTGCAGCTGGATAATCCTTCTCTGACCTCCTTGCTTGCCCGTCAAGGATGGGATGGGGCTGTCCGAGCTGGGGATGGTGATTTTTTGATGGTTGTAGATTCTAATATCGGGTTTAATAAAACTAATGCAGTAATTCAAACCAGCTTGACTTATAACGTTGATCTCGGGGATTTGACAAAACCTGTAAGTAACCTGACGGTTTATCATCAAAACAACTCGGATAGCAAAGTCCCTTGCATTCAATGGCGTGGTATCGGGATTGAAGGGCAGGGCGATTATCCTATTGATCGCTGCTATTGGGATTATATGCGGGTTTATATGGCTGCAGGTACAAGCCTGCAAGAGGCTACTCCACAAGCTATCCCAGCTGATTGGATGATACGCAGGCAAGGTGTCCCTGCACGAGTAAATATTTTGGAGGAAGAAATTGACGGGGTGCAAGGGTTCGGGGTTTTAAAGGTTGTGCCGGGTGGGCAGACGGTGGCTACGAATTTTGAGTTCATTCTTCCTGTTCAGATCATAAATTCCCAAAGAGATCCAGGAAACCTGGTATATAGTTTGAGAATCCAAAAGCAACCGGGAACCTTAGCTGTCCCACTTGTAATTCGAGTCCATATTCCAAAAAACGCAATTATACACTCCGTGCCCCCAGGGGCTATCGTTCAGGGTAGTAATATTTTGATTGAGACGGATCTGAAAGAAGATTGTGAAATAGCGATTGTGTTTGGTATTCGTTAAACCCGTTCAAAAACCGAAGAATTGATGTGCTTAATAAGTCTATAATTTAGCTAGTCACCCGACAGTGTCAGTTTATCTGGTGATTACGGAAGGCCTGCCGCACTTAGGGGAGTGGAACGATATCACAAGAAAACTGTTTTCTTTCCAACTGTTGGATTCCTCTACGATATACTGAGAGCTGAAGATCCTGGTGCCCGCAGTTAACGGAGAAAAAGCCGCTAGGAGGCTTTGTTATGAAAAAATACACTCAAATATTAGTTATCGTTGCTCTGGTACTGGCTATCGGGTTTGCGAAAAGCGAATCTGCTTGGGCTGGAAAGCCCCCAGGTATTAGTAGGGATACGATAGAACAGGCTCCATCTATCATCCTCCGCCAATCCGCCGAACCATCTTTAATTACCATCACTGAATCGGGGATATATAATATTGGTGGCATTTGTACCTTAGATATTAACTACAAGTTAGAAACGGGGTTAAAAGATTTAGTAGGCGCAGATGTTCCTGTAGATTTTTCCTCTAACATCCGTTTTGGCTACGAGGGTGATTTATATCTTCCCGGTTGTCATGTTGTGCATTATAAAGATGATGAGATTAAAAATGAGATGAGTGATGATGATGGGAGTTGGGAAGTTTGTTTTGCAGAACGTCCTGAAATTGACCTAACTGTTTACTATTATCATGACCAGCCCTTCTCTGACTCCCAGGTTTGGATAAGACTGGAAACGAGGCATCAAGGAGGCCTGGCTTGCGCTCGCGCATCGTATACTGGTGAGTATACGGTTGGAAGTGATATTGAGGATATATTGAAAATCGAAGACGAAACCCTACCCGGAGCCACACCTGATACCTTGCCAGAAACCCCGGATCCCTACGAGAGCGGCTCTGTTTTGCCGCCTCCTCCAATTAGCATAATCACAGAATCTGGTACATATTCTGTAGGTGGAGTTTGTAAATTTTCTGCCTTGTATTATGAATCTGATCAATCAAATGAAGTCCATGTTTCGGACTCTCTTAGGCATGACCCGGGTGCCGCAGACGACTATGAGTATACGAATAACGATGACTTTCCCGGTAATGTTGGATTGGTTTATCAACCAGGATGTCAAGTTTTGCACTACGAGAATACCAAGCTTACGCGTGAGGAGAAATTTATAGATCAAGGTGAATGGGAAATTTGTTTTGCCGCTCAACCGGGTAAAGAGATGACTATTTATTACCTCTTGACCGACCCCACTGATCAGACTTCATCTTGGGTTTCGCTGGAAACTGTTGTGGAAGATGGAGAAGCATGTGCGCCCGCATTTGTCACCGGCGCATACATTCCGTCTGGTAAGTAGATTTACAATCCGCTCCTTTAAAGGTTCCCCCTTTATAACTGATGAGAGACCCCGCAAACTAGAGGTCTCTCATTTTTTTTAGGCAATTGTATATGAAACGACAAAGTGTTTTACTCGGGACGATGCCGCCGATACTCCTGGTCATCTCTCTGGCTTATGTATATCTAAGCACCGTAGCGCCAGGTTTAACGTGGGCAAATAGAGGCTCAGACGGAGGCGACCTGATGACGGCGGCGGCGACAAATGGAATTGCGCACCCTTCAGGTTATCCCTTCTATCTTTTTATAGCCAAAATATTTCAAATACTTCCTGTTGGTTCGTTGGCTTTTCGGACAAACTTAATGTCTGTGTTTTTTGCTATCCTGACCGCCCTGCTGGTTTATGCAATTGTTTCCCGATATCTTCTTGCAGGGCAAAACACATATTGTGTTGCCTGTATCGCGGGGCTAAGTGCAGGATTTGCAACAGGTTTTTCACCTTTATTTTGGTCTCAGGCTGTCATAACCGAAGTATATACATTGCATTCTTTTCTTATCGTGTTTATTGTATATCTGACCCTACTTCCAGAAAAGACAAATTCTCAGCAGCAAGGACTTAATCGTTGGCGAGGGCTGGTTTATGGACTGGCGGTAGCTAACCACCTCACGGCTATTTTGGTAATACCGGGTGCCTTAGTGCTTAACTCCCTACATCCTGATTCTTCAACACAAGGGTTCTCAGGTGTGATCAAAAGAATTAGCATAAATTGGAAATCTGCTGGAGAACAAGTAGTTTGGATGTTTGCGGGATTATTGGTATATCTTATGCTTCCCTTGCGCGCATTGAAGCAGCCTCTCATTAATTGGGGAAACCCAATCAACTTGAAAAATTTCTGGTGGTTAGTTTCAGGGAAGATTTACCGCGCTTATTATCTACAAAATGCGTTTGCTTCTCTAGGGACGCGGTTAGAAGCAAGCGCTTCTTTACTCTTCCAGCAATTTGGTTTAATTGGAATAATTCTAGGTTTTTTAGGACTGGTCATATTCTATAAAACTTCAAGGTTATATATTTTAACAATCTGGATTGGAGTAGTATTCTGGATTACATCCCTTGTTTATACATCCCCGGATTCTTATTTATATTTGATCCCGACCACGATCTCATTTTCGATTTGGATCGGAATTTGCGTAGGGCTTAGTATTACCTATCTAAAAAAACATAAAGCTTTTTTGCAGGTGTTATTTTTATCTTTCTTGGTTGTAAATTTAATTGTTGGGGTTATTGGTAGCTGGGAACATGTTGATGCGTCCCAAGATACTCGTGCTGAGAATTTTGTAAAAGAAGTTTTAGCCTTAGCACCAGAAAATGCAATCGTCTTTGCCGAGGGAGATAAAGCCATTTTTTCCTTATGGTATTTTCATTTAGTTCTTGACGAACGGCCTGATTTGGTTGTGCTAGCCACAGACTTATTGCATTACGATTGGTATCAAGAATCTATGAAAAGAACATATCCTGCTCTTGTTTTGCCAGGACCTTTTCCGTGGACTTCATCAGTAATTGCAGCTAACCCTGGGCGAGATGTTTGTTATGTTAAGTACTATGACCGGGCGGAAATTCTTTGTGAAGTTGTTGCAGAGCGGTAAACTCTTCTGCGTATTTTCATTAAACCCATATTGTTCTCCGGCCGGATATTTCTCTCAGGACGATGGACATCAGGGCAGTGCTTTATTCATCACTGGATAAAAATACTGTCTTCAGTATGAGGAAATATATCTGGATGAAGTTGAACATCTGGTTTTCATGCCTAAAGGCGCTTCCCATTTTACTACCTAAAAAATTCCAGATCTGAAAGACCCGATTAAGAAGTAAAGCATCCTGGTACAAAAGCAAGAAATTTCCGCCAAGATCAATAAAGCATCCTTTAGGGTTGATATGAATATACAATACCCTACGGATAACTTTCAGCGGGGTGCGATAGAGAAAGATCCTTTGAGTCTACGTTGCTTATGCGCAGATATAGGGAGAGACTATGTATTATATGGAAGGATAGACCGGTTTGGAAGGGGATTCGATAAATTAGTATACTTTGTAACGCGATCAGTGATAATTGTTATCAGTCATACGCATTAGCCGATGGAACCTCGGTCTAGCTGATATAAATGACTTTATAGTGTTTTCCTTACCGGAGAAAATTGGTGAATTCTTTATCATCCCCTACGAAGATACTAATAGAGAACCAGCGGGAGAGGATAGACGAAAAAAATAATGGAAAAAATAATGGAAAAACAATTCTTGGATTCAAGTTGCAAGTGCAACATCACTCAACAGTTGAATCTAGTAAGGAAAATAGATCGGAAAGTAGGGATTAGTTACCGATATAGCCAACAAACGCTTTGATTTACCCTCTATGAGTAGGAAACCAGGGGCATTTTACTTGTGGCGACTGATAAACAGTCAGGAGAATTGGCAGGGCCGCTAATAAAAGGTCAAGTATTATTGCGAGCTCACTTCTTTTTATTGTTTATGTCAATTAGCACACGTAAATGTACCATCTAATTTCGGCAAGAATGTACCAC
>CAYORF010000043.1:0-20473 GCA_964406305.1 uncultured Anaerolineales bacterium | reverse complement strand
TGGAGGCCTCATCCACGTCGCAAAGACCCGGAGTTTTGGTCCAGCAGTCAAAACAACCAGTGCAGTATTTCAGCGGCATATTCCGCAGGTCCAGTTGAGTGACATGATTTCCCTTAGATACCAGGATCAAATGAAGCTCATTCAGGTAATTGTCAAATTTAGATTTTGATGGATTTCCATTCAAGATAGTAATTTTCATATTTCTTCCTATTCCACTAGATCAAGTTACAAGCCCAACCTGGATTAACCGCGTTGAACATTTACTAAATATAGAGCTAAGACCATAGAACCCGCGATCAAAACCGCCGATATCTGTTGGATCAGCTGAAGACTTATTTTGACCTGATCCTGGATGCTCATAATTGCACCGGTGGCGAACAGCAGGAACACAGGGATGGGGAAAGTAGATAACGGATCCACTTGATAAATACGGAATCCAGCAAGGATGGCCGATCCCAGTGCAACCAATTTATGGATGTTAAAAAGCCATCCGTCATAAGGTTTCCCGATATTACTGATCCAGAATCCAAATCCCACAACAATAAAGAGTAACAGCCCGGGGACAAACATCAATATAACTAAGCTAATTAAACAGTCCTCTAGATCAATTTCGATTTGCTCTACTTGCTACTCCATGCCAGTACAGGCCAGTGGGCATAAAACAGATCATTCCCATCCCCAATACGGTGATGATTTCAAATCACTTCTAATTATACGTATTTTAATTATCAGGGTTGTATTCTTTGTTTCCCTTTTAAAGCAGGAAGCCCTGGTTTTCACCAGGGCTTCACCAAAAGGAGCTAGAAAAATGATTAGAAACCTTTCATAGCATTGCCAAGTGCTAAGAGAACGTATCCAACTAAGACAAAGTAGAAATAGTAGTCAGATAGGATGGGAACATTGGTGTAACGCCCAACTAAACCGAGAACAACCAGGACTACAGATATCCAAAATACATTTTTGGTTGGAGGTGTAAGTTTCATTTTTTCTCCTTATATAAAAGGCTCAAGAATTAGAACACCTAACTTAACGCAAAGAATCCATGAGAGTTACGGTTGATTTCATAATTGATCAGGAAATCACTGCCAGAAGAGTCGTCGCAGAAAACACAATAACCATTCCCAGGATAATCCATCTCAAAGTTTTGGAATAGCCTTTGGGGTCAATCTGACCGTTCTGGTCCATATCCTTAATGATGGGAAATAAACGGAAGAAAAAGGTGGCGATCGATA
Organism: uncultured Anaerolineales bacterium; assembly: GCA_964406305.1. GTDB lineage: Bacteria > Chloroflexota > Anaerolineae > Anaerolineales > UBA11858 > B10-G9. The sequence goes on along the minus strand of CAYORF010000043.1, from coordinate 19,241 downwards.
AGGTCATAGCAGCACCCACAAAAGGAAGGGTTTTATCATCACCCCAAACCAGGAAAACGATCAGTAATAGAATAAAGATCACTTTTGTTCCAGCAACCCAGTTGACCATGTATTTCGCGAAATTATGGATCTCAGGATCAGTTTTAGATTTTTCCCAGGCCTTAAATACTCCTACACCATTGCCCATTTTAGAATCGGGTAAAAAATACATCATGATGATGTTTCCCGTTTCCAGGATGATAAAAGCAATTATGGCTATTTTAATCCAGATCATTCTTTACCCCTTTACTTAGCCAAGTTGAAGAACATGGGACTGAAATAAGGGATCAGCCAGATCAACCAGACTATTACGCTAAATTTATGAAAGTTGGTAAGTGATTTTTCATCCTTTTTGATCAAAACTACTAGAGCCCAAACAGCATGGATGAACATCAAGATAATAGCTATTAATCCAGAGATGCCATGAACATCAAATGTTAACCCTCCCACAAAATCAAGCATCATGCCGGTTCCCCAGGTATCACAGATCAAACCCATGATAAAAAAGACCAGATGCCAGGGTTTTAATCTCCCCTGGAAGCGTTCACTCCAAACACCCACTGAGTAAAAAACTAACGCTGCGGTGATGATAATACTTGCAGATGAATCCATAACACTCCTTTTTTCTACTCGACTGGGGAATTATATCTTATCAAACCTGAATTATCAATTCAACCTCCGAACAAAGATCCAAGGCCGATATATCAAATAAAAAAACCGGAGCACATTTTGGATGCTCCGGTTCAGCTGAGAGGATATTTTCTTTTTTTATATCTGATCTTCATCAGATGGCGCGTTTTGAGCTGGTCATTGCTAATTCAGCGCAGCGGCACTGCAATTGGGATCCCCATTCAACCAGTTTCGAACCCACCACGTCTAACATCCGAATGCTTAGCTTTGTAAATCCTGATTCACATTTTTCTTCGACTGACCGAATGTAGCGATCTTGCATCGCGTGAGCGATCTCATCCTGCCGCCGTTGGGTTTCTACGTAATAGTCTTTCCAGGTAAACATGATATTTCTCCTATTAGCTATTTATTTTTCAAAACAAATGATCTACTTGATACGTTGGTGTGTTATTTTTTTGATCTCTCCATTTTCCACCTCCGATTGATAACTACTCACATAATAAAAACGCTGCTACAGCCTGTAAAGTATCCTGGACCCTTTCTTCATTGAGCGCATAGCACTTTGCTCCTGAGCAGCGTCTTTCAGTCAAATAACCTGTGGCGCTGAGTTGTTTCAAGTGCCTTGAGGCTGCTGATTGGCTCAGTTCCAGCTTGTCCATGATTTCCTGTGATCTCATTTCTCCTTCTTCAGCGATCACTTTCAGGATATTCAATCTCAAGTCATCCGCCAGTGCGCTAAGTCGGATCGTGATCTCATTTCTGCTCAGGTCCGGCGCATGCACCTGGGTATCTTCAGGAAGCCGGGCTCCAAAAATCAAACCCAAGGAATTCTTGTAATGGAACATCCCCTGATAAGGCCCATTGTGAGCGCTGGGCACAAAAATCATTTGCTGGTTCTCACCGATTTCTTCAAAGTAATCTGGGTCTACGTCTGTGCCAGTAATGTATTTGGCAATTTCCTCGCGGCTCATATTTCTGAAATCAACTTGCTCAAAGGCCATTACAGCATCTTTAAGCATCGGCAGGATCCGCTGCCATTCATCTTTGAAATGTTCGTCCCACATAAATTTCATATGGGAAGCAACTTGTCGCTGCAATTCTATCGGATCATTCAGCAGTTCAAAGGCTTTACTTTCAACATCTCTTTTAATATTATCTTTTGAGAACTTTAATTCTAAATAGTCCAGGAAAAAATCCTCATCAGTCAATAACATTTCCTTATTTGCAAGGGGTACATCATTTGTAGGAAGCATATCAAATGCCTTAGCACAAGGTTCCTGTCGAATGTAAAAGTCCAGTAATTGGTCCCTCAAAATGACCGGATCGCAGTTTTTCAAATGCTTCAGGTAGGTGGGTACATCTTTCCAAAACCTGACAGGTACTACAGCGAAATATAAACCAACGATCACCAGGTTATGCTGGACTACCTGCTCTTTAGTGAGTGCTGCCGCAGTTTCGTAGATCCAGGGATTTAACCCTGACAATTCTTCACTTCTACTCATCAACATCATACTATTGATAAAAGTTTGCACCGGGTCGAGCCGGACTTCAACAGTATTCACTCCTGGCAGGACGATGGCATCTGGACTTGGCATTATTACTCCTGTTTCTCGCTTATTCGGGTTATGTACTCTACCCGTTGTAACGGGTTATGTACATATCTTAGCATAGAAAACCCGCTTGTCAAGACCCGAATCCAGTGGGTATCGAAGGGCTACTATATAACGTTTATCCGAGAGATTAGTTCCGGAGTAATATTAAATGGGCCCTTCTAGAACGAGGCGAGGCAAGTGGGCAACCTGGATACTTCCGGGATTAAATTGTTTCTTTATTAATTAGTTCAGCCTCTTTTCTATACTGTAAGTCCCAAACTCTCCAGAAAGGCTATAAATATCTTGGGTGAGATTTACCAAAGTACCAGACACCTTGATTGTATGGTCACGTAGACTCCTGGGGTTTGGGATATAATTTTTACAATAAAGAACGAAGGCTTTTCACAAGGAGTACTAAATGGTCAAGCAAACCAGATCTTATATCATCATTACTATGATTTTGATTGGAGTATTTGTTCTATCTGCCTGCAAAGGCAGCGAAGAATTAGTCTCCACACCTTTTATTGAAGGGGTAGAAGACGCCTTCATCGGCGTTCCCAACCCGGCCTCATTTTACTGTCAGGAAATGGGATATGAACTAGATCTCCGGGATACTGATGGTGGTACTGAGGGCATTTGCATCATGCCAAACGGAGCAGAATGTGAGGAATGGGAATTCCTGGCCGGCGGCTGCTCCATTGAATGGACTTTCTGCCAAAGGCAAGGTTACAACATTCGAGAAGGTGAGGAAGGAGCGATTTGCACATTCAATGACGGCAGTTCCTGTCTGGAATATGAGTTTTTCATTGGGGAGTGCCAACCACCTGAATAAACGGCTCCCAATATGAACATCAGGGTAGAATAGAAGCACAACATTTTTTTGTTGTGCTTTTTCTTATGCTGCAAGTTACCAATCTGAAAAAACGGAAGGAGCCTCATCTATGTCGGACAAAAACACGAGCCCAGATCATAACATCGAACATTTAATGAAATCGGCCGAACGGTTGGGTATTGAGCTGGACAAATCCGCAGCCCTGCAATGGCTGACTGCCATCCATGCCTCCAAAAATGAAGAGGATATTGTCTTTGACGATCGCACTGGGGTTTTTGGGCATAAAGTATCTATGCTGGATTTCAGCTCAGAGGATCTGGCCCACTTCAGAAAAGTTGGCCGGCTGGTTGAATTCCAGGATATTCCAGGCAAAGTTGAAACCGCCCTGGCCTTATCAGGATCAGCCGCCCAATCTAAAATCCAGATCTACCCTGGGGATGCAGATTATTTTGAGCGCATTAATATCCTGACAAATACCAGGGATGAAGCATGCTTAGAACTTGCCCGTCTAATAAAAGAGAAAGCGCTTCAAACTCGCACTGGGCCTACCTATCACCTTATGGAAGTGCGTTTTGGATCCTACCCACAAGATGTCCTAATTGATAACCATGAATACCCTGCCGGAAGTTCTATATCCTGGACCCCCGAGCAATTAATGGCAGGAATAATTAAAGCCAGTTCTCCCGATGGCAGTCCGGTCGAGATTACCTGGTCTGAAATTGCCCTCGATCCTGGTTGGTGTAAACTCGATTGGGTTTTTGGAGATCCTGTCCGTGACGAACTAGTAAATGTCAGTAATATGCTGGATGTTACCTGGGAAGCGCCAGACGGGAAGATCATCCCACTGGACGGTTTCCTTGACCCTTATTTTCAGGAAATATACCTGGATGAGGAATCCATTCCAATATTTTCCAAACTTTCCCAGCATGTTTCTGCCGACGCCCTGGAAGAATATATTGAACAGCTTGAAAAAGAAGTAAATAAATACATCACAAAAAACATTAACTACGGCAAGGCCGCAAAGCGTATGTACAATATCTTCCGGCTAACGGGACGCTATAACGAGGCGGCCATCATCAGGGAACTTTTTGATGAACCAACATCAATGTTGTATCAGGTCTGGGCATTGATCCGTACTATGGAGGAATGCAGCTATCCAGAATCAAGCATAACCGAAGAAGTAGTCCAGGCCCAGACAGATAGTTTGATCCTCGAAGTGGTCCGGACACTAGAAGGTGATGAAGAAGGCATTGTTGTTCAACACCTCCTTAATCTGCGGGATGCGCTGGAAGATCAGCGTCAAGGAGAAGCGCTCCCCCACACAATTGAAGCCGCACGTGACGAGGTGATGAATATAGTCAACAACTTCTTTTATGAAAAACTGACCACCGTTCCAGAGATCAAAAATTATATGGATCAAATGGGAGGTTAACACGGAAAACTTGATTTTCCGTAAAAAGACGCTATAATATCAAACAATAAATTAACGCGTTGACCGGGACGAGTAAAGATTATAGTCTTCAACAGGGAATGAAAGCCACAGATTGAGAGCTTTCTTGAAAGACTCACTTCGAAAACCCCCCGCAAGCGGGTCCCTGAAATCAACAGAGAGTAAGGCGACACGTTAGGCCCCGTTACTGGCCCAATGAGATGAGTCCAGCACTACTATATTGGACTTAAATCTGGGTGGAATCGCGAGAAACTCTTGCCCCAGTTGGCAGGGTTTTTTATTTTAATGGAGGTGTATTATGGCAAAAGAAGAATATCTGGGATCTGAATTATGGAAGATCCGGCATTCAGCCGCTCATGTCATGGCTCAGGCAGTACGGGATATCTTCCCGGAAGGCAAAGCCAAGATCGCTATTGGGCCGCCCATTGCTGATGGATTCTATTACGACTTTGATCTACCCAGACCGCTAACTCCGGAAGATCTGGAACATATCGAAGGTAAGATGCGCAAGGTCCTCTCACAGGATCATGGGTTCATCCGCCGTGAGCTTTCCGCTGATGAAGCTCGGGAGCTTTTTAAAGACCAGCCCTATAAGCTGGATCTGATTGACGGACTGGAAGCCGGGGGGCTGGATGAATACGGCGAACCGTTGGATGAGGAAACCGTCATCTCAACCTATACTCACGATGACTTTGAGGACCTCTGCCGAGGACCACATGTCGAAAGCACCAAGCTGATCAATCCCAAAGCAATAAAATTATTGAATGTGGCAGGCGCATATTGGCGCGGCGATGAGCACAATCCTATGCTCCAGCGCATTTATGGAACCGCCTGGGAAACGAAAGCCGAATTGGAAGCCTACCTCGAAAAACTCGAGGAAGCAAAACGGCGCGACCACCGCAGGGTAGGCAAGGATCTAGACCTTTACAGCACCAACCCAGATGTTGGCAGTGGTTTAATACTCTGGCACCCCAACGGAGCTTATATCCGCTACAGGGCAATACAATACTGCCAGGAAGAACATCTCAAGAATGGTTATGAGTTTGTCTCTACACCCCATATCGGAAAAGCCCATTTATGGGAGACCAGCGGTCACTTAACCTGGTATGAAGAGAATATGTATTCCTCGCTCGATATCGACCAGGAATCTTACTTTCTGAAACCGATGAACTGCCCCTTCCACGTCATGATCTACAAGAATTCCCTCCACAGCTACCGTGAACTGCCATTACGTTGGGCAGAATGGGGCACCGTTTATCGTTATGAACGCAGCGGGGTTTTGCACGGAATGCTGCGGGTGCGTGGTTTTACCCAGGATGACGCCCATATCTTCTGCAGTCCAGAACAAATGCCGGAAGAGATCGATCGGGTGTTGGATTTCTGTCTGCATATCCTACGTGGTTTTGGGATGAAAGAATTCCACGCTTATCTAGCAACCCGTGATCCAGATAAATCAGCTGGTGATGTCGACCGCTGGGATTCTGCCACCGAAGCCCTGCGGGAAGCCCTGGAAAGGGCCGAACTACCCTATGATGTTGATGAGGGTGGAGCTGCATTTTATGGACCAAAAATCGATCTAAAGATAATTGATGCCCTCGATCGGGAATGGCAGCTAAGTACGATCCAATTTGACTTCAACCTGCCAGACCGGTTTGACCTCAACTATGTTGGTGAGGATGGCAAACAGCACAGACCCTATATGATCCACAGAGCGCTGCTCGGCTCTATGGAAAGATTCATGGGTATTCTGGTTGAACATTATGGCGGAGCTTTCCCGCTATGGCTGGCGCCCACACATGCTGTCTTGATCCCAATCACTGACCGCAACCTGGATTACGTTCACGCTGCGGCGGAAAAGATGAGAGCTGAAGGTTTGCGCATTACCGTGGACGACAGCAGCGACAGGATGGGCGCGAAGATCCGCGATGCTGAAAAGCTGAAGATCCCGTATATGTTGGTCGTGGGTGATCGGGAGCAGGAAGCCGGCACCGTATCCCCCCGTTTGCGATCTGGCGCTCAGCTGGATCCCATGAGTATTGATGAACTCATGAAACGCATGCTGGAGGAAATCAAAACGCACGCCCAGATCTAGAATAAGGGGGTAGTTTGGACTGGATATTTCCTCTCTGCCCCCTGCTTTCTGTTACGTTATTCCCAAAATAATGGTATTATTGAAGTCTAACTGGAAATAAAAAAGGAGAAACCAATAGGAAACATTAAATTCCGGGCTAATGATCGTATCAGGGCTAACGAAGTTCGCCTTGTTGGGGCCACCGGGGAAAATATTGGAGTAGTACCGATAGAAGAAGCCCGACAGCTCGCCAGGGACGCTGAAATGGACCTGGTAGAAGTTGCGCCCAATGCCAAACCACCTGTATGTAAGGTGATGGATCTGGGCAAATTCCTCTACGAACAGGAAAAAAAGCGCCAGAAGGCTCGCAAGTCACAGAAGATCGTGGAAGTGAAGGAAATTCGCCTGCGACCCAAAACCACTGACCATCACGCAAACTTTAAAATCCGTGACGCCAGAAGGTGGCTGGAAAGCAATAAAAAAGTGAATGTCCGGGTCCAATTCCGGGGCCGCGAGTCTCATTATCCCGAGATTGCCTTCAAAATGCTGCAAAATATCGCGGATGAGTTGAGCGATGTCGGCGTGGTAGAGCAAAGACCTTCCCGGGAAGGTTATTCCATGCTAATGGTAATAGCCCCCGCTAAAGAATAGAACTCCCGTTTATCAAATTTCCCAGATAAATTAAGCGTGGTTTTTTTACAGTCCAATCACGCACCTATCTGGGTGTGCAAAACAAGTTTGATATGGTATATTAACCGGGCTGTAAAAACCAAGTAACGCAGCTGCTGAGTGCGGCAACAGGTACCGAAAGGCAACCGGCGCCCAGGGGTCTGCAGGAGAGAAAAGAATGGCACGAGTAAGAACAGGAACAAATCGTCGACGTCGACATAAGAAGATCCTCAAGATGGCAAAAGGGAATTATGGCACGCGCAGTAAACTTTACCGCCGAGCTAACGAAGCCATGTTGAAAGCTCTCTGGTATGAATACCGAGACCGACGGACAAGGAAACGAGATCTGCGCCGGCTTTGGATCACCAGGATCAACGCCGCCGCCCGCATCAATGGGTTGACCTACAGCCGCATGATCTACGGATTAAAAGAGGCCAAGATCAACCTTAACCGCAAAATGCTAGCCGACATGGCAGTTCGTCATCCGGAAGCTTTTGCCCAGGTTGTTGAAAAGGCAAAAAAAGCCCTAGCATAAATTGATTGAGCCAAAATCAGAGAGGACAGGGTCACCTGTCCTTTTTGTTTTTAATGCTACAATCGATTCTTGAGAGGGCATACCATAATGATCACTTCCCGCCAGAATCAAAAAATCAAAAGGATCAAGCAGTTAACATCCCAGGCAAAATTCCGGAAAAAGGAAAACGCCTACGTTGTTGAAGGAATCCGTTTATTAGAAGAAGCCCTCCAGTCAGATCAAATACCCGAGCAAGTCCTATATTCTCCAGACCTCGATCAGAGAGGCCAGGCCCTGGTTCAAATATTCCAGGATCAACAGGTGACTTGTGAGCTGGCTGCCCTGGACGTACTAAATGCTGCCAGTGATACTGAAAATTCTCAGGGGATCATGGCTGTTTTTCCAATCGATCCACTACCGTTACCAGACCAGAATGACCTGGTACTGATAGCTGACGAGATACGGGATCCCGGCAATCTGGGTACATTAATGAGATCCAGCCTTGCGGCGGGCGTCGATATGCTCCTTCTTTCCCCAGGATCAGTGGATCTATATTCGCCGAAAGTCATTCGGGCAGGGATGGGAGCGCATTTTCAATTACCGGCAATTACCACTTCCTGGGAAGAAATCCTCCAACTTACCTCTGGATTGGTTCTTTATCTGGCAGATATGAATCAAGGGAAGAGCTGCTGGGAAACCGACCTGACTGCCCCATTAGGAATTATCCTGGGCGGAGAAGCTCATGGTCCCGGCAAAAATGCCCGTGAGCTCGCAAACCATTCTATTCATATTCCCATGAACACTCATTCAGAATCGTTAAACGCGGCTGCAGCGGGAGCTATCCTTCTCTTTGAAATTCGCCGCCAGCGATACCTTCAGGAATAACTCGGAATTATTAAGGTTTTATGACCAAGAAAGAACTCCCTCTAAATCAGATTCTTCGTGGCGATGCAGTTCAGGTCATGGGTGAACTGCCACAAGACTCCATTGACCTGATCTTTGCCGATCCGCCTTATAACATGCAGATCAAAGGCAATTTGACCAGGCCTGATTTCAGCAAAGTGGAAGGAGTGGACGATGATTGGGATAAATTTGACAATTACCAGGCCTATGATGAATTCACAGCAGCATGGTTGAAAGCTGCCCGCCGTGTGTTAAAACCCGAGGGAGCGATCTGGGTCATCGGTACTTATCATAATATTTATCGGGTTGGGAAATCTCTTCAGGATTTAGGTTTCTGGGTGATCAACGAGATTATTTGGGAAAAGACCAATCCCATGCCCAACTTTAAGGGCGTTCGTTTTACAAATGCCCACGAAACCCTGATCTGGGCTAAACAGAACAAGAACTGCAAGTACACAATTAACTATCACGCTATGAAGCCCTTTAATAACGGGAAACAGATGCGCAGCACCTGGAAGCTACCTATCTGCAAGGGAAAAGAACGCATCAGGGTCAACGGCGAAAGCGCTCATTCAACCCAAAAACCCCTCTCCCTGCTTTATCGTGTGATACTTGCATCCACAAATCCAGAAGATGTTGTGCTAGATCCTTTTTTCGGAACTGGTACGACCGGAGCAGCCGCAAAGATCCTTCACCGAAACTGGATCGGCATTGAGAGTGACCCGACTTATATACCCATCGCGCAGGAGCGGATAAAACGGATCAAGATCGAAGATTACAGTTCCGAAGCCTTTGATATCAGGGATGAAAAACGGCTTGCACCACGGGTTCCATTTTCGCGATTACTCGAAACCGGATACATCAAACCTGGCCAATCTCTCTATTTTAATCAGGACCCGACCCAGGCAGCGAAAGTCAAACCTAACGGGATCCTCCATTTCGGAGAGTTCGCAGGGTCGATCCATCAGACAACCAAACATATCCTGAATGGAAAACCTGCCAATGGGTGGTTGTACTGGTATGTAAAAGACAAACAGGGCGGTTATACCTGTATTGATGTGATCAGGGAAAATTACCGCAAAGATCAAAATCACACACCCGCCGAAAAAGATAAAAACTCCTAATACCAGAACCCAGATTAAATATTATGAAAATTCGTTCAGTGACCTTATTTGACAATCCCGGCCAATCCATAAGATCGGATTTCCTCCTATTGGTCGAGAAATTCAACCAGGAAGTAAACGCAGCATTCCAGGATTCCAGTTTTGAAGTGCAGACGATCCGTTTCGCCACACCTCCCTATCCGATTTTTCTGAATGGTATGGGAGCAGACCAGGTGATAAATTATGCCATCCAGTTGGAAGGAACCTTGAACAGTTTGGGGTACGAGTACCTCTCGTTGGGTCCTGCCCTGCCGGATTACCCTGATAGCTATAGTTTGATACCGGACTTGATCGATTCAACTGAAAACACTTTCTGTTCCGGATTGATGACTGATCCCGAAAAAGGAGTTTCCCTTCCAGCTGTTAGAAGCTGCGGCGAAGTCATCCAACAGTTAACACCATTGGATCCAAATGGGTTTTCCAACTTGTATTTCGCTGCCCTGGGTAATGTCCCGGCCGGAGCTCCATTTTTTCCCGCTGCGTATCACCACGACGGACAACCCTCTTTCGCCATTGCTGTTGAAGGCGCAGATCTGGCGGTTCAAGCATTCACAGGATCTCCCTCATTTGAAGAAGCCCGGAACGAATTAAGAACACAGCTTGAAAATCTGAATGCCAGATTGGTCCTCATAGCCGAACTCATTGAGAAAACCACAGGAGTGGAGTTTTCTGGAATTGATTTTTCGTTAGCGCCATTTCCAGAAAAAGAGTTATCGATCGGCGGGGCTCTGGAAAATCTTGGCCTGAAGGAAATTGGGCAGCACGGATCCCTGGCGGCTGCCGCATTTCTGGCTGACACTATTGACCAAGCGGATATTCAAAGGACCGGGTTCAGCGGCTTAATGCTGCCAGTTCTGGAAGATTCAGTTCTTGCAGAACGCGCAGCAGAAGGTACTCTTACGGTTAAAGACTTGCTGCTTTATTCCGCGGTGTGCGGTACCGGGCTGGATACAGTCCCTCTCCCAGGAGATATCAACGCGGACCAGATCAGTTCGATATTGATGGACTTGGCAGCTCTCTCGCTCAGGTTAGATAAACCTCTCACCGCCAGGTTAATGCCCATTCCCGGGAAAAAGGCCGGAGACAGCACCAATTTTGACTTTCCTTTTTTTGCAAACAGCAAAGTAATGGCAGGTGAAACAAAGGGAATGTCAGGGTTATTCATGACTGATGGATTTTTAGATATTCAACCACGGAAATGGGAGTAAGTAATCAGGCTTGAGTATAAACCGGGCCAATCATCCAGATGTAAATTTACTTCAACTCACTCATAATTGTCATTCCGAGCGTATGCGAAGAATCCATATCAACATTACCTATGAATGAGCTTGGCTTTGTATTGAGAATTGGCTCAGGTATTTGATCGCCTGGTGGTTTCTTCCCATTCCTCCTCGGCATCACTCGGAGTCAAGGTCAGGATGACATCGGAGTGTACACTCATTCCCCACTCCGTCTTCTGTCTTCTGTCCCCCGTCCCAAGATCAAATCTCCCGCACTGCTCCCTGAATATATTCCAGGCGTGCTTCAGCCAATCCCGGAAGAGCCTGTAGGGCAAAAAATGGACCCGACCCTTCAATCACCAGCGAGGCAGCAACACTGCCGTACAAAACCGCTTGAAGAGGATCAAAGGTTTTTCGATAACCAGCCAGGAAACCACCACAGAAAGCACTTCCTATACCACTAGGATTATTAACCCTGGAAGGGTAAGCCGTGATCTCCCATTTCCTACCTGATCCAGTATCATACAAGTACTGCCCGGCAGCACCCCGCTTGATGATCACCAACTCACAACCGAAACGGCCCAGATCAGCTGCAATCTCCCAAAGATCTACTGATCTACCCCTATAAAGGTTTAACAGATCCCTTTCTTCTGGCATAAAAGCAGTCAAACCCGTGATCAAAGCTGGGATATCTCCAATATAGGCAGAATCCATATATGAAGAAGAAGGATCAAGAGTGATCGTAGAGAATCCCTGCTGGCGTAGCAGCGCCGGAAGCAGATTATGTGATATGTAATCTAACGGGCATAGATGAGCTGCTGTTGCACCCAGGTAACCAGAAGGGACATCGCTTCCATGAATGGCAGTGATTTTTGCTAAACGTCGTTTACTCGGTTCTTGATCCAGGTCTTGATAGCCAATCAAACCGGACGGCATGGCTAATCCTTGGCGCGATAAATGGGGAATGGGGTTGCCAACCAGATCAGCTGTGTTTTTTTGCTGGATAATACAAGATCTCAAGTCTACTGCTTGAGGTAGAACTATAACTCCATTTACATCAATTCCGTGATTGGAAAAGTTTTCTAGCCAGGTTTGTGGGAAATCTTCCCCAACCCGGGTCAGTATTCCCGGGGTCTGTTCTTTTTCCCAGACCAAGTATCCCACTGCGGCATAAAGAGCATTACCTCCAGGGGCGTCCAGGATCCAATCTTCTTCAGCGGTTAGATAGTATTCCCGTCGGAATTCCCCCACAAAGACATCCTGGGGTGTGGGATTTCGGTGAGTCATAGATAAGAGATGATCCTCAAATCTTTACTGGTTGCCCAGGCTGGAAATTTGCCTCAAGAAAGAAATAATGGATCCCCCAATTTTGATCCCATCACCAGCCGTGAGTTGAATTTCCTCGCCCTCGTCTATACGCTTAGCGAATAAAAAACCCGCGCCGGCACCCGTGATCGCTCCCAGAACAGCTCCCAGGATGATATATAGAAAATTACTGGATTGGTTTTCCTGGTCCTGATTTTCAACATTCATAACGGCTTTCCACCTTTATCAATCAATCTGAATATCAGAGTTATCTTTTAAGAAAATACGCCGGATTCCTGCCAAAAGGGCAGCAGGTCGAATGACTGGTACTACCGCATTATCCGAAACTGCCTGAACACCTTTTTGGACCCATTCCAATTTATCCAGTATCCATCCAGTGATTGATGGCAAACCCTGGATGATTTTTATGACCAGGATTATCAACGCCACCAGCAGCAGCATCAGGAGCAACGAGCTGAACAAAACCGGGATGACTAATAGCACCGTGGATATTTCCGAGAACCTGGATATATTCCCCGGGCTTGTGTATAGAATAACCCAAATACCGACAAACAGGATCAACAGCGTTCCAATTAGCGTTGGAAATATGATCTGCCAAAAAAACGAGCCTGCAGGGGCTTTTTTCTTTTCTGCCATGATACCGATATTGTAGCACGGATTTGGTACCAGCTTTTTGAGCCAACAGGTTAATCCGACTGCTCATTGATCCTTTTCCTAGATCTATCTTTACAGTTTTTTTACATCAACCTAAATATTCCTTAACAATTGATTGTTATCCTGAAAACAGATTCAAAAGGATTAGCTATGAACAATATGATATTAAGAGATCAAGAAACTCTGCAACTCCTGGCCGCCAGTGTTTTCCCGGTATTGGATGACAATCGGTGGTCGCTTCAGTCTAAATTGAACCAATTTTCACCGATAGCGCTCGAACAATTAGGGAAGGCTGCTTTAATGGACCGCCAGGAAACCAAGTATATCTTCCGCAGAGATCATATTCTCAATATTCTATTTGGGCTTGAAAGCGATTACCGGGTCTTGGAGATCGAGGGACAGAGGGTCTGCAGTTACCGGACGGAATATTACGATACAGCCGATTTCCATTTCTTCCAGCAGCATCAAAACGGCTCTGGTCAACGCTGGAAGGTTCGCCAACGGACTTACCTGGACTCCCAGGCTAACTTCCTGGAAGTGAAATATAAAGATAATCGGAAAAGAACCCGGAAGAGCAGGATCCAAACCGAACTCAACCTGGATCACTTTCTTGAAAATGAGAATGCATTTTTATCAGCAAATTCACCTCGCTCCATGGCAGAGCTTTATCCTAAGCTTGAGGTCTGGTATACCCGCACAACCTTGGTGAAGAACGACGGCCTGGAAAGGGTTACCCTGGACAACCAGCTCAATTATTCCAATGGGATCATCAGGGGCGATTTGGAAGGATTGATGATCGCAGAAATTAAACAGGCAACTTACAATTCTGCCTCGCCCTTCATGGCCCAATTAAAAAAGGGAGGCGTTAGACCTTCTCCATTCAGTAAATACTGTATCGGGATCAGTTTGTTATTCCCGGAGATCAAACATAATCGATTTAAACCCATTCTTCATCAGGTCAGCAACCTGCTGGGAGGAGACATTACTAATGAACGGACTCAGTGATTTCCTGATCGCCCTCGGGCTGAATCTAGTCACATCAATCATCATAGTGCGCTGGATCTATTATCCAAAACACCGCAGTAAAAAATATGTTTTCACTTTCTTAGCATTTAACCTGATCATCTTCTTTGTAGTAAGCATGATGGCCAGTGTGGAGATGAGTATTGGGGTAGGTTTTGGCCTTTTTGCTATCTTCTCGGTATTAAGGTATCGGACCAACCCTATTCCAATCCGAGAAATGACCTACCTGTTCATTATCGCTGCCTTGCCGGTGATGAACGCATCGGCAGCAACCGGAGACCACTGGGCCAAATTACTAATAGCAAACCTATCAGTGATCACCATCCTGTTCATCCTTGAAAACGAATGGGGGTTCGCCTTTGAGTCATCTAAAACCATTACCTACGAAAAGATCAACCTCATCCGGCCGGAAAACTACGGCCTATTGTTGGAAGATCTTGAAGAAAGAACAGGATTGATCATAAAACGCCTGGAAGTCGGGAAGATCAATTTCCTGCGCGATACAGCCAGTATCCAGGTCTTCTATGACAACGGAGAACAGCTGAACAGGTAGCAGATCCCTGAAGAAAAAGGTGAACCCAAAAATAAGCAGGATCTATTATTCACAAACTAACCATTCACAAGGAAAAAATGAAGAAGACCAAATCGATCCTCTATTCTTTATTGACCACGATAATATTGGTTTCCGCCTGCAGTACGCCGGCAGCGGCAGACTCAATTGATAGTGCAGACAACACACCTTCCGAGGAAATTGATTCCGCTTCTGAAAACAGCCAGGGGGAGCCTGATCAGGATCCGGCAAACGATGGGCCTGATTATGATGTAGTATTCCCCCAGGATACAGTAAATGAGATCACCATCACGATCTCACCCGAAAACTGGGCTTTGATGTTGGAAGACATGACTGAAATTTATGGTGAACAAGGCAGCGGGCAGAGAGCTGGTCCTGCCGGCAGACCAGGGCAGGCCCCCGATAAAGGGAAAATTCCTGCTGATGGGCAAAATTCTCCTCCCGCAATGATGCCCGAGAGACCCGGGGAAGGAATGATGGGCAGTACTGAGGATAAGAACCCTGTTTGGGTGGAAGCTGAATTTTCCTTTGATGGCGAAAGCTGGGAACATATTGGCATCCGTTTTAAGGGCAATTCCAGCCTGCGATCAACTTGGGGCAACGGTTCAATAAAACTACCCTTCAAACTAGACTTTGATCAGTATGAGGATGAATATCTTGAAACAGAAGATCAGAGGTTTTACGGATTCAAACAATTAAGCTTTGCATCCAATTATCGGGATGATTCCGTGTTGAGAGAAAAAATTGCCGCGGATCTCTTCAGAGAAGCGGGGGTGCCTTCCGCTCAGACGGCATATTATGCAGTGAATATTGATTATGGTGAAGGACCGGTCTATATTGGTCTCTATACCGCAGTAGAAGTCGTGGATGATACCCTGATCGAAACCCAGTTCAGCGATGACAGCGGCAATGCCTACAAACCCGAAGGTGCCGGGGCTACTTTCGCAGCCGGTTCGTTTTCTGAAGGTTCCTTTGACAAGGAAACTAATCAAGAAGAAGATGATTACAGCGACATCCTGGCTCTATTTGATATCCTGCATGATCAAACCCGGATCTCAGACCCGGAAAGCTGGAGGGAAAATCTAGAAGCCGTATTCGATGTGGACACTTTCCTCAATTGGCTAGCCGTGAATACCGTGATCCAGAATTGGGATACCTATGGTGTGATGAATCATAATTATTACCTGTACAATGACCCTGAAACCGGGCAGCTGGTCTGGATACCCTGGGATAATAACGAGTCCTTTAAATCAAACGGTCAGATGAGAGATAGAAGTGCCCTTCAATTAGATCTAAGCGGGGTTGGCGATAATTGGCCGCTGGTGAGTTATCTACGGGATGATCCGGTCTATTACCAGAAGTATCTGTCTTATATGGATGAGTTCCTGGCAGATGGATTTGTTCTTGAAGAGATGGTGGAAACCTATCAGTACTATCATTCTCTAATTGCCCCCTATGTGATGGAAGAGGGTCAGGAATTCACTCAAATTAGTTCCACCCAAGCCTTTGAACGATCAGTCGCAGACCTCATTCAGCATACCCAGGAACGCGTGAAAGGAGCCGAAATTTTAGTAGCAGACCTCAGATAACAACAGCCTCAATGGAGGCTGTTCGAGGCATTTTTGGGCCGGGACTCGCACTACTGGACCAGGACGTTAAAAAGAAGTGTTTCGGTTTTAAGTTATTTTGCAAAGATTTTATCTAAACTGGACTTCTGGTCTTTTAACAATCCCGCCTTTTCTAAACGACATTTTTCCTGCCTGAGATAATTCAAGAGCTGCATATTAATATCATTCTTGTAGGTTCGATGTTTATAGATCTCTATTATTTTTATCAGGCAGGCGTAATACAAATCAATCGGATCAGCAGCGCATAAGCGCTTTTCATATTCAATTTCATCTGATAATTCTGCCTGATATTCTGCCAGTAAAATTTCAAGTTCTACAATGAACAAATCTTGCATGGGTTTGGTTTCATTGTTTTCTATGATTGGGGCAGGTGATACAAGAATACATTCCGTTAAGGATTTTTTTACGTTGATTGTTAATTGACCCCCAAAACAGAAAGCTTCATCCTTTTTATCTTTTCTGTCCTCCAAAATAACCTTTCCAGCACAAACACGGAACTGGCTATGATCTCCCCATGGATGAGAGATCTTTATTCTTTCAAGGCCGCCGTATTGAGATTTTGCATTTAAGATGACATGCAAGACATCAAAATGTGCCTCAGTTGGAATGGATGAGATATATATATCTAGGCGGAATTTATCGGTCGGGTGATTCAAGGTTGGGTAATGATAGAGATAACCGATTACTGGTAAATCTATTTCGTTCTCATCATTCATTATTCTCTCCAATCAAATCATGGAAATCAAGAAAATCCCTGTGTTTAATATTTCATACCATATTACTACTTCTCACTCCGAATTTATACTCCCTTCCTCCATCTGGTTCTGATCACCTTCCAGCATTGTATGATTATGTTCTTTTTTTGGGGGGTATTATTATGCATCCGCTTCCCGGGATGGAAGCCATCAATAGGCCAGTACTGTTGCCAATCAGACATGATTTCTTTACACTGAAACCATGCCTGCACGCGTTTTTTCCTGCGCAGTGCTGGGGTTGGAGGGGGTCTTAATTAAAACAGAAGTTGATACCAGTTACGGATTAGGCTATATCAATGTGGTGGGACTCCCGGATACGGTCGTAAAAGAAAGCCGCGAACGAATCCGGGCTGCTATCACTGAAGCTTTCCTATCCTCTAAGCAATAAATCAAATCAGAGAATCCACCCCGCATGTTGACATTCCGGGTGGAAGACATTAAACTGAAATCAATCTTGGATTTAATCAAATGAACTCTACGTCATTCACTGAAAGATCTAATGGCAAATCTATCAATGGGATGCTATACCTGGTCTGGATCGCTTTGTTCCTGATCTCAATGCCTGGTTGCACCCCTGCATCGGAGAGCGAGGATTTGATACCGGCAGTCGAAACCAAGCTTCCCGCAACATCCACTGTAGAATCATCAGTCACACCCCTCACTAATACGGCTACACCGAATCCAACCAATACGCCTTATCCAGCGTCAACCCCTCAGGATCCTACAATCACTGTCTGCCTTTCAGGATGCGACTACCAAACCGTGCAAGCGGCGATTGATAACCCCGGGACGATCAGTGGCGATGTGATCAGAATCATGGATGATGTTCATACTGAGGCAGGAATTATTGTCTCCAAAAACATTACAATACAGGGGATCAGCCAAGAGATATCGATCATCCAGGCCCACGAACAAGCCAGGGAGGCAACTGACCGGGTTTTCCTGATCGTGGAAGGAGTCAAAGTAACCGTCAGGGACCTGATCATTCAAAAAGGCTTTCCGACCCAAACACCCTACACGGGAGGAGGCATATTGAATTACGGTGACTTAACCGTAGAAAACTGTCTCATTAGTAAAAATAGGGCAGGGGATGCCGGAGGTATTCAAAATCGCGGAAATCTGGTGGTGATCAACTCAATCATATCCCATAATTATGCAGATGGATTCGGTGATCCCGGCATGGAATGCGGTAAAGGTGGAGGGATCGTTAATGCCTTCCAAAGTTCCCTGACTATCTACAACAGCAGTATCACAAGCAATGTCGCCGCCGGGAAAGGTGGTGGATTACATGTTGCCTGCGAGGGAAATGCAACCCTGATCAATACAATCATCAGTGAGAATAAATCCACCAGGAATGGCGGAGGGGTCTTCCTTAAGGGAACCCTGACCTTGATCGACAGTCAAATCACCAGGAACAGCACACCAGCGGATGGGGGCGGAATTATAGTCTATGGAACATTGAACTACATCAATTCAATCATTAGTGGAAATTTATCTGGTGGAAACTGTATTATCTGGGGTGACGACAGCTATCGGGGTCAAGGAAAAATGGGAATAGAAAAAAACACCCTTGTCCCAGAAAATAATTGTCATTTTAAATGACGGTTTGTGATTTGGATTTTTATCATCAAAACTACTCCAGGGTTCCTAATAATAACTACCAAAATATATGACCAAAGATTATTTGCCATCAAAACTAATTTAATGTTAGCCATGAAACATGTAAGCCTATGCTGGAAATCCAGATGGTGAAGTTTAGAGTGTAAAAAATCTAGAAGATAATCTTTCGTTAATACCCTCAATATTATTCCCAATATCTCCGTTCGCTTCATAATGGCTCATCTGGCTTTCAACTGAAACTCTCCCAAGCCCAATTCGGTGATTTGTGATTAATCCTTGACAATCAAACCATTCCAATTCTTACAAAGCTATTGCAATTGGCGATTATTTTTGCTACTATGTAAACTACAGTATCACCTCCGTAAGTCTCACGGGATACCAGAGGCAACACATTTTTTCCATCATCAAAACACCCTCGTTTTCGTGGGTGTTTTTTGGTTTTCTACAATGCGTTTGGACCAATCCGTTATCAACATCTCTGCTTGAGATATACAGAGATATTGATGAAGGAGTCTTGCGTACATATTATTGATAAGGTGGCAACCCCTCCAAGGCTTCATGAGGTCTGATAGCATTGTATT
>CAYORF010000042.1:0-20951 GCA_964406305.1 uncultured Anaerolineales bacterium | reverse complement strand
AGCTCCTCCTCCATTCTTTCCTGCCAGGTCCCTGTCAGCACCACAACCAGGAGCCCGTCAATTGCCGCAGCCTCGGGGACCAGGTGTTCGGCGTCTCCGTCTGCCAGCTGCAGATCCAGAATCAACACAGAAGCGTTCTTTTCCTTCACAAGCGGCAATACAGAACTTGTCGTTTCGGCTGTAAATACCTGAAGTCCAAATACCGTCTCCAAATAGTCCTTGAGCATCAAGCTCTGGTTCTGGTCGTCTTCAGCTATTATGACTACGTCATGGCCAGAATCAGTTTGTTTCATTTTTATCTCTCCGGGCTGTCTGCAGCCTGATCGTGAAATGGTTAGATCTCTTTTTCCCGTCCTTAGGGCTGCCTAAGAAAACATCACCTCCCACATTTCTGGCGATCCTCCGGGCAATATACAGCCCAACCCCTCCCCCTCTCGGTCGGTAATCTGTGGCATAGGCTTTCGATAAATCAAATATCCAATCACGCCTTTCATAAGGAATACCTGGTCCGTCGTCGTAGACACTGATCAGCACCAGCTTGCCGTCTTCGCTCGGCTCAATAATGATTTCAACCTTGCTTTTTGCATGGCTGGATGCATTGAAGATCACATTCTGGAATACCGAGTGCAACTGTTTGTCTCCAATAACAGATATTTCCTTTCCTTTTTTTGTGTTTGATCGAAGCTCAATAGAAACTTTCGGCCAGATATTGATAACCGCCTTGATCGTGCTTTTGACAATGGAATCTAAAGGGAGCGAGCCTGATTGCGCTTCAAAAAAACCTGTGCCTAATGACGGCAGGACCGGTATCTGTTTGACAATATGTATGGCCCTTTCCAACGCCTCCTCTTCAGACTCAGTGTGCCCTTTGCTCCCAAGTACTATCGACAGGTTAGCCGCGGCTTCATGAGACATCATTCTCAGCACCATTGCCAGGCCTTCAAAATCAACCGCTTTCAGTCTTTCTTCCCATTCGGCCTGCAGGGAAGAGAGTTTATAAATACTCTCCTCCAGAGCTTCTTTCAAAAACTGCCTTTTCTGAGTCCGGATCCATTTATCTCCCACCAACCTGGTCCTCTTTGGCGTTGTGATCACCAGCCCCAGGGCTACATCGCCTGCTCTTCCCGTCATTGTTACAATTTCCTGTCCCTTTACCTGGGACAGAAGCACCTGGATCCCCTTTTTCTTCAGTGCCCTCTCCCCTAATGCTTTTTTCATGCGTTCAGCGCCTTGATTATCATCTGGTGCCCCGGAATCGCTTGAGGCTACCAGGAATCTTCTCTGCGGCATATCTTCAGCTTTGTCCTGAACCGCCAGGGCTGGCAGCAGGCCATACAGAACCCAGTGAACATCATCTCCAATCAGCCGGGCAAAACCTTTTCCAATTTCCTGCATCCCTTCATCAAAAATCGGCCAGCTCAGCCCTGCTACTATTCTGTTGAATCCTGATTTTTTTAGACTAAGCCCGGATAGGATTTCTTTTTGAAACACTGTGTATATGATCGCCCAGCCTGTCAGCGATGTGGCCATCATAAAAAGGAGCAAAAATATATCATTGATGTTGAGGCCCTTTCCGGAGAATACCGCTTCAGCAATGTACCAGGCCGCAACAGCAGCAGAAAGCACGACCAGGATGATCCCGGAAGTTTTGGTCCTGAAGTATTCACCTCTGTTTTTCAATAATTTATTTATCACTGGTCAACGCTCTCACGAGATAAAAGCCAGTCGATTTGTTTATCGGCAAGCCCGGGATTTTTCTCAATCCACGGCAGCAGTACTTTTACAACATCCCCGCCAATGGCCAGCTCTTCAGCCGTATATTTTCCCAATAAGTTCTGAATGCCTTTCATCAGTTCGCTCGCTAAGGCTGTCTTGCCAGAGAGGGGTAAATTGAAACGCTTCATCAATCCCTCTTCACTGAGGCATAAGGGTTTATAGTCACAGGTCCCGCAAGCCTCCCACCCATTTACCATTCTGGGTCCGGAGTAATCGTTTGCGTTTATACGCCTGTGGACCGCTTCTGCCATTGAGCTTATTTCATTAATACTGGCAGCTCTTCGCGGCTTGATCCTCTCAGTTTCTCCCGACATCATATGACGGACAATGATTGAGACTGCCTTCTTTCCACTCTCTTCGTATTCTGCGGAAAAGAGTGCCTTGACCCGATAATCGGTCAATATATCCTTGGTTGTTGGGGGCCTGGTGCCGTAGTAGTGTTTTTCATAGATAATGTCATCCCCTGACCGAAAGATAAAATCAGGCCTTACCCTGATCGAGATCTGGGGAAGGTTCACCCAGGCATTTCCTCCCACCCCTACAACACTTTCCATCGGGAAAGCATTCTTCTTGATGATCATAAGAGACCTGGCAAATGCGTCTGCCAATCCGATTGGATCTTTCCATATATCCGACTTCACTGTAGGTATTTGTCCCAGTCCAATTCCTGCCTTGTGTTGTTCCTTATCAATTTTGATCCTCAGATCAGTTAGCCCAGAAGACAGGGCATGTCTACTCCAGTAATAGGACCAGATCGGGTTCTTGTAGATCTTGCCGTCCTTCTTTTTTATATCTCCATCTTTTCCAAACATGGCCAGGAGATCTTCATAGAGAACGGAGTACGCTGCTAGGTTTTCGCGCAGATCCAAAAGTCCCCAGCTCTTCAAAACGGTTTTCCAGAATACAGCTAAGTGTTCTTGAAGATTTTCTTCCTGGTTCTTTTCCCTTTCCATATATCCCTGGTATAGAGCGGATCTGACTGCTTCCTCAAGCAGCATTTTCCCGGATAATATCTTTCTCTCAGCCGGCTCTTTCTGTTGGGCCTCAGCAGCTCTTAACTGCCACCATACCCTGGCTTCGCAGTATGCCCAGTCAAGAACCATCTCGAGATCGATCTCCGGCACATTTTTATTCATCATTCGTCCCTTTTACTAAGTGCTTATAAGTAAAAGTTATTAAAGATAACTGGATCGAAGAGAAGAAAGGGGTCATTTATTGTCTCAAAGTAATGTGTACCACAAAGAGAATGAAAGGTGAATAACCAAAAAGCTGAAACATATTTACCCAATTTTCAGGGTTATAAAAGGGCTCAATTTTTTTCATCTGAAGAGCGGGTTTCTTAGGGTTTCTCGGTCCCGTCTTCAAACTTCCAGCTGATCTTCTTGGCCATGTTCAATAGCTCGAGGTGATGAACGCTCAGTTCCAGGATATAGGAGCTCTTTGTGATTATTTCCGGTGGGAAATAGAACCTGCCTGGTTGAGCAAGCTGAACGTGCAATATCTCTCCTGAACTATCTAACCAGGCTGCGGCTAACGGAAAAGGTACTCCTATCATGTGGATGGAATGAAGTAATGATAATCCCCACCGATCCTTCATCTCCAGTAATACTCCCTCTTCTTTTTTCAGGTCTTTCTTCCCTAAAACTCCTCTCTTTCTGAGCTGAGGTGTGTCTGCAAAGATGATCTCATCGGCCACCATTCTTCCATCAATGAAAACCTGTATATCTTTTCCCATAAATATCCTTATTATTTTCCATCCCCCAGCACATTCTCAACCATCTCAGCAAAACTTGTTTCCCCTAATTTCTCGATTTCCTTTTTGGCTGGATTTGATATCTCTCTGAAAAACTCTTTCAAATAACCATATTCCAATTCATCATCATTTTCATAGAAAAAAAGACGTATATTGCCTCGTCCATCATCTTGTATATGCTCACTTACCCGGACTAATTCCGCTACCATCCCCCACCCTAACCTCGCAAGCTCCAGGTAATGATTTTCTGTTTCATTTCCTTCCTGTACATTTTTCACGGCCAATCTGACTGGGAATTTTGCATCGGTGATGTGATTACGTATGATCCAGGCCAAGAAGACTTCCTGGTTCTTACTAATTAACTCTACAAGATTTTTCTTTTCGTTGTGTTTGTAACTTCCAAATCCTAATAGTTTATCTAAATTAATTTCACCTACTCCAACCACCTTAGATACGTTTTGTGCAGCTTGATTAGCAGTAGAAGGTAGTGGTGGTATTAAAGATTCAATTAAAGGGGTATTTAAAGACTCTTTAATAGAGCTTTTTAAGTGTGACGTATTGTTAAGGTTTGGTGTGATGTTTTGTGAAGGTAGCGTGTCATTATGAGAAGGTGGTGTGCCTTCTTGTAAAGGTTGTGGGACATTTTGAGAAGGTTGGGAATCAGTGCCTTCTTTACCTGGTGGGACACTTTGGGAAGGTTGACGAGTTGGAATATCTTCGTTTGGTGGGACATTTTGAGAAAGTTGGGAATCAGTGACCTCTTTATCTGGTGGGACACTTTGAGAAGGTTGGGAGTTCTCATCTTTATCATGAGCAATAGAAAGAAGATCTTCAACCATCTGGGAGTAAGTATCATTATCATCCTGGTGAATAGGCTCAGTAGCGCGGACCCTAATAGTATATTTATCAGACGCCCCATTGTTGTTGTGAGAAATGAGTTGCACAGATATCCAGTTGCGAAGCACAGGATCATCAACAAAAGAGTAATTCCACGAAGAGGAAACCGACTCATCGTCAGCAGGAGCGCACGATGCCAGCAGCCGCCTTACTGTCATTGAGGAACAACCGAGAGATGAGCAAAGTTGAGAATAACCGCTAAACGAGAATGAATCACTATCGTCATCTTTGTACAAAGACCGTAGATACCAGACAAGAGCTGCCTCATTTGGTTTCAAAACACCACCATAATTTTCAAAGAAATAGTGAGGGATAGAGATGAACAAATTAGGCCGCACAACCTGGTGTTCTAATTGGGTCGCAAGATCATAAACAATCTGGTCCTGCTTTCCTGGATAGTGACCCAATACAGTGTCAAGGACAGAGATTCTTTGAGAAGCGAAGGAATCCGGGATATCAATATCGCCGAACTTCACTCGCCGAATATCTCCGGTCTTATCTAAAAGATCCTCGAGCAACGAAACAGCAGACCCTCCCATTTTGAAGTCTCTGCAATAGTTGTCGATCCATGCCAGGTGATGAGGAGAGATCGGAAGCTGGCTCCATACTTTGTATTCAGGGGGAACGTCCTGGTAACCCTCTTTTTCTTTAGTGTAGAACCAACCAGAAAAATCCTCCTTGTTGATGTATCTGGATATTTGTCTGTAAGAAAGAGGCGCCCAGTAGGAAAGCTCCCGGGTAGAGATTCTCTTGGAAACACTTCTGTCCTTTTCCTTATTTACCGTATTTACAAAGGACTGCTGAATCATTGCGATGACAACCCATAAAGGCGCGGCTCCCAACACTGGCAACCAATGGTGGAGAAGATAGAAAGGAACCGGGATCATTTTGCGCGGTCGCACTACATATTCGTAGGCGTCTTTGTGGACCTTGACCAGTAGTTCGTTCTTCTCCCCCTCCCCTTTCTTCTGTATAACAAGCCTCTTCTTATCATGCTTTTCTTGGAAGAGGATATTAGCGATAGGCAGGAGTCTCCTGTTGATCCATTCATCATCAGCAGAAGAAGGAACAGTAACGATCAAGCTTTGTTGATCAGAGCTCCATTGGGCAGACGTTTCCTGTGACCAATCATCAGGGATGCCCAGAGACGCTGAATACAGGTCCTTTAATAATGCGTCCCAGGACTGATTGCCATTCAGGTCTTTGATCGATGTGATGCTGCTTTGTTTGCTACTGCTCACCTAAAACCGAACCTCATTAAAAATAAATTATGCTAACCATTTCGTGAGGTTGGTATAGGCTCTTGACACGCTGGACAAACTCTGCTAATATTTTAACTAAGCAAAGACCAGCGAGAGCGCCAACTCTCACTTTGTGAGCCCCCCCGGGGGCTTTCGCTTTTAATGTCTAAGTTTCCAAGGGGGCCATCTATTTAGTTGATACTTATTATTACATACTTCATAAAAAGCTTCCTTAAAATTAGCATATTTCTACCCCTTTTCCATCAATTAATAGCTTCTGAGCACTGATATAGGTTCTTTTGTTTGGGACATTTCCTTTTTCCAAGGAGACTGGCCCAAAAATTCATGGTATTTGTAGTCTTGCGTGTTTCTCCATATCTTGCGAAGTGGGGCCATGCCGCCATGTTTTTCATATGGGAGCACACCTGGTTTGTGGGAATGGCGATTCCACCAGGGATCATTTTTATCGAGGAGCAGCCTATCGAGCAATACCGTCCAGCCATCAATGCCGTGATCTGCCAGCATTTCTAAAAGCTCTTTTTCCCGCCATGGAGATCCGTCGATAACCCAGATCTGAACCGGGCTTCCGGATAGAGATCTCCAAATCCGGCCATATTTCTCACACCTGGTTGATAGCCGTGAATATGGAATAGAAGAACGGTCGATCTCCACCAGCAAATCTGACGAGGAGTAGATGATCTTGGGCTCATAAACATGCCCGTTTTGCCAGACCTTGTACCAGAACGAAATATTTATCGCTGCGTCAGGGATCACCCAGGCGAACTCACCACTTGAAAGATCCTTATAAGATATCCTCTTGCCCACAATCGCCTCAAGGAAAACATCAGCGCCTCCATGTTCCTGGAGAACACGTAAAGAACTGTCAACAAGGCCAAGGGCAAAGAGCTGAACAAGCTGAGTGTGGGACTTGATAAAAGATAAAGGCTTTTCAGAAAATGTAGTGTCCCCGTCTTTTGTTTTCTTTTGGGGCCAAGCATGAAAACGGCGCAGGCTTTCTCTGTCAACTCCCCAGTATTTGGACAGGACCTCCAATCCCTTCGAGGACAGCTTTATTCCTTGAGGTGGAGAAGGCGCGGATTCTATCAGTCCTTTCTTCTCCAGGAAAGCAAGGCGCCCTGACACGCTGTTCAATATTTTTCCGCGATCGGCCAGAGCGGGAGAGCCTGTGGCCGAAGAAGAAAGAAGGAAGGCGATATCAGAAGCCAAAAATATCGGGTTGTTGCCAACATAGTTGAGGATCTTGAAATCTGGCCGCGCCAGCTCCAGGAAAAGTTTGCCAATATTTTGATCGCTTCGGACATTTTCGAGCCTTTTTGCGCATGATTTAGATAAAGCCTCTTCAAAATCTTGCAAGCTTAGAGGATTCCGCTCCCCCTGCTCTGCCGGGTTATGATAGGAAAGCTCAGCGGGGAAAGGTTTGCCCTCAGTAGAGCAGAAGATAGATACTCGACGCCGAGCTGACTTCTTCAGGGCAAGCAGCTGGACTTTGATCATAGCGGCCCTGTCGTATGATGTTGAAAGGATCAGCGTATAAACGTTTTGGGATAGCAGCGCTGGATCCATAATTACAAAAGGTGAAGCTTCAACGCTGATCTCCCCCATATCAACCCAAACACGAGTCCAGCGGTTTTCACGCTGCCGGAAAAATAGCAGATCAGATCCCCACGGACCAGGTGCCCCCCCTACCCATAGAGCGTCATTTCCCAGAACCTTGATTATGTGGTCCTTGGCCATCTCGCGGCGCCGAAGACCGGGAATAGAGCTTAATTTTTCCTGCTTCATTCCCCAGCATTCCCCTACTCCTGGTACATGTTCAACGCGGACCTGATTCCTTTTTACAAGATTCTCAAAAGATGGACCAAAAACAGCAATCAATATCTGCCGGCTAGACCAGGGGTATCTATACAAAAACTCAAGAAGGAGGTTATCTTCAGATGAACGACTATTCATCCCCACCCTCCTCATTTTCATCGGAATAGTCAAAGAGAAATTCGTCTTCTGATGTAGTGCCCTTTTTGCCTACCTGGTTTAGCCTGGTAGAAAGTTTCTTAACAGCGAGGTTCTCTGAAATACCCAGATGCAGCTCTTCTTGTATATATATATCCTTGTCCTCGTTGACATCGTCGTTATCTAATAAAGCCGACATGAATATCTCGCCGTCTGATTGGATCTGGCCGACAGACTTACTAGGAGGGCTGGAGGCAGGAGAGTTAAAAGACTTTACAGAAGGAGCTGTAGGTTTACCGCCGCCCTCACTCATTAGCTTCCCAAAATGATCTCTGATATAAGTCAGAGAAGCAAGGCCTTGTTTAGACGCAGTGCTAAACGGAGTGCTGTAATGAGCACGTGCGTCCAGGGCTTCCTGAACCTGGTTGTCATCCACCTGGCAAGGAGGCTTTACCCGCATTGAGAAAGCCGGGATCTTCTTCCCGTTATCTCCAACCATAGACGCCCACACATGATAAGGGGGAAGTTGAGTAAGAGTGGTAGGATCCACGCCGCCCTCGTCGGTCCGGAACTCTTCGGAAGATAATTTTTCCGCATCCTCGCCGTTGATGCGGAAAGAGAACAAAGTATGGGAACCGCCCAGGATAATACCTGGCATGTTGGCACCTAAGTTTTCCCGAATACTGGCCAGGGACTGAGTTCCGATGACCAGATTGAATCCATGCTTTCTCATCTGCCCCAGGAGAGTATCCCACTGCACGCCTGCTATTGTCTGCATTTCATCAACTACAAATGTGATCGGGATCCGATCCCTTGAGCGGTTGGCGACCTGCTGCATAACAATCTTCACAACAGCATTGATGAAGAGAGCGCCAGTGAAGGCAGCCATATCCTCACCGATAATCCCGGATCGGGTGTTTATGATCAAGATCTTGCGGTTCTCGATCACTTCCCAGAGATCAAGATCAGATTTGGGAGCATTGTATAGGCTGTTGGCCGGCTCTTCTGCAAAACGATCAGACTTGGAAAGGACCGGCATGATGACCTGCTGTTTCAGATGGCGGTTGATGTTTGCCAACTGACCCTGGTAGTACATATTCAGAACTTCGGTCATATCCTCGTCTTCGCCAATCTCTTGCTTGATGAATTCTGCCCATAACTCATTATCTGCCATCAAGAAAGGCGTGATCAAGTTAGGTCCAAACATTTTTCCAGGGCCACGTTTTTTATTAGCCATGGCCACAGTCAAGATGGTCCGCTTATAGGGGATCTGCATCCTGGGTCCCCAGTATTTACCAAATAAAGCCTGGCCAATGTCCATGAAGATCTGGGCAATAGCTTGAGGATCAAGCCCTTTCTGGGTGGGGTCCAGGGGGTTATAGGTCATGATGTAATCTTTTGCGGCCACATCAAGATAGTAGACTCTATCCCTTACAACATCCGGAGAAAGGACGCCCAAAAGCCTTTCAGCAAGATCTCCATGAGGATCTATAACAATAACAGCTGGCTGTTCCGGATCTTCTTCAGCACTTATCTTGATGATATGCTCCATCAGGATAGATTTACCCATGCCAGGCTTACCAACCATGGTGATTCCTCGCCGCAACGCTTGTGCGTTGAGACTCACGTCGAACTCTCCCCCGCCCGGCTGTCGGGCTGAGCCAATTGGCGCCAGGCCATGGGTGTCGTCTGGCGATGGAGCGCGATACGCAATTGAGTTCACAGGAAAGGTGTCCAAGCTGGTCCTTTTATCAATCAGCGGTGGATGCCATACACCGCTGATCTCGCTTGGGCTGAGCCAGACACAAGGAAGCGGTTCTTGCTCGTAGCCCGAGCCAGGTACCAGAGCTATGTTGAAGGGCCTGGAATAATGGAAGGCAGCAAAAGAGTTCCCTCCGCTTATGCTGTACTGGTCCAGCATGGCAGTAAACTGCTGCAGTATTAGCAAGGCGCGCTTATCGTCCTGGCTGATAGCGGCAGCCCTTAAGGAAACCCTGACTAATTTATGACTATCAACCATCTTTTCCCGTACCAGTTGCAGATCTGTTTGGTCCCATTCGTCTTCCTTGGGGACTCCCAGCCATTTGAGAATGAAAAGAGAGCCAATCACCGATACGATCGCAAGAATTGAAGCCAGGATTTGGCTACCGAAGGTGTATTGGTACAGTGCTGATCCCAGCCCCAACAGCCCGACAACTACAGAGGCAACAACCCCGAAATTGATATTATCGGGTTGGCGTACCTGAACAGGCGAACTCACCATAGTGGCGCTTTCGTCTACTAAATATCCCCGCTGAGCTTCTACCTTCAGGCGTCTTTGTACCTGGGTCTCCCATTCAGGCGAACCGCCGCTGTGGAGGTAAAGCTGGAACCATATACCTTCGTCTTCGCCAAGCCCAGAAAACGCAGATAAAAGGCTCACCATAGGATCTCTTCCGTTGGTGAAAGTTTGCCAGGTCTTGACAGGCAGCCATTCAGGTTTCTGGAGACAGAACGGGAGCTCCACGGCCCTGATGTCACTCCTGTGTAGTAATGCAACAACAGGATCTTCCTCGGTGATACGGACGATCATTTTTGGGTAGACAGATTCCAGCCGGCTGGCCGTAAATTCCAGGACAGACCTGGTTCCTCTGATCAAGAAATAACGGTGGTCTCCATGGCCAAAAATCTCCAGACCGATGGGAAGTTGAAAACTCCGGATCAGGTCCGCGACTCCCTCTGCATCTACTACGTTCCGGGATGGCAGAGTGATAAGAGCCACAAGGCCTGGATTTTTACTTGGTGGTGATATCTGTGCAGATTGGATATCCCGGGGATCATTCTGCTGCACTTCTTGTGCTAACTGATCAGTATCTACAAGAGACATCATCCCATCACAAACCGGACAGATCATGCCGTTTTGGACGCCTTCCTCCAGAGAGAATATGTTATTGCACGGACAAACTAAATAAGGAGTATTCATAGTTAATTACATGGCCATTCTTTTGTATTCGAGCGATTAAAGAATCCTTCAGGATCCATCCACACTGCGCCAGCTCCAGACTGCTTTTTGACCCCGTAATGAAGGTGGGGTCCAGTGGAATTGCCGTTATTCCCAACAGCTCCGATCGTTTGGCCGTGCGAGATCACCTGGTCCTTACTAACAGCAAAACTACTCAAGTGTGCATACCAGGTCTGGTATCCATTGTTTTCTACAACGACCAGGTTTCCCCAGGGGCCATTTGTGCTTGCGTACACCACCAGGCCGGCCATGGTCGCATAGACGGGTGTCCCAATAGGCTCAGGAAAATCAACGCCGGTATGTTTGCGATAATTAGGATCTTGAAACTCACACCCTAATTTGGCCTTGAAATCAAAAGGGACTCCATGCGGCTCCGATAGATCGTCGGGGTGTGAGTAGTCTTTCCAACCGACACCAACGCCGGCATTGACGTAGCCGTTATCCGAGAATTCGCTGCCCACTGGCTGAGGAGTGCCCATCATCCACTCTTCCACTTTATCCTTTCCGAAAGGTATCTGATGCCTGGCAATCTCCACAAACACGGTGAAAACAATGGTGAAGCCAACGATAATGGCCACCGCGCCTACCACGCAACCCATTAATAACTTGCCGCCTTTGATCATTGCATGTCCCTAATGAGGGCTATTCTCCCGGGCTTCTACCATATCAAGGATACGATTTACCAGCGCTTGGGCTACTAGATCGAGCCTGGCCAAATCCCTTTTCACGTTTTCCTTATCTGCCATTCTGGAATATGAGACCTGTACAGCTTCACGTTCCGTCTCCTGGCTCTCTTCAAATACTGCTATTATTCTGCTGGTAGTTTCGATAACCATATTTCCTCCCTGGTTCCAACCCATAATTCCTGGATATCGTAAAATTCCCCCGCTATGATCCTCATTGCTAATTCTCCTTCTGAAACTACAAAACTCCGCTAATATCTTCTGGAATTAACGTCCTGACGATCTTGGTACCCTGGGGCAGCTTCAAAACCAGCTTGCCTGTCGGGAGCTCCACGAGTAAATTCCTGATAAGATCTGACAGACGAAGGAGCCTCTGAAGCTCGCCTGCAGCATATTCTGTTTGTGACATAAGGGCTGTAACGCCCACAACCTTCAATATCCTCTGGCCAACCTGGGAATGCAGGAATTCATCAACTTCCTGGGTTGCCATCCAGAGCACACCGTTCCGTTTACGATATCGCCTGGCCATGTTTTCGATCGCGTCTCCACCACCGGGGGCGCGAAGCAAAGCCCAGACCTCATCAAGGAACACATCTGTTACATGGTTTGGATCTTCCCTGTGACGGCGCACGGTTTCAGACCAGATGATGCTCATCACCTGCCAGAGATAAGCGCTCAGCCGGACCTCAGCAGATGACGAAGATCGCACATCGCTCAGGCCAAACACTACCAGCCGCTCATCAACAATATCTAGAGTGGATTGAGAGCCAAAAAATTGAGAGTAAACGCCAGTTGCATATGGCTTTAGTCCGGCTGCTAATGAGCGCCCTGTTTCTCCCATGTGTTCCAGGATATCTGTTATGTCGCGCAGTACAGGAGAATTGATCCGAGACCAAGTTTCGGGATCCAGACCGCCGGCACGTCCCTTTACAGCCTCTTCATAAGCCTCAGATAAAAGATTCCATTCCTCGCCGTGAGTGATCTGTCTCTGCAAAACCGTGGAAACAAAAACAACCAGCTGTTCAATGCCGGCAACAAGCGGCTCCTCTTCGCCTGGGTGAACATCCATCACGTTGAGACGATCGCTGTCCCCAGTTCCTATGGTGACGTAGCGGCCTCCGTATGCCCTTACAAATTCACGCATTTCCCCCTCAAGGTCAACAGCAAAGACAGTGTTTCCTTTCATCAGACCGATCAACATGTTCGAGCGCAGCCAAACGCTCTTCCCTGCCCCGGTCTTGCCTATGGATAGAATCGTAGGAGACCGATCTTTTGCTGGTCCAAGAGGGTCATAGAAGAGAGGAGTACCGCTGTTGATGTCAAATCCCATATAGCGACCATTTTCTTCAAACAAGCGGCCTTTAGGATGCCAGAAGAACGACTGGAGAGACCCAGGAGTCATGTTTCGCTTCCTCTGCTGGAATGCCATATAAGTAAGGGGCATGATGGTTTTCCATGTCGGCAGCTGGTTATGCGTGGTGGCAAAAAACTTGACACCCAGGGTGGTAAGTATGTTTTCAAGCATACGGGATCTGTTTTGAAGTTCTTGTGGATCCGGAGCGGCCACCATAATATAAAACCGGATCGTAATCGGGTTCTCGAGGCCCATCTCCATCATGGCCCGGGTTTTTTCTACTTCTCCGACTTCCTGGTCCTTGGTGTAATTAGAAATGATGCCTTTGGACTGTCTGAGATGCGAAAGCCCTTTTAGAGAGGTTTCCTTGCTGCGAAGCTTCCCCGCAACTTGAGCGGGATCCTCAATTTCAATGAAAAGCGACCCAAAAAACCCTCCAGGCAGACTTTCCAACTGGCGCAGGTGAACTACAGATCCCGGGTTATAGTCAATGATCGAATACCCGCGCAGATAGACCCCGTCTATATATAGGAGTTCCGGTTCCTCCCGGACATTATCAGGGGCTAGGGTTTCAATAACCTGAACTGGGTCAAGATCTGGCGAAAAAGCCTGGTAATCAGGATAAGAATAAACTTGTCCCCCCCTGCCCTGCTCCAGAATATTCTGGAGGGCTGCTTCAGCGCTTGTTTCGTGTGCCCCCGCTGTGGTTGGATGAAGCACTCTCCAGACAGCCTGAGCCATTTCTGGGCCGGAAAGAGGAATAAGATCCAGGCCCTGGTTGATAAATGCTTGCTGCAGCAAGCCGCCCTGTTCAGCAAAATGCTCTCTTGCTTTTCCTGCATGCATTTCAAGAGCAGATCCATTGGTTCCGCTGGTCCGCCCCAGGCCAAAGAACCCCTTGCTCTGCTGAATAAAAGGCACGTAGGATATTGAAATGATCATTCGGGAACTGATTGGCGTTATGCTGCCAAACCAGTTGGTGATCAACGCCATGTAGGATCTAGCCGCGTGCTCGAGGCCTGCATTGTTGAGATATCCTGCGCCAAAGTGGTCGCTCTCCGGCTGACTGGACCAATGTTGCTGCAGCTGGTAAAAGTGTTCCAGGTCCGGAGAAGGATCGATAGGAGCAGGAAGTATAGTTAACTGGAATTTGATCCTTGGAGGAAGGCAGGCCAAGATGTTTGCAAACTTCTGCTGAAAAGCTCCGCTGCTCTCTCTCTCCATATCAGGAGGAATAGGGGGAAGCTCAAACATCTTTACATACGCCCCGGTCTTTGTAATCACCATGTCAGGAAGAACCCTGGAGACAGGGACTAATCCCAGTGTATCACCTGAGGGGGTTTCAAAAGAACTTCCCTTCTGCGCCCTACCCTCCTGCTGGTTTCTGCTAAATACTCTATTCATAAAATAATCCTAAAAGCCTGAAATGCTTGCCAGTAATGTCTTCAGTCCGCCTAACCATACCCAGGTCAATATTCCGGCCGCAAGAGCCAGGCCAAGAACGTTCAGTATTCCCCCTATCGTGAGGGGCATAGACCGGATCTTGAACCAATCTGTAGTTGCCGGCAGAGTCCCGTAGTCAGGCAGCTGAGCAACCGCCCAGTCAGCAGCAGAATCCGGGACTTGGCTTTCATACAGATCCTGTGCTGAAAACATATCCCCTTCTTCTGGACCGGGAACATAATCTCTTTGATAAACTCTCGGCCTTCTGCGGAACCGCAGCATATCTTTGAATATGTCTTCAAATTTCCGACCACTTCCTGGTTCCCTGGCAATAGCTAGCCAGTATCCAAAACCGGCAGCCAGTGTGCCGATCGCGATTTTTACTGGCCAACCCGCGGGTATTGCGACGCCGGCAATAATGCCTAACACCAATCCACTTCCTACAATGAGGATCTCCCGCATACCTACGCCAACCAGGGATACAACACTACTGTTTTCAAGATCAAAATAAGGGGGTACCTGATGTTCTGTCATTTGCTTTGTCCTAAAGTATCATTGATCCAATTATTCAGGTTTCCGTTCTGGGCAGCACTTTGCATAATATCGTCATAAGAGCTCGCACCTGTCAGGCGCCTGGAGGCTACTGCGAGAGAGGTACGCCTTACGAGATCTGGAGTACCTTCTAATGCTTTGCCTCCTTCAGCCATCATGTGTCGTTGTTCTCCTTGCACGATCATGTGCCCTACTGCAAAATCACGGTGATGCCACCGTTGGCTGTTGGGATAATTTTTGCTGATATCATGGGCCTTGAACTTGCTTTTATCACCTAAGGCAAAAGTGCTTCCTTCTGCACGATAATAATCCCGAAAAGCCTCAGTAACAGAAGAATTACCTGCATGTAAGTGTCCTTTTTCGCGGATGTAATCTACCTCTGAACCGCCTGCGTTCCTTACGGCAACGAGGGTGGATTCGGCTGTATCCATTCCAATCTTGGTCTCGGCTTCCAAAACGTCGTATTCCTTCCCGCCAAGTGACATGCGCTGCTTTTCTGTTGCGAACATATCTGTTACATCGTTGAAAGCCTTTTCACGTCCCGGCATTGACTTTCCGTCGAGGTTGAGTGGGGCGGATTGATATGGGAGACTTGGAGAAGATAGAGCTTTCTGGGTCCTATGGTCCTTAAGCGCGCTCCCCGCCCTCATTCCCTGACCGGCGGATCTGGCTATGGGGTTTCTAGAAGAGCTCAGAATGCTTCCGATCGTGGCGTTCAACTTACTTGTATTGGTGACAGCGCCGGCACCGGATAAACTACCTGCAGTTACACCAAGCCCCCCTCCACTACCGGTTGTTGGAGCTAAAGTTCCCCCAGTAGTAGCTGCAGTTCCCCCAGCGGCAGTACCAGCAGCGCTCAAACCTCCTGTGGCGATGCCTGTGGCCACGAACGCCCCTGCAGACAAGACTGACGTACCAATTTTCTTAGTTGCTTCCACTGCGGCTCCGAAAACCATTTTTCCCACAGTTCCGTTCAAGGCAACAAGAACGCTCAAAACGCCAATCATAATAGCTAACTGGAGGAAAGTCGCTGCTTTTTGAGTTGATATATCAGCGACAGATGCCCACAATTTAAAAGAGATGCCCATAACTAGCACATTGACAGGAAGCAATAAAAGGAAAACTATGAATGCCTTGGCCCATAGTGATCTGAGCCACGCCAGAGGACGGACGGTCCCCAGAATAATCATAAGGGGCGCCAACGCAACCGTTAATAAGATAACCACTTCACGTGCCAGGAATGCAAAAACGACAGAAAAAATATAGGCCAACGCTACACAGAAGGAGATAATGCTCAATACCATGGACATAATACCTGTGCCTGCCCCCGATGTAAGCAGAAAAGTATTCTTATGCAGCATCCCTTGCCAAACGTCCATTGTAATATTCGTGCCCATCGAGTCAGAGATGGCCGTAGACAAGATCTTGACCAGGTTGATAGATTGTTCCATCAACCAATACGAGGCTAGTGCCAACCCAATGGAAACAAAGAACTCAGCGATAGCTTCAAAAGTGTTTGCGTAACCTGTTACGGAATATAGGCCTTCTTTCATTGACGCCCAAATAGTTAAAGCAGCAATAAGCGGGAGCAAAGCGAACGCGACGTTCCTGAGTTGGATCCAGGACGTTTTGCGAATATCCTTCAATTCAGTGGAATGAAAGACAAGTTCTGAAATATCTTTTCCTAATATATACAAAGGGTTTGACTCAGCTGTCAGGCTGACTGTTCCGCCGTAGAAGATGAAATTGATCGCAGTGACAATCGCATCTTTCATCGTTGATGAATCAAAAACAATTTTCTTGATCCAGGTGACTACCCCACCCTCTTTCTTTGTATCAGATGAGTCTCCGGCATCCCCGGCGTCGCCCTCGCCATCTCCATCACTAGGAGGCTTTGGTGGTGCTGGTGTTTCATTTGGCGGTTCATAAGGGCCTGCGCCAGGAGAAGCGCTGACGTCATAAACAACAGCAGCCAACAACCCTGCGGTCAATAGTGCTATTGCGAGTATGTTCAGAAATTTATATTTCTTCATTTTGCTTCCCATTGAGCAAGGAAAAAATGAACTTGCCTACCAATTAGGGGTACGGATATCTATATTCTGAGGGACCAGGTGGGATACATTGTCGATCACCATATTGAGAAGAGGCAGTGTAGCCAGGAATAGCACGAACATGAGGATGCCCATGACAAGGTTCCATGTTTGGCGGGAAGCCATGCCGGCCACCCCCATTTGCTGGGCCAGGTTGATCGCAAACCCATTCTTTACTCCGCCGACGAGGACAACGATGAAGCTCAATGTGTACATGAACTTGATGGCCAGAACACCCAGGTCTTTGAAGGTGTCCTCAAGTGCGGTCAGCGCTTCTCCAGTATCGCCGCCATCGCCATTCCCGCGAGCAAAAGCCGTGGAAGGGAAAACCAGAGAAACTGTCAGTATGATCAAGAGGATGATTCTTGCATGTTTGTTGATGTTCATAATTAGCTCCTTCTACTCCTAACCTGGATGTTACGACTGTACTTCTAAAATATTATTGAAATGACACTGTTTGCGATCAAGATCGACATCAGGGTCAAGATCCCGCCCCCGACCAGGACGATACCATTAGAGATCGTGCTGGAAAGACCCGATGGCGATCCAACGATTGTGGAAAAATTGCCAGCTAATCCAGATCCGATGGCCGAAACTGTGGTGTACACCCCTGCCCCACCGAGGATCGCTGCAGAAAAGAACTTTGCCAGTTCTTCCCAAATATCAGTCACGAGCGCAGAAGACCCGGGGTCGGCGTCAATTCCTGATCCAATAGCATATAAACCCTTTGCAATAAGCTCTGTGTTGGCAGAGAGAGCTAGTAGGATTACCATGCCGATTCCCTGCTGCAGCGCTCGGGAGTAACCCAAATGGTCACCAGTGCCGCGTGCCAGCTGGGCCCGTGAGAGGTTGATCAAGAACCCGACACCGAATACAATTGAGATCCCGGCAATGATAACCTCTGCCATATCAGCGCTCTGGCTGTATAGATTATCTATTCCATCAGCCCGAACAGGCGCAGGACTTAGAAGAGCGATTGCCAGGATCAGTGTAACGACGTAAGACTTTTTCACCGGTAGCTTCCTTGGTGTTTTTGAAAAAGGGGCTGTGTTTGGATTATCAGCCAGTTGCGGTCTCTCCTTGTGTGAGATCCTCAAATAGATGAACCAATTTCTATTACAAATTTAGCATTATGAAACATTCTAATCAACGATAAAATGCGTTAAACCGTGTACAAAATGCGTTAATTTTCGGACCATTTTTCTTCCCACCCCCTGTGATCGCGTTAAATTGCGTTAAATCTCGTTAATTTTAGGATGCAGTGCCGCTTTTTGCTGCAAAAGAAATCCAACCTTTTCTTCTACCAGGCGCTAAAATTCCAGGACTGCTGCCACGGCCATTGAAACGGGGTATGCGCTGGTTACTCGAAACATGTCCGACTTCTCCAATATAGACATCCGTGTCATTAATCCCTGGCAACCTTCTACATGGGAGTGAACTACCTTCCACAAAGACCGGTGGGATTTACAGGGCCTTCGGCCCCTTTTTTCTTTTCAAAAGGATCAATTTTGTATAAGCAGCACCCAGGTATTCCCCGCATCTTTTGACATGTAAAATCCTGCTTCAGTAACCAGATAAACAATATCATCGCCTGATACAGCCAGCCCCAAGACAGCGACCCTTTCGGGCATATCAGGAACATCGACGACGTCTAAGGTCATCCCTGCATCTTCTGATCGATATACATTATTTCCAGGTCCTGTCCCAAAATCCGCTACGCCAGGAAGCGTGCCTAAGGTTTCATAGAAGCTATTTTCAAAAACATCCCAGCTTTCCCCGTTCCAACGGAATTCTTTATCCATGCCACCATGGATATATATGTTGTCATCCGCTGCAACCCAAAAACCTGGACGGACCAAAAATGATCCATGTGTTCCCATTATTTCCCACTGATAGTTTTCACCTGCGTGCAATATGGTGTCCTCGTTGTTGATTCCAACAATCCCATATTCGGGAAACCATTCAACCAGATAGATATCTGTCCAGTTGTCTATTTCACATGTAATTGATCTCCAATCTCCATATGGAGACTCCAGTATCCAGGCGTTTTCCTTCCCTTTAGGATTTGCTCCAACAGCAATAA
Organism: uncultured Anaerolineales bacterium; assembly: GCA_964406305.1. Taxonomy (GTDB): domain Bacteria; phylum Chloroflexota; class Anaerolineae; order Anaerolineales; family UBA11858; genus B10-G9. Next base: position 2,110 of record CAYORF010000042.1, on the reverse strand, counting down.
CTCGGCCACTACCGTCTTGGGCAACTGCAACAGATGAAGATCCTTCTGGCAACGAAACTTCATGCCATGTGGTTGATTCGGCGTACCAGAGGTTAGGGAAAGCGCCTATATCGTCATATTTGACAAATAACCCCTGCTTTGATTTAGTAAACTGTACGTCTGGTCCGGCGCTGGTGATGTAACCCCAGCCGGTGTCCAAAGGCTCAAAGATCTTTGACCATGATTTGCCATGATCATCGCTTTGTGCAATCTCCCCTGATGGCAAGAACACCCAAATGGTTGGATCGCCTGCAATAGATGAGGTGGCGACGGACTGAATATCAGATACTGTAATTGTAGGAGGAACTATTTCTTCACTGGCTTTATCTGGTGTCTTTTGTGCCGCTTGTGAAAGATCCACGACATGGGTTATGATCAGGGTTCCTCCAGGCTCTATTCCTTCTATTCCATAAGAGCTATTCAGAATACCAATACCTTCACTGTCTAGATCGTACAAGAGCATTAATGATAGATTTAGATTCTCCTTTTCCCATTCGCTCCACATATAACGGTAGTGAGCTTCCCAGACGTGATCACTACTCCAATTATCATCGGCCAGTATTTCAGGATAATCAAAAAGCACATCGGCGATTGAGTCTTCTGTCCACGCGATATCGGTTCGCGAATAATATTGGAGGTAATCCTCCCCGGGCAAATCAATGATGATCTGTTCCAGATCGGTTGGTTCTATCTCTATTTTTTGGGAGGAAGGATACTGAGGAACAGCAGATCTCAAGCTTCTGCCAGGAGCCAGAAATTTGGATCCAAAATTGGACAACAAGCAAGATGAAAACAAGAATAATGTTGACGTGATAACAATTAGGCGAGATATCTTATTTCTAGTAAGATAGTCCATTTCTTCCTCCTAGAAGGATCCGAGCCACATGAATAGGCGCAGGGGTAATGGGGGCGATCACGAGGATCGTCAGAATAATGCTGTATTTGTTCACGTGGTGTATCCTTAGGGCTTTTGTAAAATCGGTTGTGCTTGGTAAATCAGTATTGGTATGTGATCATGGATCGACCCGTCCGGCCAGGCTACAACATTGGTGTCAATTACATCTACTGTGACCCAGTCTGTACTGCCGGCAGGATGAGCAGCCCCCCATTGATAGTTATAGATATCGGTGGTTACATAGTGCCCCGGCTGCCACCATCCACCGACGATTGCCATACACTCCATAGCACCGGCGTTGTCCAGTCCCGGTCTGCATTCGGTCTTTTCGCCAACCTTTACCCTTTCCCATTCTTGGTAAGAGTCCCAGCTTGCGCTGGCCAGTACTTCGTAACGAGAAGTAACTTCGAGGCGGAACGCGGGCTCACCCTTATAAGTGGTAGGGTTTTTAGCATGGTATGAGGAGCTGCTGGAGTAGCCGGCAAAGAATACTGAGTCTTTAATATTTCCATCACCCGAGGATGGATAGTAAAAGGAATCGGGGTGACTTGCGGGAGCACCGGTAACATCAGGGTCCCCATAAAATGAGGGAACAATTAGTTCAGCACCAAATCTATCAGACCTAATGTTTTCTGGCCCATAGGAAATGGAACCGCCAATTTCAGAACTAATGATGCCGTTGTATTTCCCATTAAAGAACCAAGAATCTGGAGTATCTGGCACAAGCCGGATCTCGGTCCTGTAACCAAAGAAGCGGATCTCACCAGGGAAAGTGATATCGTGCGCGGGAAATTGAGCTCGCAAGGATGCCTGATCGACCCCAATGCCAATCCTAAAGGGCACTCCTACCAGTGGATAATCCGGCGATGTTGCCCAACTTTTAACTGGAGCATCGATCATCCCCTGAGCTCCCCTCCACCCAGGGCAGTAATAGGCATCTCGTCCACCCCCTGCTGAAACCTCAACACCGCCATTACATGGATTATTTCTAATCAGTGAGAGGACAGGATTTTCAGGTTCAGACTGAGCGCTTGGGCCGGCATGAGCTGCGGAGGGAAGAAAACCCACCAATAAAGTCAAGAGGATTACCAGGATTGAAAACCGCAAAGTGTTTTTCATGATTACCTCTCAATTCTCCGTCGATATCCCCCAGCCGGCCCTGGCAGAGGATGTAAC
>CAYORF010000041.1:0-20982 GCA_964406305.1 uncultured Anaerolineales bacterium | reverse complement strand
TGCGGCCAGGGAGATCATGGATAAGCTGATCGAGGATGGCATTGCCCTGGAATTAGGAAAGAAAAGTAAAAAGTTCCTCACTCTCAAAAGCACCTGGGAAAGCACTCTGTCAGGATTGGATTCCCGGATCGAAGATTATCATCAGAAATATCCCATGAAAGTAGGAATGGCACTGGAAGAGCTCAAAAGCCAATCCAAACTGGCGGATAATGTCTTTAAAGTAGCTGTTGAGGGGTTGATAACAGCCGGGAATGTTATACAGACTGGTCCTAATATCAAGAATCTGGATTTTGAAATTCGACTTTCAGCAGAGCAGAATAAATTGACCAAAGGCTTGCTGGATCAATTCGCTGCCAATCCAACCCAACCACCGTCAGTGGCAGATTGCAAAGATTCCATCGGCGAGGACCTATATAACGCCCTGATAGCTTTGAATGAACTCAAACATTTGTCCAATGAGGTGGTATTCACTCCGGACGCCTATCAATCAATGGTTGAGAAACTGAAGAAGAAGATCACTAAAGATGGCCCGATCACAGTAGCTCAGACCAGGGATATGTTCGGCAGCAGCCGGAAATACATGCTGGCCTTTTTGGAGTGGCTGGATGCTGATGGTGTTACGGTTAGGGAAGGGGATGTAAGGAGGCTGAAAGAGTAAGTAGTAAGTGGTAAATAGTAAGTCGATTTGGTTTCAGAGAACGGTGGGTTTTACAATAATGTCATCCTGACCCTGACACCGAGCAATGTCGAGGGGGAAGGGGAAGGATCCACTTTCAGAACCAATTCTCCCAGACCAATACCATGTCCAATACACTCCTTCTTCAAAGCCATCTCCATATGGATTCTTCCATTTCGTTGTGCTCAATGTCAGAATGACAATCCGGCGCGCCCAGAAAGATAATAAAGCCCTCTTCAGAGGGCGCAGTTTTTAGCCCTGTGATTTATCGCAGGGCGGGGGGGATTGGTCGCTACGCGACCGACGGGGGACAGGAGACGGATGACGGAATAATCTACTCTGTCATCCTGAACGGAGTGAAGGATCCATATTCAGAATCAATATACCAGGCCAATACTATATCCAATATAGTATGTCTTTATAGCCTTATCAATATGGATTCTTCTATTCCGCTCTGCTCAATGTCAGAATGACAATCCGGCGCGCCCAGAAAGATAATAAAGCCCTCTTCAGAGGGCGCAGTTTTTAGCCCTGTGATTTATCGCAGGGCGGGGGATCAGACAGGGGACCGAAGACAGAAGACAGTGTCATTGCGAGGGTGCGAAGCACCCGAAGCAATCTCCTGGATTTAAGGACTTTAATCTTGTCCCAAGCCCAACGGCGAAACCCGTGGGCTGGAAATCACAAGTCTCACCGAGGTGAGACTTACTTATATCAGCCCACAACTTCAGTTGTTGGGCCGATAGGTATATGTCAACTATATTTTGGCTACCCATCTCGTTTTGATAACCCCCTTTTTTACTACACCCAAAATATCACTAGTATGTGTCTGATATCAATGAGATTGTCGGTACCTGGGTCGCATCTGCGGATCTGGGCATTTTTGTGGCAGTGGTCTCTCCGGAAGGTATGTTCCGGGTCGCTACCTCCTCGGAAGACATGGAGAAAGGATCGACTGACAGTTGGATGTTAACTTTTGAGGATGATCAGATCTCAGCCACTAATTACGCTCTCTGCCTGGGTGATACGGGACATTATCTTGCTGAAATGAAGGAAGACGGCACCCTGAAATTTTTCACGATTTCTGACCCATGTACTGGGCGAATAAGGAAGATGGACCGCAGTTTGCCTGGGCGTTTAACGCCGTATGACTTGATCTTCTATCCGGTTGATTAGATCCAAGAGCTGATATAGATACACCCCTTTCAAAACATTGAAAGGGGTGTTTTGATTAATGGTTTAGATAAGTTCTTAACTCACGTCCAGCAGCTTTTTTTAGAGCTGTTTTTTCATAAAGTATCTTTGTTGGCCTTCAGGGAAGTCCGGCAGTTCGCCAAAGGATCTATATCCCAGGTTTTCGTAGAACCCCGGGGCCTGGAAACTAAAAGTATCCAGGTAGGCGTTTTTGGCACCCAACTGGCGGGCTTCTTCTTCGGTCCGGGACATCAGTCTTTTTCCGTACCCCTGGTTGCGGAGCTCTTCCTTGACCCACAGCAGGTCGATATACAACCAATTCCAATAGATTTCGGCGATCACTCCACCTACAACTTCCTCATCAGCGTCCTTGAGTAAGTAACATAACCGCTGGAATTTGTTATCCCCAGCTTGTTCTTTATTGAAGCTGGAAACCCCATGTCCAACGATGCCCCAAGCGCTGTCTTCAGGTTTTTCGTCATAAACGATCTTGTATTCTTCTGTCATCTTAAATCCTCTATTGTTTGACTTTCTTTATAGTTCCAATTAAAAATTTTTCCTCGATCTTCCGTCTCCCGTGCTAATCATCCCCATCATAGGCTATGGAAGGACTGACTCCGTGAGTTCCCATGAAAATTTCAAATGCCTCATCGAAATTGCCGCCCTCATAAATAAAACTCCTGGCATCTTTGCCAGTCCACTTTTTAACACGCCAATGTTTGAGCACCGGCGAATAAAACAGGGAGCGATTTTCCATAGTCAGCTGCATGGCTTCGCCCCATTGCATAAGGGATTTTTTGATGATTTCCATCACTAACCTCTCTGGAGTCTAAATTTTATTATAGACTTAATCCCACGGTTTTTATATAGTTCTACAACGCAACCTTCTTCTGTTAATTCAGTTATAATCCTTGAGCTGTTGATTAATAATAATTAATATTTGCCTCTGATAGGTGGAGTGAGTATGAGTATTCAGGTCAAAGAAATCACTACAACCCGTGAGTTAAAGAAATTCATCCGTTTTCCACATTCCATCCCCAGGGAAAATAACGCCTGGGTGCCGGCCCTGGATTTTGATGAGATGAATAACCTGCACTGGGATAAAAACTCGGCTTTTAACCACTGTCAGGCCCATTACTACCTGGCATATGACGGAGATAAGATTGTTGGCCGGGTGGCGGCGATCTACAACAAATTGCACACAGAGACCTGGGGTGAGGACTATATGCGTTTTGGCTGGATCGACTTCATTGACGATCCTATTGTTGTCGATGCTTTGATGGATAAAGTGGAGTTATGGGCAGCTGAATTGGGCTGTACAGCAGTGCACGGCCCCCTGGGATTCACAGATCTTGACCGAGAAGGTATGCTCGTTGAGGGATTTGACGAACTGGCCACACTGGCAACCCGGCACGATCCGCCATATTATCACAAACACATGGAACGGCTGGGATACGGCAAAGCCGTCGACTGGTATGAACACTTAGTTACAATGCCAGATGAGCTGGATGAGAAGATCGTCCGGATAGCTGGACTTGTTAAAAAGCGTTATAAACTCCAGGTTTTTGTAGCAAAAAACAAAAATGAATTATTGAAATATGCCCCGGAGTTATTTGAGGTGATCAATGAAACCTATAGCCACTTATATGGCGTAGTTCACCTGACCGCTAAACAACGGGAAGCCTATGTAAAGCAGTATTTTGGTTTTGTGGTCCCGGACCTGGTACCGGTTGTGCTGGACGAAAACGGAAAGATGGTTGGCTTCACGATAGCCATGCCTTCCCTGTCCAGAGCGATTCAGAAGGCTCGCGGCCAGCTCTTCCCCTTCGGTTTTGTGCATTTGCTGCTAGCGTTGAACAAGTTTGATACGATCGATACTTACCTTGGGGCAGTTATTCCTAGATTACAGGGCAAGGGCGTGAATGCGTTGATGATGGTCAGCATATTTGAAGCCACCAAAAAACATGGTGTGAAAACCGTTCACGTCAATCCCCAGCTGGAGAGCAATCAGAAAGTCTGGTCGCAGTGGAGATATTTCGACACCCGTCAGCATAGACGCCGCAGGATTTATATTAAACACTTGTAGCTGGTAAGTTTTCTCCGGAACAATTGAGTTAAGAAACCCAAGACAAAACACCTCCATACGAATTCTTTGTAGGAGGTGTTTTTATAATTAATTAGCAATTGTCATTCTGACATTGAGCGGAGCGAAATGGAAGAATCCATATTGAGAAGGCTGTGAGGACAGATTGTATTAGAAAAGATTCTGGTTTAGGTATTGGTGCTGAATATGGATCCTTTCCCCTCGGCGGAGTTTATGCTGAGCGCAGCGAAGTGCTCGGGGCCAGGATGACATCGTAGATTATTCCGTCCTCCGTCCCCGGTCTTAGATCTGAGGCTTCAGCCTCCACCGGTCTTCAGTCCTCGGTCTCCCATCTGCTTCTTTTCCCATCAGTGATGATTTTTAAACTATCTTTTATTTCCTCAGGAATTCCGTCTTCTTGATAAAAAAATCACCACAAAATTTATCAGAAATTGCGATAGACCCATTTGCCAGCAACCATCGTGCCCTGGGGTTGGATTCCCGGCAGATCATCAGTGGGACACTTATAAGGGTCCTTATCGAGCACGATCAGGTCTGCCCAGTATCCTGGAGCGAGTTTTCCCTGCGACTTCTTTTTCCCGGCTGCCCGGGCAGGGTTCACAGTAAAAGCTGCCAGGGCCTGATGAAGTGATACCCTCTCTTCCGGGTGCCAGCCATCTAGTCCGGGAGCGCCGTCAATCCGCCGCCTTGTCACTGCGGCATGTATACCAAACCAGGGGTTGGGGCTTTCGACCGGGGCATCGCTCCCAAAGATCACCAGTGCTCCCTGATCGAATTGGGCTTTTGGAGCATAAGCGAAGGCGGTGCGTTCTCCCCAGTAGGCGGCTGCCATTTCCATATCCGAGGTAGCATGGATAGGCTGCATGGAGGCGATGATATCTAGTTCTGCCAACCTCGGCATGTCCGCTGGATCAATTATTTGAACATGCTCGATCCGGTGGGGTAGAGGATCCAGCCCGGAAACCTTTTCATAAGAGCGAATATCTTCCAGGGCATTTATCAGCGTTCGGTTTGCCAGGTCTCCAATCGCATGAATGGAAAGTGACAAACCATGATCGGCGGCTTTCTGTCCCAGTTGTATGATCTCATCTTCTGATTTAAGCAGCATGCCCAGTTCCCTAGAGCCTTGATATGGCTCCAGCATCGCTGCTGTCTGGGGGCCAAGTGCGCCGTCCATGAAATCTTTCACACCGCCGAACCAGAGCCAGTCATTCCCCTCACCAGTCTTGTATCCCAGCTGGATGGCCTTGTCCAGGAATTCACTCGGGATACTTTTTTGGACTCGGAGATGAAGCAGACCATCTTGAGTTAATAACTGAAGCGCCTGGATGCATAATTCCCGATCGAAATCATGCACTCCCGTGAGACCCATTTTCCAGAGGGAATCCTGGGCTTTCAGAATGGAAGAAGCGACCTGTTCTACTCTGGGTATCGGGATGATCCCCTCAATTAGCTTTACGGCTTCTTCGAAGAGGATTCCGGTTGGGGTTCCATCAGCGTCCCGCTGCAGGACACCGCCCGGAGGATCTTGTGTTCTTTCTTCGATCCCGGCTAAAGACAATGCTTTGGAGTTGGCCCAGGAAACATGAAGTGATTTCCCCGTCAGATAAACCGGATGGTCAGGCGCGACCTGATCTAACTCACCGGCAGTCCCATATCCATCCAGCCAGCTGTTATGATTCCAGCCGTGTCCCAGGATCCATTCCCCGGGAGGAGTGGTTAGTGCTCTCTCTCGGACCCTTTCCAAACAATCTGCTTTAGTTTTTGTTTCACAGTTGATCTTTGTCAGGGTTTCAGCGTACTTTCGCAAATGAAGGTGGCTGTCAATTAATCCAGGTAGGATGATTCTGCCGCCGAGGTCCAAGAAATTACCCCGGGAAGGGGGTTCCTGCCCTTCTGTTCCAGTGAGTATGTGGCTGATGCTGCCATTTTCGATGACCAGTCCGGAAACCTCAGCAGAGCCTGCATCCATGGTGAATATGCGGGCATTGATCAGGGTTAAAGAATCCATACCGATCTCCGGAATATGATATTTGAAATAATTACTTTTTGAGGAGTTGATCCATCAGGGTATTCAGTTCTTCATCCGTGTAATAGTGGACCGTGATCGTCCCGGCTCCTTTTTTAGAGCGGGTGATGCGAACCTTGGTCCCTAAAGCGGACTGCAGATCTTCTTCCAGGGCTTTTAATTCGGGGGATTTGGAATCTTTTTTGGGCGGTTTGGTTTTTTTTGTGCCTTTTAGCCGGGTCACCAGTGATTCTGTTTGGCGGACATTAAGATCCTGGTTCAGGATGGTTTGCAAAGCAGCGCTCTGCCCTTTAATCGTAGGCAAAGCCAGAAGAGCCCGGGCATGGCCCATGCTGATCTGGCTTTTTCGGACTGCTTGCTGGACCACATCGGGCAAATCCAAAAGACGCAGAGTATTAGTTACCGCAGTGCGGCTTTTTCCAACCCGTTTTCCGATCTCCTGATGGGAGAGTGAAAATTCTACAGCCAGGCTTTGATACGCGGTAGCGGTTTCAAGAGGATTAAGGTCTGCTCGCTGTACGTTCTCAATTAATGCCAGGAGCAGGTGGTCTTGGCTATCTGCTTCCCTTAATACAGCTGGGACGGTTTTCAGGCCTGCCAGATGGGCAGCCCGTAAACGCCGTTCACCAGCGATCAGAGAATATTTTTGTTCTTCATCCACGTCTTGGGTAGAAAGCACCAGCGGTTGGATAATGCCGTGTTCTTTGATGGAAGCAGCCAGTTCTTTTAGTTTATCCTCGTCAAAAGATCTTCTGGGCTGGTGGGGATTGGCGGAGATCAAAGCTAGCGGTACTTCCAGTACTCCGCCAAATTCTTCCAGGATTTCACCTTCTGGATGTGAGGGAATGAGTGCGTCAAGGCCTTTTCCGAGACCGGGTCGTTTGGCTGCCATAGATTTTATTTACTCACAAATTACTTATTTTGGTGGATTAATTAGCTAGTTCCAATTATACCGCAGGTAATTGATGGCCATCTCCTAGTAGTAGTTCTTTGGCCAGTTCCTGGTAAGCTTTTGCCCCGATCGATCCAGGTGAATAAAGTGAGATGGGGATTCCATATGAGGGTGCTTCCGCTAGACGAACGCTGCGAGGCACAATGGAATCAAACACCTTGTCTTCGAAGTGTTTTTTCACTTCCTCAACTACATCATTGGCCAGGTTAGTTCGAGAATCGAACATGGTCAGGATCACACCTCGGACGGTCAAGTCAGGAGAGATCACCCGCCGGACCCTTTCGATGGTGGCGACCAGGTCACCCAATCCCTCCATGGCCAGGTACTCACATTGGACCGGGATCAGGATGCCGTCTACTGCTGCCACCAGGCCATTCAGGGTTAATAAACCCAACGAAGGGGGGCAGTCGATCAGTATGTAATCATAGTCTTCTGCCAAGGGAAGCAGCTTTCTTTTAAGAAGAGTTTCCCGCCCGACTTCATTCACCAGTTCTATTTCAGCACCAGCTAAGTCAGGTGAAGCTGGAAGGATGGACAATTTGAGCTTGGGATTGCGCAGAATATAATCCCGGATATTTCCATCTTCCAACAAAGCCTGGTAAGTGCCACCCCTTACTGCTTGTTTATCGATGCCAACTGAAGAAGTGGCATTGGATTGAGGATCGACATCCACCAACAGGACGTTCATTCCGTAGTAGGCCAGGTATGCACCCAGGTTAATGGTTGAAGTGGTTTTGCCTACGCCGCCTTTTTGGTTGGCAATGGTATAGATAAATCCCATAAATTAATAAACCTTTTGTAATTCAGTAATCTCTTCTACAGTTGGTATGCCATCTTTGCCTGGACGGGTGATTGATATCCCAGCCAGAGCATTTGCGAAGCGGGCAGAATCATGGAGAGATTTACCAAAGATACTCTTCGCTATTATAAATGCTGCTGCAAATATATCACCAGCACCGGTTGGATCCACTTCCCGGGCAGGTTTCGTGGGGACTAGCTGCATTTCATTATTGGTATAGAGCTCTGCCCCTAGTTTTCCAGTTGTGAGGACGAGATCCAGAAATAAACCCCGGATTGAATCAAGGCCTGACCTGTCAAAACCAAGATCCTCGATACTCAGGAATGCGGTCCCGTCCAATGGTCCATCCTGGTCCAGTTCTGGAAGGGGAGCTGGATGAACTAACCCTGCATCATCCCAATCCCGCAGCAATCCTTGTAAAGAATAAGCCACTGAAGAATTTGGGAACTTTCTCCCGGCTCTTAAATCTATTTCTCTGGCGACTGGAGCCAGATGAACTATCTTTGCCCTCTGGAAACTGTCCGGTATCAGGGAGGGATCCAGACTCTTTGCTCTATCCACCAGGTATTGGGTCCTGCCTGTTGCCCCGTATCTGTTTTTAAAGGTCGTAGTTCCTTGCCCTTTTTGATTTATGATCTGAATTCCGTCCAGGACCTCCAGATCAAGATCGGTGTCATATGAGGTGACCAGGGTAACATCCAGCCCTAATCGCCGGGCGAGTATTGAACTGAAAATGGCTGTTCCACCTAAACGGGTACCATCTTCCACCAGATCCTCGGTGATATGTCCGAAAATTAGATAATCAGGAGCTGGGCGGTTCATGGCTGAATTATACCTGATAGGGGAATATAGCCAATAAAAAAAAGCCCCCAGAGGGGGCGTTATTCTTAGCCCCGGCATTGATGCCGGGGAGATGAAATCTATTTTTTTCTTACTCACTCGGATGGATCACTACCTTCCGATAAGGATCCTGACCTACACTCTCTGTGTACACCAGGGGTTCATCTTGCAGCTCCAGGTGGGCAAATCGCCGTTCATTGGGCGGCATGGGTTCCAAGGCTTGTTCCCGTTTATTATCGGCTACCTGATCTGCAACCCGACGGGCTAATTGGCGAACCTGCTGTTCTCTACGTTCGCGGTAACCTTCCACATCGATGCTGAGGGGGATGCCGTGTTCGAGTTCTTTTCCCAGGATCAAGCGAGTGATGTACTGCAGTGCGTTGAGTGTTTTTGCGCGCCGACCGATCAAAACACTCAGATCATTGCCAGTGATATCTACCAGGATAGGAGTATGAGGTAATTTGTCGCTCTCTTCACCGTACTTGGCTTCTACAGATGCTTCTAGGTTCATCTTTTCCAGCAGCTCGGATACGATTTCTTCAACCAGGTTTAAAGTCTGATCTGTATTTGGTTCCTTTACAGGCGCTTGAACCTCTTCCAGTTCCTGATCATCACCTTGTCCTAAGATAGATATTCGCACACGGGCTTGGCGTGAGCCAAAGCCGAGGATACCGGATCCACCTTCATCCAAAATATCGATCTCGACAGCGTCACGAGGTAAACCCAGATCTGATAAACCCTTTTCGATGGCTTCTTCGACGCTTTGAGCTATAACTTCCAGGGTTGCGCGATTGTTCTTCATAAGCCTTCTCCGATGATTATTTTTTACCGAGCTGGCTAAAATTTGGTAGTTTAGGGAGTATGTTCTTGAAATTTGCCTGCCCAGTGATTACATATTGAGCAATAGTTGCCAGGTTGGTGGCTATGAAGTACAGCGCCAGGCCAGAGGCAAAAGTCATTGCCAGGTATCCCATAAAGAAAGGCATATAGAGGGTCATTGCCTGGGTCATTTGTGCGCCCTGGGCGTTATCCCCTGCGCCGCCGGTGGGGGTGACCATTTTGGTCTGAATATAGGAGGTGATCAGAACCAGGATGGCTAGGACAGGGACTGCGACACCCAGGATGGGCAATCGTTCCGGTTCACTGAGCTCCATCCACCAGAATTGGCTGTTGATGGGAATCAAGTTGGCACCGTCGGTAATATGTTTCGACAGATTCACCAGCTGGATCGGGGTCACCGCCAGAGTCCGGATGATTGCCTGATAAAGACCAATGATGACCGGGAACTGGACCAATAAGGGAAGACAGGAGCCAAAGGGGCTGATGCCCTTTTCCTTGTAAATCTCCATCTGCTTCTGAGCTAGGCCTTCTTTATCATTTTTGTACTTGGCCTGCATATCGTTCCATTCTTTGGAACTTTGAAGATCTTGCATGGCTTTGCTGCTTTTCATTTGTTTAGCTGTCAGCGGATAGGTCACTAATCTCACCAGGACGGTGAAGATTATGATGGCCCAGCCAAAGTTTTGCCCAATCAGGTTGTAAATGAAGAGCATTACGTTAATCATTAAGCTAATAAAGGCATCCCACATAGTTTTTTTCCTATTTTGATTCTAAAGTCAGGACTATCCGACTAAGACTAATTATTTGGGTGGGGGATAACCCCAAACCTGAACGCCGCTTTCGCTGAGCGCTACCAGGAAATATTCTGCTTCTGAGGGTGCCAGGAGTACTTTGTCTCCTGCACCTACAGGACTGGCATACAATTTTCCATCTACAGGTTGATTGCGCTGAAGTACACCTTCCTGGCTGATAACCACCAGACTGCTAGTATCAGTTGAGAAGTAGACCATTCCATCTTGCACCAACGGGGAGGAGTAGATCCCACCACCTGGTTGGACCTGCCATAATAATTCACCGCTGTGCAGATCGAGTGTGTAAAAAGTGCCAGATATGTCGCTGGCATAGACCTGATCACCATCAATCACTGGTGTAGCCCAGGCCCAGTCAGATGTCTGAAAACGCCATTCAACTTGCTGGCTTTCTTCATCGAGGGCAATGACTTCGTTATTAAAAGTGGCAAGCAAGATCAGGCCATCTTCGGAAATGGAAGGATTGTTGACGATCGGGCCGCCCAAGTCTTCGGATTTCCAGACCAACTTTCCATTTTCTGGATTGATAGCATATAAATAGTGATCCATGGATACCTGGTAGATACAGCCGCAATTTTCTGACCAGATCGGCGAAGCCCAGAGCGGGTCTTCGGTTTCAAATTCCCACTGCAGTAGGCCGTCATAATCCAGTGCGTAAAGGCTGTTATCCGAATTGGCAGCGAAGATTCCATCCTCTGTAGCCAGGGGGGGAGCGACATAGCGGTTTTCAGCAGCCAAAAAGGACCAGTTTTCTGATCCATTAACCGGGTTCACGCTGTATAAAACGCTGTCATAACCAGCAACCAGCAGCTGACTGTTTTCGTCTGCCAGTACGGGTGCGGCGTAAAAATCAACACTGTTGATCGGTTCAGCCGGGAATTGCCACTGCTGGGCGCCGTTTTTAAGATTAAGCGCATAAGCATGCGGCCCGTAGGAGAAATAAACTGTCTCCTCGTTGACAGTAATGCCAGACCAACCGGTCGCTACAACACGCCGCCCAGTACAGGCACCCAATGTGAGGGCGACAACTGCCAGGATAATGATGAATAGGATTTTTTTATTTTTTATCATAGTTTTCTTTTGATGCTTGATCTATTTTACAGGGTCAGATCCACCCTCTGAAAAGGGATTACAGCGTAAAATACGCCATGTTCCCATTAATCCTCCCTTCAGGACGCCATACTTATAAATTGCTTGGTAAGTATAGTGAGAACAGCTCGGGTAAAACCGGCATGTGTTCCCAGGCAGTGCCTTGGAGAGGGTTTTTTGATATAGTAGGATAATCGCCAGGATAGGAAAGCGAAGAATCGTCCAAACCGATACTTCAAGATCCTGTAATTTCGGATCTTGAGTGGGATGAATGTGTTCAGGGTGTTCCAAACTGATTTGGTTATCCATTTTAGTTGCTGGAAACGATTCCAGCCTTTTTCAGCAGAGATTTCAAAACTGCACTCGTTTGGCTGCAGGTGGCGTCAACCAGCGGTTTTCGGGCGATAAGGATTCCCCTGTATCCAGGCGGGAAAGTAGTTATTACTTCCCTTAATGCTGCCCGGAGTAAACGCTTGGCCCGGTTCCTTTGTACTGCATTACCGATGGATTTTCCTGCAGTGACTGCAAATCGGGAATTTGGATCATTCCCAGCTTGTAATATCAAAACGAGAAGCGGATGGGCGTAGGATATACCTGACCGCCGCACCCGCTGGATCTCAATTGAACTTGTTAGGCGAAATCTCCGTTCCACGGGAACTTAGTCTTGCCAGGGTTAACTATTCCAGTTAACGTTCTTGACGTGATTATTTTTAGTATGAGCAAGCGTATAGCGGCCTTTCAGGCGACGCCGCTTCAATACGTCTTGTCCGCCTTTGGTTTTCATACGAGCTCGGAACCCGTGAACTCGGGCCCGGCGTCTGATTTTTGGTTGATAGGTCCGTTTTGGCATTTTCTTGTGACTCCTTCAAAGTTCATTCTCAACTACCGACGAAACATTATACCGTGAGGGGGTATTTTGGTCAAACTCCTTTGAGAAGATTGATGTCCTTTATTTTCCTCTTTTCTGAGGTTATTTCTGTCCCTTTTCTATATACGGATCTTCTTAGATTTAGTTTCTTGAGGATTATAATTGATTCAACCAAATAAATCACAATAGTAGAAGGTGAATATGTATTCCAGTATCATCAAAAAACTGCCTGTCCACCCGGTTCATGAAGTGAGGGTCGGATTACATTGGACTGCAGTGGTCGTGGAAAAAGATGGCGGACTTCAGTGCGGCCTTGCCTCTACACTGGAGGTTGATCATACGCATACTGGTGTGCCCACCATCCCGGACCCAGGCCACCTGGCGTCTCTACCTGGCCTGGAATTGGCGGATTGGATCCATTCGGATATTCCTCTCAGACGCAGTGTCGGCTGCGCTGCCATTAATGCGTTACTTCCACAGGACCCTTCCCGATGGGTAGATCAGAATGCAGAAGGAGCCATTCAGGAGCACGGTCGGGGGAAAAAAGCAGTTCTGATTGGGCATTTCCCATTTGCAGATCATCTCAGGACCGAATTGGAAGATTTTACTGTGCTGGATCTGAACCCCTCAGGAAATGACCTGCCGGCCTCAGCAGCCCCGGAGGTTCTTCCGGATGCAGACCTAGTTGCCATAACCGGGATGACTTTCATTAACCATACCCTCCCGGGTCTATTGGAGCTCTGTAAACCGGAAGCTTATATTTTGATTCTGGGACCTTCAACACCATTAAGCCCAGTAATGGCGGAATTTGGAGTGAACTTGCTGGCGGGATCGATCGTAGAGGATATCCCAGCCGTCCTGGCTGCCGTAGGGCAGGGCGCTAATTTCCGACAGGTACATAAGGCGGGGGTTAGATTGATCACCCAATTGGCAGCATGAGGAAGAAATTTGATGGCTAAGGATGAGATAACCTTTCAACCGATCGGTATTATTCGCAGCCCCCATCAGGAGCTGGCGGGAATGCCCATTCAACCTGCGGCAGCAGCAGGGGTAAAAGGCACTGTAGTGTTGGACCTGTCTTTTCAAGAAGGGCTTAAGGACCTGGAGGAATTTTCTCACGTGATTTTAGTGTATTATTTCCACCAGGCCAAATTGCCGGATTTGTTGGTCAAACCATTTTTGGATGATGTCAAGCATGGAGTATTTGCTACCAGGGCGCCCCGCCGACCCAATGGGATTGGGATCTCAGTTGTGAAGCTGATGGCTATTGAAGGGAATATCCTCGAAGTTGAAAATCTGGATATTTTGGATGACACTCCGCTACTGGACATCAAGCCCTATGTGCCGGACTTTGACGAACAAGAAGAAGTGAGGATTGGCTGGTTGGAAAGTAGCCGGGGAAAGATAAATAAGAAAATGTCAGATGATAGATTCTTAAGGGACTAAGTCCCTTTTATATTTTACCGTTTTCTTCTTCCACCAGCGACAATCGATATCCAGTAAAGAAGCTGCATCACTGCTGTGAAAAGAGACGCAACGTACGTCAGCGCAGCAGCGTTAAGCACCTGGTTCACTCCCCGTTCTTCCTCGGGCGAAGTGATAATGCCGCTGTTTCTCAATAAAACCTTGGCCCGTGAGGAAGCGTTCAACTCGACAGGAAGAGTAGCCAGAGCGAAGATCGCTCCGCCTGAAAAGGCAAAAACTCCCAACCAGGCAATTCCTATCACATTCAATACCAGCCCGACCATAATTAAGATCCATCCCAAGGTCGATCCAATATTGACAGCAGGTACGAGCATAGATCTGATCCGCAGGGGGAAATACCCTTCTTGATCCTGTTGGGCATGGCCAAGTTCATGGGCCGCAATGGCCATCGAGGACACTGAACTGCCCTGGTATATATTGGCGGAAAGGCTCAATTCAGTCTTTCGGGGATCGTAATGATCCGTTAGCTGTCCTGGAACTTGATGGATGGCCATTTCCTTCAAGCCTCCTGTCCTGATAATTCTCTGGGCAGCTTCCAGACCGCTGATACCACTTTGGCTAGGAATCTGGCCCCATTTTTTATAGGTTGATTTAACGTACCACTGGGCGGCCAACATCAAAAGCATTGCCGGGGCCATATACAGCAGGTACTGGGGATTCCAATAAAACATATCTTTTATTCCTTTTTATCAATCCTGGACCAGATCCAATAACACTTCTATGGCTTTATCCAATTGGGGATCAAGCTCAGCCAGGAAATCTTCTTCGGTGAACTCTACTTCATATTCCGGCACAAGCCCGACCTCATGGATCTGACGTTTGTCGGGAGTCAACCAGCGAGCAATGGTTATCCGGACGGCACCCTGATTATTATCCAGGGCGATCCAGTTCTGAACCGAGCCTTTTCCGAATGTAGTTGCTCCTACCAGCGGTCCCCGTTCATGATCCTGGAAGGCGCCAGCCACGATCTCTGAGGCGGATGCGGACCCTTCATTCACGAGCAGTACCAAGGGGATATCCGTAGCCAGGCCATCCTTGGAGGCTAGAAAATCGACTAACTCCTCGTCGCTTCCATAATCTTCAAAAAGGATGATTTCATCATAGATGAATTCAGATCCCACTTCAACTGCGGTTTGTAAATAACCGCCACCATTATTTCTCAGATCGATTATCAAACCTACAGGGTCTTCAGCAAGAATTTCTTCCAGGTTATCTTGCAGTTCAGACTGGGTTTCCGCGGCAAACGTCATGATAGCGACATATCCTATGTCGTCATCCAGCATTCTGGATTCCACGCTGGGCATTGTAATCTTGGCCCGGACAATGGTCACCTCAAAAGGAGCTGTTTCACCTTCTCGCCGAATGGTTAAAACCACGGTTGATCCAGCAGGGCCAAGCACCTTGCGAATAGCCAGTGAACCATCCAGCCCTGTCATGTCCTCTCCATCGATCTTGATCACCTCGTCCCCTGGCTGTAATCCGGCTTGTTCCGCAGGAGAACCAGGCATGGGGCTGATGATGGTCAGGAATTCTGTTGAGGTATCTACCCAGGCACCGATGCCTTCATATTCGCCATCCATGGGAATATTAGCCTGCATGAATTGGTCTGGATTCATGTATGCAGTATGCTGGTCACCTAGAGATTCAAGCATGCCATTGATCGCACCCCTCATCATTTCCTGGTCATCAACCGGTTGATCGATATATTGGTCATGAACAATGTCCCAGGTTTCCCAGAATGGGGAGAATAATTCATCCATTGTGATTTCGGCTGTTGAGTCTCCATCCGTGGAGGATGGTTGGGTATCTGTTGTTTTTTCCAGCCAGCCCAGATCAGGTTTGGGAATAATTAAATTACCGACGATTGCTCCTGCTGAAAAAGCACCCACTACCAGGAACAGGCCGCCGAGAATACCGATCAGGACCCAGGTTTTTTTATTCATACTAGTCTCCAATTAATTACTATGTCTTCCCAGCAAATAACAGATGGGGAATTCATACAAGCTTATCACAAATCACCGAGATCAATCTTAGAAGAATATCAAAAATATGGAGGGAATCTACCCAGATCAATGATCCAAGAGCAAATCGTGTTCATTGCTCAATCAGACTGGATGCTGGGTAGAGTGATCACATCAAGTGTAACTGGCTTCCCCAAAGCGCCTTCCAGCGCCAGATCAAGCTCATTCACATCTTCCTGAGAAAACGGATCTGCTGATCGAACTGTCGCGCTGATGAAGAGCTGGCCTTTTGCGCGGGACCGGTCAATCTCCAGATCGGAGTAATTATCCAGAAGTTCAGATTCCTTCAAAACATGCTGAATAGTTTGATCCTCCCGGCCCTTTT
Organism: uncultured Anaerolineales bacterium; assembly: GCA_964406305.1. Taxonomy (GTDB): domain Bacteria; phylum Chloroflexota; class Anaerolineae; order Anaerolineales; family UBA11858; genus B10-G9. Next base: position 4,951 of record CAYORF010000041.1, on the reverse strand, counting down.
GGATAATATCGTTCATGATGATACCCAAGGGGATGGTGATGATTACAACGAGGAAGATCATGGCCGTAATACCCCGCCGGATCCGTTTCTGGACTTCTGGCTGCAGATTCAAGGGATGGATGCCCAATAGGGTGAAAATGATGACTCCGGCTAGACTGATAGTGATCAGGTTGGTGACGAAAAGTAACAAGGCTCCGCTGGCTGCTTGCATATTGCCATTGGCCAGACCCAAACCTACCACACTGAGCGGAGGGGCGAGGGCGGCGGCTATTGCCACACCTGGTAAGGCCGCGCTGACTTCTTTCCGGCTCAACGCGTATGCGCCAGCCATTCCGGATGCCAGGGCAATGAATAGATCTAATAATGTAGGTTGGGTTCTGGCCATGATCTCCGGGGTCATTTCCTTGAGAGGGGAAAGTAAACCCACCAGGATGGATACAATGACTGTTGCCATTACTCCCTTGAACATGGATTCCAAGGATGTGCGAACCAATCTCACCTCACCCAATACGATACCGAGAGAGAACCCTAGTATTGGAGACATCAAAGGGGCAACCAACATAGCCCCGATTACGACTGCGGGGCTGTTCAACAATAGTCCCAATGTAGCGATGATTGAGGACAACACGATCAGAATAAAGTAATCCCGTCCTGGTTGGGCATCTTTCGTTAGGTCTTCCCTCACCTCCAACTGTTCTTCAGTAGATAGAGTTGGGAAAAGATTGAATATCAACCCCACGGTTTTTCTGAACCAGAATTCAGGTGCACCACTGTAGCCTTTGACCATCACAGATGAATGTGGTGCTTGAGAGGCAATCCGCTGCGGGATGCTGCCAAAGGCAAATTGATCGAATCCTCCTTGCTCAGAGGCTCCGATGATAACCAGATCATGGTTTTCAGCTTCCGAAAGGATACCAGCCAGAGGAGAACTGGCTGTGATGATCTTTTTCTCTGGATCCTTCCGGAAAGGTAGGTCATGGAAGGTTTCATCAAGGATGCGCCGGTTTTCTGCCATCCGGCTGATAGAAGCTCGTCCAACCTGAACATACAGCCCGGTCACGTTAGCCTCGTTGCTCTGACACAAGGTTGAGGCCAGGTGAGCGCCAATAGGAGCATTTGGTCCGCCAGCAGTCGGAACCAGGATTGATTTGATCTCCTTCCAATTAAAACCTTTCACGATCAACACATCGCAGGGAGCGTCAGTAATGATCGGATCAAGAACTGGTCCCATTGACCTGGATATAGTCCGGGTTTCACCCCCTCCCCATCCAACCAAGATCTGGTCCACGTCTTCTTCCCTGGCAGTATCAAGGATCCCTTCAGCGATGCTGCGAGAAATCCGAGTCATGGTTTGGACGCGGAACTCTTCCTTGGTTGCCTGATCGATGGCTCGGTCAAGCAGCATACGGTTGGCTTCCGCTTCGATCCGGCCATCTGAGAGGGGAAGTTGGTTGGGAACGGTGATCACCTGCAGGGCGATCACTTTGCCATTTTCTGGTTTTGCCAGGGTTCCTGCTAAATGCAGGAGGGATTCTGCTGTATCTGGATTGGAAATTGGAACAAGGATCCTTTTATTTTGTTTGGGGACTTCCTCTTTTAGAGGAGTTTTAAATACAGTAATGCCTTCTTTGGCTTTGATGCTGTGATGCCGGCCGTAAACCCAAAAAAAGATCAATCCGATCAAGAGCAGGGTGCCTGCAGCTGGTAAATACGCAGCCCAGATCAGGCCTAATAGAAGATCAAAGACCAATATCAGGGCAGGAATCCAGGGATGGATTGGCAGTTGGAATGGAGAAGTGATCTGTTCCTGGCGCGTAAGAGTATAGTTTACTGCCATAAGAACTACCAGATAAAATAGACTTCCCAAACCTGCCAGGTACCTGAAACCGATCAATTGTGTGCCGAGAACCAATCCTACAACGACGATCAATATGAAAATCGGTTTTTTGGACCCTTTATGGATCTTCGAAAAGACATCAGGCCAGAAGCCATCCCGAGTCATGGCATAACATTGCCGGGTCACGAATGAGAGAATTCGGTCTAAAGCAAGAGGCATGGCCGCAAGGCTTAGAAAAGCCATACCGCCCTGGACCCATTTTCCACTCCATGATCCAGTCAGATCAATTAGAGGATTTATTAATGGAGATGAAAAACCAGGGGATAAAACCCCCTGAACGATCATGAATACTAGGGCAGGTATGATACCGGCCAATAATCCTGAAATCAGGAAGACTTTCGGGGCGTTCTTGGATCGATTATTTAAATCTCCCTTTAAACCGGAGGCGATTTCCAGGCCCAGAAAAGGAATAAGGAGAAGCTCGAATGCGTTCCTCCAATCCCCCTGGATTGGCAGAAGGTTAACTGTGTTTATCTTGGGCAAAGCGATAAGGATGCCAATCAGAATAATTGCTAGGATCGGGACTAATAAATAATATTGACGCCATTTGCGTTGAGGGAGAAGTTTGTATCCACCTACTAACAGCAATATTCCAGCTGCGATCGGAAAAGCGGGGACAGACCACCCGAAAAGCGCTTCCAATAAAACAGCTGCCTGGCGTCCAAAAGCCTGGATGATCAGCCCGGCGGCGCTCAATCCGGCCAGGATCGTCACCCAGCCAGTAAGAAATGCCAGCCAGTTTCCTTCTTCGCAGCTTTGAACCATTTGATATGCCCCGCCGCTGCGTGGAAGGCTTTGAGAAAGTTCCAGGTACCCAAGGAAGTTTATGCCTACGAAAATGATCAGCAGGATTGAGATCAGTGGCAGAATTGTGTTCGCTAGTTGAACGAGATCACTCATCAGAACAAGGATGGCCAGTACCAGCATCACTCCCAGGCTCGTAAGAACCGCACGGGAAAAACTGATCCCATAACTAAACCGGATCTGTAGAGATTGTGGTTTATCGCTCATGGTTAATCCTTTACCTCACCCTGATATTCAGGGAGATATCGTTCAAGATTCCCGGTTTTGATCTTCTTCTTTACCATTCCATAAATGAGGCATTTTTTCTTTGATCGCATGGATGACTGGCAGGTGATAGTCATATTGGTCTGAGCTGTCATTTCCGCCAACCAGGGCTGTGGTAAAGCCGATCTTCTTTGCTCCGTCAAGATTTGCCAGCAGATCATCAAATAGAACACAATTCTTGGGATCAATCTCACCCGCCTTAGCCAGAGCAATTAGATAGGCTTTCGGGTTGGGTTTAACAACAAAGTCCATTGATATCAGATCAACAATCCCGGTGAAAAGATCTGCGATACCTAATTTTTCCAGTACCCTATTAGCATGGGGGCGATCCGAATTGGTGAAGATCCATAAATCCTGGGGCAGTGAGATCAGCAGATCTCTCAGACCCTGGTCATGTTGCAGGTATTGATCCAGGGGGAGGTCATGAACATATGCCAGGTAATCATCCGGGTCAACTTGATGATGGATCCTTAGACCTTCCAGGGTTGTGCCGTAAGTGGTCCAATATCGGTCCCGGGTGGCGGGGATTATTTCTTTTGAGAGGCCCAGCTCTTCATTCATAAATTGATAGATCCTGAGTCGGATTTGATCCCAGAGTCCGTTGGAGGAAGGATAAAGGGTGGCGTCAAGGTCAAAAAATAGGGTTGAAAATGACATATCCGGATTATACCTGAAACCCTTTGGCTGAACCCGTTCTGGTGTTGGTTTTGAGGTCTTCCCGCTGGACGGCTCTCCGTTATAATAGGTGTATGTCCATTCGAATACTATCAGAAGAAGTTGCCTCACAGATCGCTGCTGGAGAGGTTGTAGAACGACCATCGTCTGTAGTTAAAGAGCTGATTGAAAATGCACTCGATGCAGGGGCGGATCAGGTCACAATTTCGGTCAAAGAAGCTGGCAAGCGGTTGATAGAAGTGAGCGATAATGGGAAAGGTATTCCGGCTGAGGAATTGAAATTGGCCGTACTCCGCCATGCCACTAGCAAACTGAAAAACGCTGCAGATCTTTTCAGAGTCTCTACCCTGGGATTTCGGGGTGAGGCCCTGGCTTCAATCGGGTCCGTATCTTATCTGACCTTGTTATCCCGGGTCCAGAAAGAGGATCTTGGTGGTTCAATCCGGGTAGAAGGGGGAGAGATCCATCCTGCTGAAGATCTGGGTATGCCACCTGGAACAAACGTTAGGGTAGAGCATCTTTTTTATAATGTGCCAGCCCGCTTAAAATTCCTCAAAACAGACCGCACTGAAAAGAGACATATCAATGATATGGTCAGCCGTTACAGCATGGCCAACCCCGGGGTCCGGTTTAAATTGCACCATGATGATGAACTGGTCTTTCAAACGACTGGAAGTGGTGATATTCGAGAAGTGATTTCCTCTGTTTATGGTGTTAGTACTGCAAAACAGATGATCGAAGTTATCTATGAGGATGAAAATTCAGTGGTGAATGGCTTTGTCAGTCCACCAGGCTTAAATCGCTCAAACCGCAGGGAAATGTTATTTTATGTCAATCAGCGCCCTGTTAGTGACCCGGCACTGAGTTCAGCGGTCACTCAGGCCTACCATACACTGGTGATGAAGGGCAGATACCCGATAGCAGTCATCTTCCTTGAACTTGCTCCAGATAAAGTGGATGTGAATGTGCATCCGACCAAGGCTGAAGTTCGATTCGAAGATAAAGGCGAGATCTTCAAGGCAGTCAGCAGGGGAGTTCGAAGGGCCTTATTAGCCCATACACCTGTTCAAGAGGTCAGCAACCTGCGGGGAGTTAACTTATGGGGAGGCCCGGCACCAGATCACAGCCATGTTCAGCGGGGAGTTGATCCGGCCTGGACGATGTTGGACAGGAACCGGGAAGAAGGGGTCTTCGGTCAGGATATTGATTCGCCCCAGATATCCGCACCAATAGGAGCGCCGATCTTGCGATTGATCGGCCAGGTGGCTACAACCTATCTAATTGCGGAAGGCCCTGATGGGTTGTATCTGA
>CAYORF010000040.1:0-21774 GCA_964406305.1 uncultured Anaerolineales bacterium | reverse complement strand
AGTTCGCTATTCGAGAAGGTGGTCTGACGGTTGCGTCCGGCGTGGTCACCGAGATATCCGAGTAAAACTATGGCAAAACAAAAAATTCGAATTCGCCTAAAAGCTTACGATCACAGAGTGCTGGATCAATCAGCACGACGAATTGTTGAAACTGCAGAAAGGACAGGAGCCCGCGTGGTGGGACCGGTTCCTCTTCCAACCCGAATCGAAAAATTCGCGGTGCGACGCTCAACCTTTGTGCACAAAGATTCTCACGAACATTTTGAGATCCGAACCCACAAACGTTTGATCGACGTCCTCGAACCCGATTCTCAGACAATTGACCTGCTAATGCGTCTTAATTTACCTGCAGGTGTTGATATTGAAATTAAAATTTAATGGTGTATAATAGGCGGGCTGTGTTAATTTCTAAGTAGCAGCCTTAAGTCAGGTGGTATTACAAACTCCGCCGCAATATGGGCGGAGTTACGCTGGAGAAGGGAAATTCAACCTGATTCAGCAAGAACGATAACGTAAGAATGTTTCCGTAGAGAACGCAAAAACCAGCTGTTCACAAAGGATCCATTGACTGCGTTATTTGGGATGATGAAGCCAAGCCCTGGTTGACAGTCCCAGAAAATAAATTAACGTTAGGAGACAAATGAGATGAAAGGGCTAATTGGAAAGAAAGTTGGTATGACCCAGTTATTTGATGACGCCGGGAGAGCGGTACCCGTTACTGTTATTAAAGCTGGGCCTTGTTATGTTACACAGGTCCGAACCGTGGATCAGGATGGTTATAGTGCAGTACAGCTGGGTTTTGAAGAAACCAAAACACAGCGCTTATCGGGCGGCGAACTCGGCCACTTGAAGAAAAATGAACTGCCTCCTCTGCGCATTCTGCGTGAATTCCGGACGAACGAAGAATTGGAAGAAGGCCAGACTCTCACTGTTGATGTTTTTGAAGAGGGTGAGCGTGTGGATATCGTAGGGAAGTCCAAAGGACGCGGCTTTGCAGGTGTGGTCAAGCGTTGGGGTTTTTCCGGTGGTCCTAAAACCCATGGTCAATCTGACCGGCACAGGGCACCGGGTTCCATTGGCGCAGGATCCACTCCCGGGCGTGTTTTTAAAGGCAAAAAAATGCCTGGACGGATGGGAAATGATACAGTCACTTCCCAAAATCTGCTGATATCCCGGATCGATCCCGAGAATAACATTATTGCCGTACGCGGATCCGTACCTGGACCTAAAAACGGGTTGGTCATTATTAAAGAAGCCCGGAAGCAATAACCGGCTGGAGCAAAAGATTATGGAAGCAAATGTTATTGATATGAAGGGCAAGAAAATAGACACCATCGAATTACCTGGTGAGATTTTTGACGCCCCTGTGAATGTGGATATGATGCATCAGGCTTTTGTTCGCCAATTGGCGCACCAACGCCTTGGTACTCATAGCACCAAAGGCAGAAGCGAAGTTTCCGGCGGTGGTCGCAAACCATGGCGGCAGAAAGGCACTGGAAGGGCCAGGCAAGGTTCTATCCGCGCAGCACAGTGGGTCGGCGGTGGTAAGATCTTTACCCCAAAACCCCGCTCCTACGATAAGAAGATGCCGAAGAAGATGCGCCGGGCAGCACTTCGATCTGCTATCACTCAGAAATTTGGCATTGGGGATATATTTATCATTGATGAATTTTCCCTCAAAGAGCCGAAAACCCAGTTGATGTCTGCTGCTATTGAGAAAATTGCTGGCAACCAGCATTGCCTGATCGTATATCCTGAACGGGACGAGAACTATGAACTTTTGGTCCGGGCTATTAGCAACTTGCCCAAAGCCACTCTCATCCTGGCGGATTATTTGAATATTCGAGATTTATTGGGACATGAGAAGGTTATCCTGGTCAAAGCCGGGTTGGACCGCATCTCAAAGATCCTGTTACAGGAGTAGGGCGATGAATTCGATTTACGATGTTTTACGACGTCCAATATTGACTGAGAAATCCAGCCACCAGTACGCAAAACTGAACCAGTATGTTTTCGAAGTGGCAACTAATGCAACTAAAAGCACGATCAAGGAAGCTGTTGAGACCATATTTGATGTCAAGGTCGAACGCGTGAACACCATGGTTATGCCAGCAAAACGATCTCGCCGCGCGCAGAGCCGTCGGGTTTTGGTCCGACGCAGCGCTTACAAGAAAGCTATTGTTACTCTTGCTCCCGGCGATACGATTTCGATCTTTGAAGGAGTTCGGTAATGGCAGTAAAAAAATATAAACCGGTAACGCCCGGTATGCGTGGCCGGACCGGCTATACATTTGAAGAAATTACAAAAGATAAACCAGAACGTTCTTTGGTGAGGCCTCTCCGTAAAAGAGGTGGACGAAATGCTTACGGCAGGATCACAGTTCGTCATCGAGGTGGCGGTCATAAAAGAAGATACCGCGTGGTTGACTTTAGACGGGAAAAGATCAATATCCCGGCCAAAGTTGCTGCGATTGAATATGATCCTAATCGGACAGCCCGTTTGGCCCTGCTGAACTATGCTGATGGTGAGAAACGCTACATCATCGCCCCTCTTGGCCTGCGCGTCGGCGATACCGTGTTATCCGGCCCCGAAGCAGAAGTAGCCCCCGGGAATACTTTGCCATTGAGCAACATTCCCACCGGCACCCGAATTCATAATATCGAGTTGAAGATCGGTGGAGGCGGCCAGTTAGTGCGCTCCGCAGGTACATCCGCCCGCTTGATCGCTAAAGAAGGTAAATACGGACAGGTGCGCTTACCCTCCGGTGAGATTCGCCTGATCCAGCAGGAATGCATGGCGACGATTGGCCAGGTTGGCAATGTTGATCACGGAAATATCAAATTAGGTAAAGCTGGTCGGAAACGCCACATGGGTATCCGACCCACAGTCCGCGGTTCAGCGATGTCCCCACGTGACCATCCGCATGGTGGTGGTGAGGGTCGCACTTCGATTGGTATGCCGAGTCCTAAGAGTCCTTGGGGCAAGAAAACCCTGGGTGCCAAAACCCGGCGAAATAAGCGAACTGGTAAGTACATTTTTCGCGATCGACGAGTTGGAAAGAAGAAGCGCCGCTAAGAAGTTCTTGTACTGCCGACTTGCGGCAGTTCATGAGGAGTAAATAGTATGTCTAGATCACTGAAAAAGGGTCCGTTCATAGACCCCAAGTTATTAAAGAAAATTGATGTAATGAATGAGCGCGGAGAAAAGAATGTTATCCGGACCTGGAGCCGGGCCAGCGTGATATTCCCTCAGTTAGTAGGTCACACCATTGCTGTCCATGATGGACGCCGCCATGTGCCGATCTACATCACTGAGAATATGGTTGGCCATCGCCTGGGTGAGTTCGCTCCCACCAGGACCTTCCGCGGACATTTAGCAGTGAAGCGGATCTCACGCAGTACGGATACCGATACCTCTGCTGCGAGGGAGATTTAGAGATGGAACACCACGATATCAAAGCTAAAGCAAGTCATATTTCTATCTCAGCCCAGAAAACTCGACTGGTAGTTGATCTGGTCCGTGGTAAAGATGTAGTGGAAGCCCTTGAAGTGCTGAGTTTCACGCCTAATAAGGCTGCTCTGCCGGTTTCTGACCTGGTCAATTCAGCGATTGCCAACGCTGAAAACAATTTTGGTTTGAACCGGTACGATCTGTACATTTATAAAATTTTCGTTGATGAAGGACCAACTCGCAAGTGGCGCCGTTTTGGTGCCCGCGGCCGAGTGAAACCCCGCCTGCGCAGGTCCTCACATATTTCGATAATATTAAGAGAACGCGAAGAGGTTTAGGCAGGAGAATTGTAAACAACTGCCTGGCTGGAATTTGAACGGGCAGACGTGAGCAGTAGGAGAAATTATGGGTCGTAAAGTACATCCAATCGGATTTCGTCTGAAAATAACAAAGACTTGGGACGCGCACTGGTTTGCCGAGGGTGAACAGTATGTTGAGCACCTTCACGAAGACATCGCTATCCGGAATCTTGTCCATCAAGAAGCGGAAAAAGCAGGAATATCCCGGATCGAGATTGAACGATTCCCCGGTAAAGTCAAAGTCATCATCCACACTTCAAAACCCGGTGTGCTGATCGGGCGCAAAGGCGCCAACGTGAAGATCATGCGCAAGAGTTTGGAAGAATTGGTCGGAAAGACCATCGATGTCGACATTAAAGAGATCGAAGCACCAGATCTGGACGCTTATTTGGTGGCAGACAATATCGCCCGCCAGATCGAAGGCCGGATCAGCTATTCCCGGGCCATGAACCGGACCATACAGCGCACAATGCGAGAAGGCGCTGAGGGTATCCGTGTTGAAGTCGCAGGCCGTCTGGGTGGGGCAGAAATGTCCCGGACCATTCACATGCGGGAAGGACGTGTTCCCCGCCAGACCTTAAGGGCTGATATTGATTACGCACTCACTGAAGCAAATACGTCAATGGGTAAAATTGGCGTCAAGGTTTGGATTTACAAGGGTGAAGTTCTACCGACATTGGAAGAAGACGAAGAAAAAGAAGCGCATGATGGAGTTTATGTCAGCAAATAAACGCTGAATGAATGACTTCTGCGGTGTAAGGATAGGATTAGTAACATGTTGATGCCAAAACGTACTAAATACAGAAAACAAATGCGTGGTCGCTTGAAAGGCAAAGCGCGCCGCGGTGCAGAAATCCATTTCGGAGATTATGGACTGCAGGCCCTGGAACCAGCCTGGATTTCCGCCCGGCAGATCGAAGCTTGCCGCCGGGTAATGGTGAGAGCTATGAAACGCCGTGGTAAGGTTTGGATCCGGATCTTTCCTGACAAACCGATCACCAAACGCGCGGCTGAGTCCCGGATGGGTAAAGGCAAAGGCGATGTCGAATATTGGGCTGCCGTTGTAAAACCCGGCCGGATTATGTTTGAAATCGGTGGAGATGTTGATGAGAGCACTGCTAGGGAAGCCCTGCGATTGGCTACTTATAAGCTGCCCATCAAAGCTAAAATTGTCCACCGAGAAGAGGTAGGAGAAAGCGTATGAACGCAGATGAGATCCGCGCTTTAGCGGATGATGAGATCCGGACCAAGATTGATGAAACCAGGGAAGAATTGATGAACTTCCGTTTTCAACAGTCTACCGGTGAATTAATGGATACATCCCGGTTACGAGTGTCCAAGCGATTACTCGCTAGACTCGAAACCATATTACATGAACGCGAGCTGAAAGCCGCGCTGGAAGGTGGATCATGAGTAATCGCCGACGCATGAATGGTGAAGTGACCAGCAACAAAATGGACAAGACAGTGTCGGTCCGCATTACACGACGGTTCCGCCATCGCTTGTACAAAAAAGTCATCGAACGACATACAGTTGTCAAAGCGCATGATGAGCTGGGATGTGAGATTGGAGATAAGGTTTTAGTAGTTGAATCAAGACCGATCTCAAAGACAAAACGCTGGGTAGTAGAAGAAATCCTTCGCAAGACGGTTTCTACTGAACATGCTTAATCGGAGGCAGCAATGATACAACAAGAATCAAGGGTTAATGTTGCCGATAATTCCGGCGCCCGCGAATTACTCGTGATCCGGGTATTAGGTGGGTCCACCCGGCGTTATGCCGGTGTTGGCGATGTGGTTGTTGGAACCATTAAAAGCGCAAATCCGCAGGGTGCAGTAAAGGCCCACGAAGTTGTCCGGGCAGTGGTTGTACGCACAGCTAAGGAATGGCGCAGAAAAGATGGTTCTACCGTCAAATTTGATGACAACGCCGTAGTAATCCTGGATACAGACGGCACCAACCCAAGAGGCACACGTATCTTCGGACCGGTAGCTCGTGAGCTCCGCGAAAGAGGGTTTATGAAAATCGTTTCCCTGGCGCCAGAGACTGTTTAGGGAAGTACAAAGCAGGAGTAATTATTGTGAAATTTAAAATACGCAAAGGCGATACCGTAGAAGTGATCAGTGGAAGGAAAGCTGATAGAGGTGAACGAGGTGAAGTCATCAAAGTTTACCGAGAAAAGAAACGGGTTGCCGTACAAGGGATAAATATCCAAAAGAAACACCAGGGGCAGATTCAAGCCCAGGGAAGGACCATGGCACCGGGCATTATTGAAATGGAAGGTCCGATCCATATATCCAATGTCATGCTGGTTTGCCCTTCCTGTGGAAAGGCCACCCGGGTGGGAATTTCCCGCAAGGATGATGAAGTTCACAGGGTATGCAAACGCTGCGATGCGTTGTTTGATTGATCTTTGGAGCTGAAGAATGAATAGATTACAAGAACGTTATCAGAAAGAGGTCGTACCAAGTCTTGTCAAAGATTTTGACTTGGAAAATATTATGCAGTGCCCCCGCGTCCAGAAAGTAGTAGTGAATATTGGTGTGGGTGATGCGCTGGATAATGGCAAACTCCTGGACGAGTCTGTCCGTGATTTGACCAAAATCACAGGGCAAAAGCCCCTGATCAATAAGTCCAAGCGTAATATCGCCAACTTCAAGTTGAGGATGGGATCAGCTATCGGTACATCCGTCACCTTACGGGGATATAAAATGTGGTCATTCCTGGATCGTCTCATTAATGTCGCTTTACCCAGGGTGCGTGACTTTAGAGGAGTTTCTCCCAAATCATTTGATGGCAGGGGCAATTATACCCTTGGCATCACTGAGCAGCTGGTTTTCCCAGAAGTGAATTACGACGAGGTCAGCAAGATCCGTGGTATGGAAGTAACCATAGTCACTTCTGCCCAGGAAGACGAAATCGGCAGAGAGTTGCTTAGAAAGTTGGGAATGCCGTTTAAGGAGGATAACCAATAATGGCAAAGAAAAGTATGATTGCTCGCGACGGTAGAAGAAAATACCAGGTAAGGGAGATCAATCGCTGCAAAAAATGCGGCCGCCCTCGTGGTTATATGCGCCGTTTTGGTCTGTGCAGAATTTGTTTCCGTGAGTTGGCACTCGAGGGAAAGATCCCCGGTGTTGTCAAGTCATCTTGGTAAGTTGGATGGAGGATAAGTAATGAGTTTTAATGATCCAATTGCTGATATGCTAACGCGAATCCGAAATGCAGTGCGGGCTGAACATCCCCAAGTGGCGATGCCCAGCTCTAAGATGAAGGTATCCATTGCGAAGATTTTGGCTGAAGAAGGATTCATCAGCAGCTATGTAACTAAAGATATTGAAGATTCAGCCCATAAAACCTTAACCCTGGACTTGAAGTATGTCGGCAAGCGACGCACTAAACGTTCTGTGATCACAAATCTAGAACGGGTCAGCCTGCCAGGACAGCGCATCTATGCCGGGAGGGACGAAATCCCTTATGTCTTGTCAGGAATGGGAATTTCCATTCTCACGACCTCTAAAGGTGTGATGACCGGACGGACAGCTAAGAAATTAGGTGTCGGTGGAGAGCTAGTCTGTAAGGTTTGGTAGATGGTATGGTCCCGGATTGTGATTTGCACAATTAAGGACAAAAGGAGAAAGTACCGTGTCTAGAGTTGGACGATTGCCGGTTGAAGTTCCTTCCGGCGTAGAAGTAAAAATAAATGGCTCCCACGTCAAGATCAAGGGCCCGAAAGGTGAGATGGAATTCACTTTTTCCCCCAAGATCGAGATCGCATTCGCGGATGGAAAGGTTGCTGTAACGCGTCCCTCTGATGCCCGAGAAATGCGTTCCTTACATGGAACCACCAGATCTTTGATCCAGAATATGGTGATTGGTGTGACAGAAGGTTATAAAAAGGAATTGCAGCTGGTCGGTGTTGGCTACAGGGCCAGTATGGAAGGAGAAAACCTAGTATTAAATGTTGGTTATTCTCACCCGGTCGAGATCGTGCCACCTTCTGGTATCACTTTCGAAGTAGGTGATCGCGCTCAGCAGGTTTTCATTACTCGGATTGATACGCAGTCCGTAGGCCAGATTTCTGCTGATATTCGCAAAGTTAGGCCGTCATAACCTTACAAAGGGAAAGGCATCCGATATAAAGATGAGTATGTCCGCCACAAAGCAGGCAAGGCGGGTAAGGTAGCTTAATATGGCGAAAAACAAAACTAGAGCGGAAGCTCGCAAAAGACGACATATTCGAGTACGCCGGAAGGTGTTTGGCACGGCTGAAAAACCTCGTTTAAATGTGTATCGCAGTCTGAACGAAATTTATGTTCAGGTGATTGATGATAATAAGGGTCATACCCTGGCTTCTGCATCCACCATTGATGCGGAGGTGAAGAAGAAAATCAAGGGAAAGACCAAAAAAGAACAAGCAAAGCTGGTTGGCGAGGCCATTGGGGAACGCGCCCAGAAAAAAGGCGTCAAGGAAGTGGTTTTTGACCGCGGTGGCTACAAGTATATTGGCCGCGTTGCAGCCCTGGCTGACGGCGCTCGTGAAAAAGGTTTGCAGTTTTAGTTTCTAAACCGGGAGAAGGTTATGACAAACGGTTATAAAGATAAGCAAGAAAAAGAATTTGACGAGAGGATTATAAACATTGAACGCGTTGCAGCTGTTGTAAAAGGCGGCCGCCGGTTTTCATTCCGGGTACACATGGTTGCTGGCGATCATAAAGGCAGAGTGGGGATCGGAATGGGTAAAGCTAAATCCGTTCCTGATGCCATTCGCAAAGCTGCATCCAACGCAAAAAATGATATGCATCCTGTAGCGATCTATGACACCACCATTCCCCATAAAGTGATCGGGAAACTCAGCGGCGCTAAAGTGCTGTTGAAACCCGCTTCTGAGGGAACCGGTGTTATCGCAGCTGGCGCTGTTCGTGCAGTAGTTGAAGTGACTGGAATTTCCAATATTTTGACGAAATCCCTGGGCAGCAACAACTCAATGAATATTGCCGCAGCAACGATCAAGGGACTGGATCAACTGAAAGATCCCTATGAAGAAGCTGCCAACCGCGGTGTAGATGCAGAAAAACTGATCCCCTTCTGGGATCGAGGTAAAGATCATGGCTAAGAAAAAAGATACCATGCTAAAAATCAAGCTGGTGCGAAGCCCCCATGGGCGGACCAAACCCCAGCGCAGAACCCTGGAAGCCCTGGGTTTGAGAAAAATCAACCAGATTGTGGAACGCCCGGACCATCCCAGCGTAATGGGGATGATCGAGCGAGTGAAACACCTTGTTGAGGTTGAGTAAGCAGATCTGAAGGAATTAGATTATGAAACTGCACGATTTGAAACCCAATAGAGGCTCAAAAAAGAACCGAAAACGCGTTGGACGCGGCCACGGATCCGGAATGGGCAAAACATCGGGCCGAGGTATGAACGGTCAGAATTCCCGAGCGGGTGGGGGAGTTCCCCTCTGGCACCAGGGTGGCGATACACCGTATTACCGCCGGATGCCTAAAAAACCCGGATTCAAGAACTTCAATCGGGTCGAGTTCCAGGAAGTAAACCTGGAATATCTGTCCCAATTCCGTAAGGGTTCCGAGGTGAACCCCGATGTGTTAAGGGAAGCGGAGTTAATTAACACCATCAGCCTACCTGTGGTTATCATGGGGCGTGGTGAATTAAAGAAACCTCTGAAGGTTAAAGCGCATCGATTTACCCGCAAAGCTGTGGAGAAAATCGAAAAAGCTGGCGGTACCGTAGAGGTAATTGAAGGTTAATTAATTAACTTTCATAAGTTTAGAGAATCTATTTCAATTCTGAACAGGATTGAACGTAGGAGAGAAGAGAAATGAAAACATCTGCTTGGCGTTATTTATGGAAAGCAGAAGATATCCGGCGAAAATTGCTGATCACTGTGTTGCTTCTGGTAATTTATCGTTTGGCAGCCCATGTGCCGATTCCCGGCGCTGACCGGCAAGCGATTGCTTCCATTATCAGTGGCGGCGGTGCGGGCAGCACATTCGTTGGCATCCTGGATATGCTATCAGGTGGTACTGTATCCAATTTCTCTGTGCTGGCAATGGGTGTATACCCATATATTACAGCTCAGATTATTTTGCAGCTCTTGGTTCCCATCATCCCATCCCTGCAAGCGAAGATGGAAGAGGATCCCCAGGAAGGCCGCAAATGGATGGAACGCTGGACTTATATCCTGGCCATCCCTATGGCTGCGCTGCAGGCGATCGGCCAGATCCGGATCTTTTCCAATTTGGCCGGGGGTACCCCGATCATTAGCAACTTCGGGTTCAGCGGTGCCTCGTTGATTCCCAGCATTGCGATCATTGTAAGTATGACAGCTGGTACCATGTTTGCGATCTGGTTGGGTGAGCTGATTTCCGAGTACGGTATCCGCAATCAGGGTCTCTCCCTGTTGATCTTTGCCGGTATTGTCTCCAGACTACCGCAAAACTTCGGATCCATTATCAGCTTGACTGAAAATCCATGGATTACCTTGGCATTTGTACTGGTACTGACAGCGATGATCATATATGCGATCGTTTATGTGCAGCAGGGACAGCGCAATATACCAGTTATGTACCCCGGACGCAGGGTTGGCAACCGCCAGTCCATGCCTGTAAAAGGCTCCCTGCCTCTGAAAGTTAATATGGCAGGCATGATTCCGCTGATCTTTGGTCAGTCACTGTTGACCTTCCCGGCTATTGTGGCCAGCTTCTTTGTGCAATCCCAGACTTTCTGGGTGCAGAACCTGGCGACAAAAACCTCGGCACTCTTTGGCGGACAATCCCCCTGGTACTGGCTTCTGTATTTCCTGATGGTGATCGGTTTTACTTTCTTCTATACCGATGTGTTATTTGCCCAGCAGGATTACGGCTCCAACCTGAAACGGTCTGGCGCCCAGATTCCGGGTGTTAGCCGTGGTGCTCCCACCCAACGTTACCTCACAAAAGTTCTGCGGCGCATTACATTCCCGGGAGCATTTTTCCTGGGAACCATCGCAGTATTGCCTTTTATACTTGGGTTGATCTTGTCCGCAATTGGACTGACTGAATTAAGTTCTGGCGGCACAGGGACCATGTTGATCACGTCATCTGGTTTATTGATCGTGGTTGGTGTTGTTAGAGATACTTTCCAGAATATCGATGCAGAATTGAATCTGCATGGATATGATGAGAAGTTATTAGTACGTTAATAAATTAGAACGGGCAGTGTGTTTTCAGATAACTGGTAACCCGGTTTGGATGCAACGATGATTTCTTTAGATGAGCAATATATCAAAACAGAGCTTGAGATCGAAAAAATGCAAGCAGCAGGACATCTAAATGCCCTGGCTCTGGAAGAAATAAAAAAACTGATCAAACCAGGTGTCAAAACCAGTGATCTGGATCGAACGGCAGAAGCGATTATCAGGGATAACGGCGGCATACCTACTTTCAAGGGATATCCAGGACCGTACCCTTATCCGGCAACCCTGACCCTCAGCATCAATGAAGAAATGGTGCATGGTATTCCGAGCGACCGGGAACTTGTGGAAGGCGATATCGTATCTGTAGATTGCGGCACAACGTTGGACGGCTATATCGGCGATTCCGCCTTCACTAAAGGTGTCGGTGAGATTGGTGAGGAAGAAAATCGTTTGATCCGCGTCACCCGCGAATCCCTTTATAAGGGGATCGAGCAGGTTCTTCCCGGGAAACATCTTGGGGATGTGTCGGCAGCAATCCAGGAGCATGTGGAAAACTTCGGTTATCATGTTCCCCGGCAGTACACCGGCCATGGTGTAGGCAGACAGATGCATGAACCACCCCAGGTACCAAACTTCGGCATTCCAGGCCAGGGACTGGTACTGAAAAAAGGGATGACTATCGCAATCGAGCCTATGGTACTGGTAGGAACACACAAAACCAAAGTATTATCAGACGAATGGACCGTCATCTCGGTGGACCATTCCTTGACGGCACATTACGAACACACCGTTGCAGTAACCGCCAACGGCCCGTTGATTTTGACCAAGGTCAGGGAGAGTTGAAGAATAGTTCCCTAGACTGGATATATTCGATAAGATATAATAGTACTTTTGTTGGAAAGCAGTAAACAAGTTTGACAAGGAAGTGTAATCATGAAAGTGTCTTCTTCTGTAAAGAAACGCTGTGAGAAATGTAAAATAGTACGACGTAAGGGACGAGTTTACGTCATTTGTGAAAATCCGAAGCATAAACAGAGGCAAGGGTAAAAAAGTATGGCTCGTATTCAAGGTGTTGACTTACCACGTAATAAACGTGTAGAAATTGCCTTAACCTATATTTTTGGCATTGGTTTAACCCGTTCTAAGGAGATTCTAGGCGCAATAGGCATAGATCCTGAAACCCGGGTGGAAGAATTGACCGACAGCCAGATCACAGGTTTAAGGGAATATATCAACAAGAATTTCAAAGTAGAAGGTGACCTGCGACGTGAAGTGCAGATGAATATCAAACGCCTGGTGGAAATTGGTTGCTATCGCGGCCTTCGCCACAAACGGGGTTTGCCTGTTCATGGCCAGCGCACGAAAACAAACGCGCGCACCCGCAAAGGTCCCAAGAAAACAGTTGCCGGCCGCGGTCGACGCCGAGGTATGCAGAAAACCTAAACTTTGGGCAACCTTCCATTCCGCCTTTTTGGCGAGATTGGAATATTGGCCAGCTGTTGTTATTCATTATTTGGGAGCCTTTCCTCCCAGCGGCAATGAAAATATCAGTTGGCTGGCTGAAAGATCAACTTAAGAAGATAGAAGAGGTACTATGGCTGAAAAAGCACCCCGCCAAAAAAGCGGTCGGAGAAAAAAGAGAACACTTGCTTCCGGGCAGATCCATGTTCGGGCGACCTTCAACAACACGATCATCACGGTCACCGATCATCAGGGTAACACCGTCTGCTGGAGCAGTCCCGGCGCAGTTGGATTAAAAGGCTCTCGCCGGAGCACAGCATTTGCAGCGCGTTTAGCAGCTGAAGATGCAGTCAAGAAAGCGATGGGTATGGGAATTCGTGAGGCTGACGCCTTTGTTAACGGTCCTGGACCCGGACGCGAAGCTTCCTTAAGGGCTATGGAAGCCATGGGATTAAAGCTGAACTCGATCACAGATGTGACTTCAGTTCCCCATAATGGTTGCCGTCCGCCCAAGAAGCGCCGTGTGTAATGCGATCTTTCCGTAAGGAAAGATAAACCAAGTAATTATTGCTATTTGCATAAGAGATAAAAGAGGAAGTTGTTATGTCAAGATATCGTGAGGCAAAGTGTAAAGTTTGCCGTCGAGAGGGTGAAAAATTGTTCCTGAAAGGGGAACGCTGTTTCACTGAAAAATGTGCTTTTGAACGCCGGAGCTATCCCCCGGGACAGCATGGCAAGAGTGCTCAGTTTCGCCGCAACCGTGAATCTGACTTCTCCCGCCAGCTGAGAGCAAAGCAGAAAGCCCGCCGGATCTATGATATTTCCGAGCGCCAGTTCAGACGCTACTATGCCACTGCCCAGCAGCGTCGTGGTTTGACAGGTTTTAATCTGTTGCAGATCCTGGAAACCCGCCTGGATAACGTAGTTTATCGGATGGGATATGCCGCCAGCCGGGCTCAGGCCCGTATGATGGTGACGCATGGACATTTTAATGTTAATAACCGGCGAACTGACGTTCCATCTGTGCTCATCACAACCACAGACAATATCAGTGTCCGGGAAGGTTCCCAGAAACGGACTTTCTTCAAGAACCTGCCCAAAGAAGCTGAAAACAGGACCCCCGTAGAATGGGTCAACCGAGATTTAGAATCCTTATCCGGTAGTGTAGTTCGTTTACCAGAACGATCAGAGATTGATGGTAATCTCAATGAACAGCTGATCGTTGAGTATTATTCCAGGTAATCGGCAAAGAACTGAAAGGTAACAATAGGATTAGGGAGAGGTGAACCGTGCTAGGAATGAACAATATGGTAACACCAAAAATTGAGCGGGTTGCTGAAGCTCGGGCCTATGGTAAGTACGAGATCAATCCCCTGGAACATGGGTACGGCATAACGCTGGGAAATGCTCTGCGCCGGGTGATGTTATCCTCGATGGAAGGCTCCGCTGTGACCTCCGTCCGGATCACGGAGGTCGATCATGAATATGATACGATTCCCGGTGTCCAGGAGGATGTACTGCGCTTGATATTGAATATAAAGAAGCTGCGCCTGATACTGCACGAAGGCGACCTTGCCAATATGCACCTGGAAGTTAAGGGTGAAGGTGTGGTTACCGCTGCAGATATTATCACGCCAGCTGAAATTGAGATTGTTAACCCTGAGTTATACTTGATGACTGTTGATGGACGAAGCAAACCGCTTACCATAGAGATGACAGTAGGTAGGGGTAGGGGATATGTACCCACTGAGGAGCGCAAAGACCGGCTTCCGATTGGTGAACTTCCCATCGATGCGATTTATAACCCGGTTCAGCGTGTCAAGTTTGACGTTGGCTCCGCCCGGGTTGGCCAGAGCACCGATTATGACAATCTGGAGATCGAAGTTTGGACAGATGGAACTCTGGAACCCGAAGAGGCATTAAGTAGATCCGCAAAGATCCTGATGGGTCATTTGCAGCATCTGGCCGGGGTAACAGCCGAATCGCTGGCTGCCATGGTGGAAGTGGAAGAACCTGCGGAACCCGTAGACGAGATCATTGATATCCCCATTGAAGAGCTGGATCTCTCAGTTCGGGTATTCAATTCACTCAAGAGAACTGGGATCACAACTGTCCGTGAAGTTATGGAATTAAATACGAAGGGAGATGACGCTTTGCTGTCTATCCGGAATTTCGGTGTCAAGAGTTTAACCGAATTGAAAGATAAATTGGCAGAACAAGGCTACATCCTGGAAATCGATTTGGATTTGGAGTAATTATGCGACATAAGGTAGCAGGAAAGAAACTAGGACGGGATTCAGGTCATCGCGCAGCACTAAGGCGAACCATGATTAAACAGCTATTTGAAAACGAACGTATTCAAACTACCCGTGCCAAAGCGGAATTCATCCGGCAGCCGGCTGAGAAACTGATCACCCTGGCAAAACGATCCCAGGATGCAGACGAAGCCCGGAAGGTCCATTCCCGGAGGATTGCAGCATCCCGCCTGGATAACGACAAAGAGATCGTCAAGAAATTATTTGAAGAGCTAGGACCGCGCTATCTCAACCGCCCGGGTGGATATACCCGAATGTTTAAACTGCCCCCCCGCACCAGTGATGCTGCGGAAATGGTAGTTCTAGAGCTGGTGGAAGAGTAAAAATATTGAGCGATCGTTTCCAGGTCCGACTTTCTTATGATGGGACTGGGTTCCATGGTTCCCAATATCAACCGGAGCTGAGGACAGTCCAGGGAGAACTGGAACGAGGATTGCTCAAAATTGGTTGGAACGGAAAGTCAGTTCTATTTGCCGGCAGAACAGACGCCGGCGTGCATGCAGCAGGACAGGTGATCGCTTTCGATTTGGATTGGGGTCACACTGAGAAGAAGTTACAAAAGGCAATTAACGCGGTTGTACCGCAAGACATCTCGGCTGTTGAGGTCAAACGGACAAAAACTGATTTCCACCCCCGGTATCAAGCATTGTCCAGGGAATATCATTACCAGATCACAAACAGTCCGACCAGGGATCCACTCCAGGAGAGGTATATCTGGAGAGTGTGGCCCGAAACGGATGTCAAATTGATGAAGAAAGCATCCAGGCACTTGATCGGAAGTCATGATTTTGCCGCTTTTGGAAAACCTCATCAACCGGACGGCAGTACTTTCCGGGAGATCAGTAGGGCAGCCTGGAGAAAAGAAGGAAGTAAGCTGGTTTTTGAACTTGAAGGCAATGCATTTTTATACCATATGGTCCGGCATATTGTTGCCGTCCTGGTAAAGATTGGCCAAAAGGCAGAACCAGAAGATATGATTAAAAAGTACCTGGATAACCCTACCGGGCCGGAAGCACAGGGATTAGCGCCCGCGCAAGGATTATCATTGGTAGAAGTGAAATATCAAGATTGACTTCAGTATAGGAAGTCAGTTGGAATATTGTGGAGTGCAAGAACGTGAAGAAAACATTTTATCCTAAAGCTGAAGATATTAGCAGGAAATGGGTTCTGATTGATGCCAAAGGGAAAAACCTTGGGCGTTTATCAACCGTAATTTCCAAACTCATCCTCGGAAAACACAAACCTGAATATACTCCCGGTGTGGATGTAGGCGACTTCGTGGTCGTCATCAACGCGGAGCAGATTGTGGTCACCGGTAAGAAAATGGACGATAAATATTATTACCGTGTTTCCGGTTACCAGGGTGGTCTGAAACAGATCAACCTCAGGAATCAACTTGAAAAACGGCCTGAGTATGTGATCGAACATGCTGTAAAAGGGATGCTTCCTCACAACCGACTGGGCCGCCAGTTGAACAAAAAACTAAAAGTGTACGCTGGAACGGAGCACCCCCATCAGGCCCAGAATCCTGTTCCTGTTGAGGAAGCATACCCGAACCTGTAAACAGGAATTATTGATCAATTCTGAACTAAATTGATCGTTTTAAGTTAGAGGAGTAGTTATGGCACAGTATTATGAAGGCGTTGGACGCCGGAAACGTTCCACAGCCCGGGTAAGAATTACTAAAGGCTCTGGTGCATTTGTAATTAATACAAAAACATTGGAAGATTATTTCCCAACCGAACGTGATAACAAAACCGTTACCGAACCGCTGGGTGTTCTGACTGGCAATCGGGCGGATTATGATATCAGCGTACTTGTCAAAGGTGGCGGTGTGATCGGCCAGGCAGGCTCGGTGCGTATGGGTTTGGCTCGAGCGATCCTGAAAATGGATCCTGAATTGAGACTTGAACTCAGTCATGCTGGATTCCTGTCCCGCGATGCCAGGGAAAAAGAAAGGAAGAAACCTGGTCTGAAAGGCGCCCGCAAGGCCCCGACCTATACCAAGCGTTAGTGATTTCTGGCTGAATTATCATTCGGCTGAAAGCGAAAAACGGAACAAAACGCGGAGAACACCCAGCTTGATTGAGTGTTCTCCGTTTTGTCATTAAAGGCGAAAGTTATGCAAGAGAATTCAAAACGTCCAGATATCATTATTTTGGGATTGGGGCCAGGTGATCCGGAATTGTTAACTCTGCGAGCTGCTGGGGTAATTAATTCCGCTAAAAAGATCTATATTAGGACTCTGGAACATCCCACTATTTCCGGATTGCCTTCAGAATTAGAGATCATCTCATTCGATGATTATTATTTGGAAGAGGATTCCTTCGAAACTGTATACCAGCGCATCACAGATGAGATCATTCGCCTGGCGAAAGAAGAACATGGCGTAATTTATGGAGTGCCAGGTGATCCCTTCATCGCTGAAGCGACACCGGCAATGATCTGCTCCCGGGCGAAGGAAGAGAATCTGGTTGTGGAGATCATACCTGGAGTTAGCTTCCTGGAACCTACATTTGCTGCCCTGCAATCTGATCCACTACCACAAGTGATGATCTTGGATGCCCTGGAAATGCAAACGGCCCATTTTCCATCCTTTCCACCTGACAAACCTGCCTTGATCGTCCAGATCTATAGTCAAGAGATCGCTTCAAATACCAAATTGACCTTAATGTCCATTTTCCCTGATCAGCACCCGGTTGTGTTGATCCACGATGCAGGGACCAGCTTGGAGAAGATCGAAGAACTTCCCCTTTATGCGATCGATCGCAGCCAGCTGATTAAAAACAGGACTGCTCTGTATATTCCTCCTCTGAAAGAAGGATCATCCTTGGAATCCTTCCAGGAGATCATTGCCCATTTACGGGCCCCAGACGGCTGTCCCTGGGATAGGGAACAAACACACCAAACCCTGCGTCCGAACCTGCTGGAAGAGGCTTTTGAGGCTTTGGAAGCCATAGACGCGGATGATCCGGAAGCCATGCAAGAGGAGTTTGGGGATCTGCTGCTGCAAATCGTTTTACATGCCCAAATCGCCAGCGAATACGGTGAATTCACCATGAGCGACATTATCCAGGGTATTCACACCAAGTTGGTCCACCGCCATCCTCATGTGTTTACTGATCTGGATATGGAAGAGACGGACTCCGTGCTCAAGAACTGGGAAGCCATTAAGGCCCAGGATCGGGAAGGCGAAAAAGGGCTATTGGATGGTGTGCCTGGTTCCCTGCCAGCGTTAACCCAGGCTGAGACGTATCAACAAAGAGCTGCCAGGGTGGGTTTTGACTGGGAGGATCTCCAAGGTGTGTTGGCAAAGATTCCGGAGGAGATCAGCGAACTTCAAGATGAAAATGATTTCTCACGACAAACCGCTGAGATCGGCGATATCCTCTTTACCGTTGTGAACATCGCTCGCTGGATGAAAATTGATGCAGAAAGCGCGTTGCGGGGAGCGAATAAACGATTCAAAGATAGATTCAAGTATATTGAAAAAGAAGCTCGCACCACTGGGCGCGAGCTTTCTAAGATGAAACTTGAAGAATTGAATCAGCTCTGGGAGCGGTCCAAGACCGTTCTAGGGGACTAATTATTTTTCTTGTTTGGCAGCCTGTGATTGAATGAATAACAAACCAACCAGGAAATACGGCAATCCTTGATAGAGGATCGGGATAAATCGGTAGTTCGGATTTGAGAAGTAGATGAAGATACTCAGCAGTACGCTGAGGATAATGATGAACTTACCTCCCGTTATGGGATGAATCCAGGCAATAAGCACACCGATAGATAATGTGGTTATCAACAGGAATAAGATAGCCCCTGTTGAAGCCTGGTGGTGCAGGGATTGAAATCCACCTTCGATTATCGAGCTGATGATCTGGAATAACCAGATTCCGCTGATGATCAATCCACAGATCCGAGCAAACCACAATAAAGTGATGCTTTGGTTTTTATCTTTCATTCAGTTATCCAATCCTTATAAGCCGCTAATGATATCACCCAGGATCTTGCCGCCCAATCCGGCAGCTCCCTTGACCTCTCCGGAGGCGTTTGAGACGCCTGAAAGGTTGGCAGCGGTCGCGATGCGGTCAGCCAATCTGGAAAGCGGCAGGCTCTGAAGGAAAACTTTTCCAGGGCCGGTCATCTTAGCGAGGAATAATCCCTCACCACCAAATAGGGCATTGGTGAATCCCTTGACCATTTTGATGTCATAATCCACAGTGGGAGCAAAAGCTACCAGGCAGCCGGTATCTACGCTCAGGGTCTCACCTGCAGCCAATTCTTTTTCGATAATGGTTCCTCCGGCATGAGCAAAAGCCAGGCCGTCACCTACCAGGCGCTGGAGGATGAATCCCTCACCGCCGAATAGGCCCGCACCGATCTTTTTGCTGAAGGCAATCTCGATCTCAATGCCCCGGGCAGCGCATAAAAAGGAATCTTTTTGACAGATGAAAGTTCCACCTAAAGCTGTCATATCGAGGGGAACGATCTTGCCAGGGTAAGGAGCTGCAAAAGCCAATCGTTTAACATTTGCCGCGGTGTTCAGGAACGTGGTAATGAAAAAGCTTTCCCCGGTGAACATACGCTCGACACCTTTGAAGATGCCGCCGCCCGTGCCGGTTTGCATTTCAACACCTTGTTCCATGTAGATCATTGTTCCTGCTTCAGCCCGGACACCTTCATTCGGGTCCAGATGAATTTCAACCATCTGCAGGTCGTCGCCATAAATCGTGTATTCTAGAATATCTGCCATCATTCCCTCCTCAGGATGATTATTAATCTCCTCTGAGATTTTACTATATCTTTATTCTATATTAGTTAAGAAAAATGAAATGTCTAAAAGGAAAAACCCCGAAAACCTTTCGGGGTTGAAAGCTGGGGGCCAGGGATTCGAACCCCGACTTACGGTTCCAGAGACCGCCGTCCTACCGTTAGACGAGCCCCCACCAGCGAAGGGAATTTTATCATTTCTGAGGACCTTAGTCAATTCAAATCATTAGAGTATGCTAAAATTTGGAGATAAGTTCCTTATCGAAGTTAAAAACACTCTCTGATAGGGAGGAGATTAACGCATGACTGAAGAAAACGAATTATCAGATTTTATCCGGGATATGATCAAAGAGCACCTGGCCTCGGGGCGTTTCGACCGGGTGCAGACCCGCTTCCCACCAGAACCCAACGGCTATCTGCACATCGGCCACGTAAAGGCTATCGCCATGGATTTCGGTGTGGCTGAGCAATTTGGGGGCGTGTGCAGCCTGCGTTTTGACGACACCAACCCTGCCAAGGAAGAGGAAGAGTATGTCGATGCCATCATGGAAGACATCAAGTGGCTGGGGTACGACTGGGAAGACCGGCTGTTCTTTGCCTCGGATTATTTTGACCAGCTCTATGATTTCGCCCTGGAGATGATCAAAGTCGGGAAAGCTTATGTGGATGACCTCAGCGCCGATGAGATCCGCGAGTACAGGGGCACCTTGACTGAACCGGGCAAGGAAAGCCCTTACAGGGAACGGTCAGTGGAAGAGAATCTGGATCTGTTTGAGCGAATGAAAGCGGGTGAGTTTGAAAAAGGAGCCAGGGTTTTGAGGGCCAAGATCGATATGGCTTCCCCACATATAAATTTGCGCGACCCGGTCATGTACCGCATCCTGCATGAGGAACATCATCGTACTGGTGATCAATGGTGTATCTATCCAATGTATGACTGGGCTCATGGGCAATCTGACTCCCTGGAGGGTGTGACCCACTCTCTGTGTTCAATTGAATATAAGAATCACCGGCCGTTATATGACTGGTTCCTGGATCAGCTGGATATTTTCCATCCCCAGCAGATCGAATTTGCCCGCTTTAACATGACCTACACGGTGATGAGCAAACGCCGCTTGGTCCGGCTCGTGAAAGAGGGCCATGTGCATGGTTGGGATGACCCCCGGATGATCACCCTGGCGGGTATGCGGCGAGCAGGCATCACCCCGGAAGCGATCATAAAATTCATTAAACATGTTGGTGTGGGCGTTTCACTCAGTACCATTCAGCACTCCAAATTCGACCATTTTGTGCGCGATGATCTCAACCAGCGAACTAACAGGGTTAATGGTGTATTAAACCCCCTCAAGGTGGTATTGGACAATTATCCCGAAGATCAGGTGGAGATGATGGAGTTCCCCAATCACCCGGATGATCCCTCGCGCGGGGTTCGGGAAGTACCTTTTACTCGGGAATTGTATATAGAGCAAGCTGATTTCATGGAGGAACCGCACAAGAAGTTCTGGCGCCTGGCACCAGGTCGTGAGGTCCGTCTTCGTTACGGTTATTTGATCACCTGCCAGGATGTGGTTAAGGATGAAAATGGTGAGATCGTTGAAATTCATTGTACATTCGATCCTGAAACCAGGGGCGGTAATGCCCCCGACGACCGGCGGGTGAAAGGCACTTTGCACTGGGTCAGCGCCGGGCACTGCCTGGACGCCGAAGTGCGGCTCTATGACCGTCTTTTCAATCATCCCTTCCCAAAAGAAGCTGAAGGCGACTTTACAGACTATATCAACCCCGATTCGCTGCAGGTGATCGAAGATGCCAAGGTGGAGCCCAGTTTGAAAGGTGCAGCTGTGGGGGACAGGTTCCAGTTTGAGAGAGTGGGGTATTTCTGTGTGGATCCAGATAGCACAGAGGATAAACTGGTCTTCAACCGTACGATTGCTTTAAGAGATTCCTGGGCCAAGATCGAGAAGCAGTTTAGTAAATAGAATAATGATCAGGAAACGGTTTCCTCTGAAGGAAGCCGTTTCCTAAGTTCCTTTCTTGTAAGTTTCCCTTATTGGTAATAATGAATATGGCCCGGTAGTTGATATTAATAATTAATATCTGACTAGAGTCATTTTAATTTAGTGACCAGATACGAAACGATTTGGTGGTTAAAGACTTATCCCATTAACTGGCATTTGAAAGATAATTAACGTTGAACTAAGCGCTTCGCGCAGGGGGAAAAGCAG
>CAYORF010000039.1:0-23078 GCA_964406305.1 uncultured Anaerolineales bacterium | reverse complement strand
CGTCGATCCGTTTCATATTGAGGTAATCCCTGCAGCTCAGACTCTGCAGCAATGTCCAGGCTGTGGACTGTATATATGGGTGGTTCATCCTCCTGACGTGGGCGTCGGTAGGCCAGCAGCGCATCGCTTGCCTGGACCGCTTCTGTCTGTATGAACAGTTTGTTAAATGCTGGATGCTGACGATCAGCACCATGCGAGGCCAAAGCAAGTTCATAATAACTGGTGGTCTGGATTTGCCGGCTTCGAATAGAACGGTTGGTCAGCGTGATTCTACGAATCTCGACATTATCCTCAGGAGAGATAATGATCTCAGTTTTTGTTTCCAGCCCATTATCACGCCGGCGATACTCAGCCCGATCAAGAGGGAAGGTCACCGAATATCGGTCAGGTTCCTGATCAAGGGGGTGATAAAAGTTCGACCAAATGTCCCCACTGTCCAGATCCCGAAAGTAGAGGAAAGATCCATAATCATCTTTTGTTGTATCTGCACGCCAGCGGGTCACATCCAGATCCTTCCAGCGAATATATCCTCCGCCAGCATTGGTTGTCATTGTTGAAAGCTGGCCGTTAGATAGCAATTGCACTTTAGGGGTGCTGCTGTGGGGCGAATCAAAACTACTGACAGATGGGGCCACACCCATCGAATCTGTTCTCGAAGGTATTTTTACTCGAGTTGAGATGTGATGGATTGGCGGAGACACTGGGACTCGTTCGTAGAGCAGGGGTTCAGTTGCCTTTACGCGGGGATCTTGATGGAAACGAAGCTGCATCGTATGATCGTAGAGAAAGTTCGTTAGCGCCAGGAAGGCCATACCCTGGTGGTGAGCCATATAGGCCCGAACGATAACTCCAGGTTCAGCGTTCGCTTTTGGTCTGCGGTTAAAATCGATCGCTTCAAAGTACCCATAATCATCAAGCATACCGTAAGTCGCAAGCCTTTCTAGATTCTTAACGGCGGCTTGTGGATCCAGGTTGACAGCAAGCAGCGTGGCGTATGGAGCAACCACCAGGTCCTCATCCAATCCGCGCTTCAATCCCAACCAGGGAACACCAAAAGCTTTGTATTGATAGGTTTTATTTTGATCCAGATCGCCATAGGCCGATTCGGAGATACCCCAAGGTACCCGCCGGCGGCGGCCATAAGCCTGCTGCAGTATTACGCTCTCACGTGTTGCTTGATCGAGTAAAGAGTTTGGATAGTTTTTCTGCAGCAGGAGCGGCATCAAATACTCAAACATGGTCCCGGTCCAACTTAAGAGCACACGATGCAGTCCATGGGAACTATAAGGGCGATTCAACGCGAGCCAATGATCAACGGGAACATCTCCCCGGGCAATAGCGACATAACTGCCCAGGCGTGCTTCGCTGGCAAGCAAGTCGTAAAAAGATCCGTCTAACTGGTTGGTAGTTACGTTATATCCAATAGAAAACAAACTTCGGGTGGGGTCATAAAGAAAACTCAGATTTATCTCTTCTGAAAATACACGCATAGTTTTCTGCAACTGTTCACCCAGGGCAAACATCTCACTCGAGAACCACCTGGCCCGCGCGATGGATTCAAATAGTCTTTCAATCCAGGCATTTAGCTCAGGATCCAGTAAATTCCCCTTAAGCTTTTCGGGATCAAGGGTGTTCATCCCCCCAAACTGACCAACGGCCAAAGATTTGAGTGATGGCGAGTTGTGAAGTTCACGGCGCAGGGCAAGCAGTAAATCAAGCCCTGCATCTTTGATCTCCTCTTCCGATCGTTCAGCCAGGATTTCCATCCAACTTAAATATCGGCCAATGATGTCGATCCAGGCTTTCACTTGACTTTCAAGCTTTCTAGCCCAGTATGCTGCGTTGGCATATGTTCCATTATTTTCACTCAGCAATGTAGCGATAGGTTCGACCTTGGCGTAGATCAACCGAATTATTTGAATGAGTTCAATTGTTCTCGAAGGACATTCTTTGATCAAGTCCAGAAGCTCCAAAACACTATGGTGTAAATCTGTCGAGGGATTTTCACTCTCTAGCTCTTCCAGAAGGATTTCTGCTGTATCCTGCATGCCGCCCAAGACTGATGTACGCAGGACGGGCTGCTCAAGAGTGTCATTAATACCCTGCTCGAGAGTCCAGAGGGCAGCAATGAAATTGCCGCTATCCACAGAGGACACATATCGAGGTCTAAGCGGTTCCAGATCCTCCAGGTTATACCAATTCAACAAATGACCTTCATGACGCTCGAGCTTATTGAGCGTTTCCATGGTCTTGGTGAGCCTGTCTATAGTCTGATCAAGGGTAAGGTATCCAAAATCATTGGCCGCTAACGCACTCATCATCCACATACCGATGTTGGTTGGACTGGTCCTCATAGCAAGCTGATTTTGGTGTGAAACCTGGTAGTTATCCGGCGGCAGCCAGGCCGTGTTCTCACCCACAAAATCGTCAAAATATCGCCAGGTCCGGCGGGCAACTCTGCGAAGCATATGCGTATCTCGTCCGCTGAGCATTAGGTGGGGTTCCCGCTCAAGCTGTTTTTTCGTTAGCAGTCCAACAATATAGGGGCTGATCAACCACGATGATAACCAGGGCAGTGCGAACAAAAGACTTTCTGGATGTAACAGATAAAGGCTGACACCAAGACCTAAACTGAGCAACGAGATCAACCAGAACTTATTTTGGAAAATATGCTGCCTTTCACTGGCACTGCGCTCAGTCATTTGGGCAGTGGACCACTCGAGCAAACCTCGCCTGCTGATCAGCCTTCGGTAGAAAACAGTTACGATAGCATCCAACCCCAGGCCCGCCTGGTGCAGTAGCATTGCAGCTTCGGCAAATGCCCGCCCCAGGTCGTGTTTGATCTGTCGGAAAGAGAAAGATCTTAAGCCATGGCGCGATGTTACCCAAGTTAATGGTCCGGCAAGTGGTTGAAAGAAGATTAAACTGGCAGCGAGAACTGCTGTGAATAACTGAAGGGCCGGAACAAAAAACCAGCTAACCACCAGGGCGGCTACACTTGCAGCTGGGACAAGACTGCGCCGGAGGTTATCAAAGATCTTCCAGCGGTTTAGCAAACTCAAAGGATTGGAGACCCGCTGATGGTTCCTATTTGGAACCCGGGGGAAAATCCAATCTGCGATCTGCCAATCACCGCGAATCCAACGATGCTGCCTGCGGCTGTAGCTAATATAATCTACTGGAAACTCATCAAAAAGTTCAATATCTGTAGCCAAGCCGGTGCGGACATGGGCGCCTTCGATCAGGTCATGGCTTAACAAACACTCATCCGGGAAACGGTCTGCCAGTATCTTGTAGAAAAAGCGCGGATCGTAGATACCTTTGCCGATATAAGAGCCTTCTCCTGAGAGGTCCTGGTAGGCGTTAGAAACAGCTTTGGTGTAGGGATCGGTTCCAACTGGATCGGTATAAATCCGGCTGAATAGCGAAGCCACCGCGCTGGGTAGTGATGGGCTAACGCGGGGCTGAATAAGAGAATAGGTGCCCTTGGCAACCTGTCCATTCTCATCATAACGGGGTTGATTGAGCGGATGGGCAAGGGTTTCAACCAAACGCCTGGCACTATCCCGGGGCAGCTGGGTGTCACTGTCCAGGGTAATGATATAGCGAATGTCAGTTAAATGATCGGCTTCACCAACATAAACAATCGATGGTTCATCTTCATGGCGAAGTCCCAGGATCAATCGGTTGAGTTCCTCCAGTTTGCCGCGTTTCCGTTCCCAGCCGATATATTTTTGCTCGGATTCGCTCCAGGTCCGTTGGCGGTGAAAATGATAAAAACGGCCTTCGCCATAACTGCGGTTAAGTCTTCTGATCCCTTCTTTGGCGACATGCAAAAGATCTGCATCAAACTCAGTAACCTCTGAATCGGCGTCGATGAAATCGGAGAATAAAGAAAATATAAGATTGTGTTCCCGGTTTCCGAGAAAGCGGACCTCAAGTTTCTCAATCTCTTCTTTAATCGTATTTTGATCTGATAAGAGCATGGGCACGACAACCAGTGTCCGATAGTTATCAGGAATGCCATTTTTTGTGAAATCCAGTTTTGGCAGGCGGTGGGCTGGCAGAATACGTGTGGCCAGGTAGTTGGTCGCCTCAGTGGCAAGTTGACTTGCGGGCAGCACCAGAAGAACTAAAACAAGGAGTTCAAATATTGTGAAGATATCCCTTGTGCTGGCCAGGATCGGGTAGGTCATTAAGCCCAAGGTCACCAACAGGATCGATATCAGATAGAGAGCGGTATGATGGCGATAAATCCATTGATGAAAACGATATCGCAAGGGTTCGCGGCAGCCGACATTTTCTGAAAACTGGGCCCGGCCTTCGCCAATCAGGTAAGTCCCGACATGTTTTTGACGGGATTGCCAACCTTCGCTGACATCACCTGCGCCCGCCAATTCGATGGCTTTAAGAGCAACTTGAACCTGCTCGACACCCGAACCTTTGGCAAGAACCTCCACGGCTTCGCGATATTGGTTGCGGGTTTCGAAATCCATGTCCGGGTAAATTCTAGCAGGGTCCCGGCGCAAGATTTGCTCAACATGGCTTTGTAGCTCAAAAATTTCACGCCAATCCAACAGGGAGAGCTGGCGAAGGCTGGTAATGGCATTACCTATAGAAATCTGGCTGACCGCCTGACGAGATTGTTCGCCCGAATGAAGCTTAGTTAGTGGCCTGCGTAGAGAGCGCTCCAGCCAACTCTGAACAGGGATGAGTGCGGCATCTTCATCATAGAGATGGCCCGTGAGCTGGGTGGCGAAGTGGGAGCTTGGATGCCCCTGTTCTTCTGCTAATTCAGCCAGCACCGCAAAAAGCTTGTGGGGATCGCGGCGCAGGGTTGCCAGTAAACGATTCGCCCAAAAATCAGCCTGTTCACGATCACGCAATTCCCTCCAGGCCTGCCGTGCCAATTGTTCGACACGCTGGATGAGTGCAACTCGCAGCATAAGAGGCAAGGCCCATAACTCACCAATCATGAGGCTCTCATTTTCCTGGTAGGCTGATAAGAAAGCCAGGATGTTCTCACGATCGAGTCTGGCATCGCTGTGTCCCACAAGTTCTTTTGCCAGACTGTAGACACGAGGAAAATTCCGGTCGGGGTCCACTGCCAATATTGGCAGCTCACGGTAGAAAGTTTTTGGCAAATTAATTTGAACATCACGCCCATGGGTCTCGATTAGATATTCGTTATCAAGGATCCATTCTGCAACGGGACTCATGTTTTGTTCAAGTCGGACCGCTTCCATCAAATCACCACAAATAGCATGGATCGTATGGAGGGCATCATCAAGTTGATTTAACAAAACATGACTAGGGTTTCCCTTCTGATCAACATGATGTTCCTTTGACAGATGAACAGCATGTTCCTGGATTTGGGGTAGAGGCAAGGCAGATAGTTTCTGCAAGTCTGGTGCTTCAGAGAACTCTCGCGGGGGATGCAAGGCAAAGATCGAAATTTCAGTTACAATCGAATCGCGCAGTGTCTGAACTGCAGATGTGAGGGATAGAAGCGGCGCTTGGAGGATCAACAATGACTCTTCAGTTCTCAACCAATTTTCGTAGCGTTCAACTACAGTTTTGGATACTGCTGGAAAGAAAATTGCAGCGATCAGGGTACCAAGCCCGGCACCCAATCCGAACCCAATGATGGTGGTGATCAAATGATTCCAGGTTGACGAGGACGTAAAAAGGGGGAAACGCCCTAAAATCGAGAGGATAACACCGACCGTGCTGATGATAAATCCACTAACCAAAATTAGCACAATCCTAAAGCGTCTAGCCGGATCCCGCCGGGAAATTCTTCCCTCTGGGGATGATTGCAGCAAAATCCGTCTTCGAAAACCCTTCTTTCCCAAAATACGGAGTGCGGATTGAGCAGCATCGGATTCTCGAAAGTAACTCAGTAATAAGCCGTTTTGATTCATAAACCTTCTTCTAAAGGGTTGAATTTTGTTTTTCTCTGGGTTAGCCACCAAGAAACGCTTGGTTATGTAAGATAGGACCTTAATTACAACTACATTATATCGTGTACCCCCTCCGCCGATAAGTGGATGCATAATATAACACTGCACATCTAGAGTGGCTCACCGGGTGGAATTTTCAGGACAGGTACTTTAAAATCCGCGTTTATTAAACGAGACCCGGATCAAATAACATTGGGTTGATCCATTTTTTTAGATGCTAAATTTCCTATCCTTATTACCTGGAAACTACATCCAGGTTATGCAATTTCGCCCGTTTTCCGAAGGAGAGCCAAGGCACCTCCTTTTAGATCACCTCATTTTGGATAATGTGAGAAATCTTTTCTTGGTAGTAAATCCCACGAACTAAACCGCTCTACCAGTTTGGAGAGCGGTTTAGTCTTGCGGAGAACTTAGAAAAGGTCTCGAAATATTGATTTTAACCATTATGGTTGCCTTTTTATTTTGGCAACTCTGAGCTGATCAGCTGGGAGTCTTTGAAAATCAAACTCAGTTTCTCGAGCCAGCTGATGGGTGATAGATCTTCGTCTTGAGAAAAGTTAGACTTCTTCTCTTTCTTGGATTCCCGGATCTCTTTGATGATCCGTTCTTTCTCGCCTTCCTTAATGAAGTCCTTATACTGTTCCTGCTTTATGTAATATTCGTTGAACATTGTTCCTCCTTTTTTTGATGAGCTCCCTTTCCAGCTCCTGCAACGTAAGTATATAAAAGGTTTCGTTTCCTAAGCGTTTCCCCTAGTGAATACTTTTCATTAATAGAGGAAACGCTCTCGAAACGCCTCATTATCTATACTGCAGGCACAAATCGAAAACAAATAGAGCCAAAGGAGGCAGCCATGTTATCGATGAGAGAATGTGAGGTTCAGGAGTGTGTTCGACAGGATAGACTACGGGAATCCGAACATCATCGTTTGGTGAAGCTAGTCAGTCAACAGAAGGAATCGAAGCTTCAGAGTCTGCTGGATCAGCTGCAAAAACGATCCAACCCCCAGCGACAGCTTCGCGAAAACAGATCCTTAGTCAGCTAAGACCCATGAACTTCCCAACCATTCAAAAGGACTGTGAGGTCCAAATCGGGGGTGTGAACCCGGAGCCAGCGCCAGGCTCCGGTGTTCACACGCCAGATCAGGGAATTTTGCAGGTCGTGGATCACGGAAAATAAAGGTTCGTTCAGAAATTAGAAAGGAGAAACCTCATGTTAAACTGGAAAGATTATTACGTCCAGGAGCAAGTTCGGCAGGACCGCCTCAGAGAAGCCAAACAGCAGAGATTGGTAAGTATGTTTATCCAAAATCTGCGTAAAAAGCGCAAAATAGCCCGCGACCAGGTGCTGGAGCGTGTCGGCTACCGCCTGGTTCAGTGGGGAGACGCCCTGCTGCGCAGGGTGGCGGATCGGGGAGTTGCTGGCTGAAGCTGGGAGGACAGGAGACGGATGGTGGGTATCTAACCCGTCCTCCGACTCCTGTCCTGAGCGGAGTGTAACGGAGTCGAAGGATCGGTCCACCTGAGTGATAGGAAAAATAGTCATCTTATACTATCTATGAATGCCTGATTTGACACAGGACCTTGGCTCATCTATACTGGATTATAGACATCCAGTCCATAATAAATGGGAGCACAAGCTTTGCCCAAATCATTAGAGATCCACCTATTGGGCAGTTTTAACCTTGTCTATGACGGAAAACCCGTCAAAGGGTTGGACTCCCCCCGCCTTCAATCCTTTCTCTCCTACTTACTACTTCACCGCGATGCACCACAATCCCGGCAGCAGTTAGCTTATCTGTTCTGGCCCGATTCGAACGACTCCCAGGCCCGTACCAATCTCAGGAATATGTTATTCAAACTTAGGGGAGCTTTTCCCGATGTGGACGATTACCTGGAGGTCAACCAGCAAACCCTTTGGTGGAAGCCGGACTCAAATCTCCAACTGGACCTGGCCGTTTACCAACAAGCTGTCGAACAAACCGATCTAACTGGAAGCGCAAAGGATCAGAAAGCCCACCGCCAGGCGTTGGTCGCGGTTACACAGGCCTATTCTGGCGATTTACTTCCCAGCTGTTATGATGACTGGATCCAACTAGATCGGGAACGACTCAAACAAAGCTATATCCTATTACTGGAAGAACTGGTGGGGATCTTCGAGACAGATGAGGATATTGATCAAGCCATCCTGTCGACCCGTCAGTTGATTAGGTTCGACAACCTCGCTGAACGATATTATCAAACCCTGATGGGTTTACATATCAGCAAAGGTGATAAAGCTCAAGCTGTGCGAACCTATCACCAATGTGTTGAGATCCTGGAAAAGGAAATGGGGTTCGATCCCAGTTCTGAAACCCAAAAACTCTACCAGCAGATCATGGCCCGGGAAGAGCCTGCAGCTGAGATCCACCGAGTATCAGAAAAGAAAACACGCCTGATAGGACGGTCCAAATCCTGGAATGAACTTCAGAATGCTTGGCTTGGATACCAATCCGGCGGCCACATGGTTGTGATCATGGGTGAGGCAGGGATTGGTAAATCCTACCTGGCAGATGAGTTTATTCGTTGGGCCAAAAAAGGGAATATCACCTGCCTGAAAACACGCTCGTACCCCACTGAAGATGAATTGGCCTATACCCCTCTCGCGGGGTTATTACGGAATGAAACTGTATTTAAGAAAATCTCCCGGTTGGAGGAAACTCGATTAATCGAATTGGCCCGCCTCCTGCCAGAGCTCCGAACTCAGTATCCAGATCTGCCGGATCCAGAGAGGATCAGTGAAAGTTGGAAAAGAGGCCGCCTCTTTGAAGCCAGTGCTCACTCCCTATTGGGGTTGGATAATAAACTTGTGGTACTTCTCGATGACCTGCAGTGGTGTGATCGAGAGACGCTGGATTGGCTGCGCTATATTCTTGCCTATGAAACTGAAAAGAAGTTCATGATCATCGCCGGTGTTAGAACTGAGGAACTGCTGGCAGACAGTTTACTGATCCCCTTCTTTGGGGAGTTGGGCGGTAAAGGAAAAATCACCGAGGTCCTACTAGAGCGTTTGGATCTAGAACAAACCCACAGGTTGGCGTCAGATATGTGGGGAGAGGACTTAGAGGAGAG
This sequence comes from uncultured Anaerolineales bacterium, assembly GCA_964406305.1. GTDB lineage: Bacteria > Chloroflexota > Anaerolineae > Anaerolineales > UBA11858 > B10-G9. The sequence goes on along the minus strand of CAYORF010000039.1, from coordinate 14,005 downwards.
GGCAGCGCTGCGTTTGTTCCAGGAGACAGAAGGTAATCCGCTCTTTATCGCCGAGATGGTTCGAGCAGGATATTTGAAGGATTTCGGGGATGGGACGGATCTGAGTAAGATGCCACCCAAAGTACAATCCGTGATCGAAAGTCGGTTAAATGCCCTTTCACCCCAAACCCGAGATGTGGCAGCTGCAGCATCGGCAGTTGGTCGGGGATTTGATTTCGAGCTGCTCCTCCGGACAGGAAATCTGCCTGAAACTGATCTACTGGCAGGCCTGGATGAATTATGGAGCAGGCGTCTAATCCGGGATGAGGGAGAAACTGGCTACAATTTCAGCCATGACAAGTTCCGGGAGATTCTTTACAGTGAGCTCAGCCCCCACCGGCGGGTCCATTATCATAAAAAGGTCGCTGGAGCCCTGGAAGAGATCCATGCTGATCAGCTGGAGGTGGTTGCCCCCCAGCTGGCTTTCCAATTTAACCAGGCCGGTGATAAGGATCGGGCCCTGGACTATTACTTGATGGCCGGTGATCAGGCCCGTCTGGTTTTTGCCCAGGGAGAAGCCCTGGCTTATTATCAATCTGCAGAGAAGATCGGCTGGAAAGAGAAAGACTCCCGACCTGTGGCACTTTACAGCGGGATGGGCAAGACCCTGTTGCGGTCAGTCCGTTATGATGAGTCTGTGGCGGCCTATTTCAATATGAGCCAAGCTGCGCATTCCATAAAAGATCCGGAACGTGAGGCGCAGGCCTGGCTGGCAGTTGCCACAGTGTATGACAGGCTGGGAAAATTCAAGGAAGCACTGGAAAGCAGCACCAAAGCCGAAGACATTGCCAAGAAAAGTAATTGCCCCAAAGAGGAAGCCAATGCCTTCCTCATGAAGGGCCAGCAATTCTACCGCCTGGGTGATGTCGATCAAGCTGAACCTCTCCTTAATAAAGCATTGGCAATGCACCAAGAAAGGGGAGAGCAGATAGGTGTCGGTCGCTGTCTGAATCTGCTAGGCTTGATCAATGACGTACGAGGAGATTTCGGAACGGCCCGAAAGCATAAAGATGATGCGATTTCCATCTTTGAGGAGATTAACGACTATCTCTCTAAGTGGTGGATCGGTAAAATCACTGGCAATCTGGCTAACACTGCCAGTCTTATTGGGGATTATCAGCAAGCTGTCGTACTTTATCAGAAAGCCATGGAGTTCATGGAGGAATTTGGGGACCAAGATTGGAATCTATTAAATCTTTTCAGCCTGGGGGCTGCTCAGGTGGGATTGGGTGAATATTCATTGGCAGAGGATAACCTGGGAGAGGTGCTGGAGTTGACTGAAGGATCAGGCTGGTTAGGATTATCACTAGTATATTATTTCCTGGCAGAATCTTACCTGGGCCAGGGACACCTGAAGTATGCTGAAAAAGCTGCCCAGGAAGCAATGGATCTGGGCATCCAAACAGGAGCTCAGGAACATATGGGGGCCGCCTGGCGGGCTCTGGGTAAAGTGGCATCTGTAAAAAAGGAAGAAATCCTGGTGATTGAGGAATCCCTCCTGGCCGGAGCATGTTTTCAGCGCAGTGCGGAGATATTCGAGGAAATTGGTGCCGAAGATGAGCTAGCTCGCACCGTCCGCCCCTGGGCCAGGCATGAAATGGCAATGGGGGACGAAGAGAAGGGTAAGAAGATGTGGGAAGAAGCCAGGGCGATATTTATGAGGCTGGATATGCCGGCTGAAGTGGAGCGGATGGAGGAAGGCGAGTAAATAGTAAGGAGTAAAGAGAAAAAAGACCTGTGTTTCCACAGGTCTTTTTAGGTAGAGGGATAAATTATCTAACAGCCACCGATCAGGGGGTCCGGAAGGGTCTTTATTGACAGAATTACGACACCGTTAGTTCCTTGCCCTGGAGCAGTGAAGCTTGATATCTCTCTCTTTTTGAATTCCACCCATTTAGCAGCCCAGCCATCATTCATCTTTGCCAAGTACGCAATTCTGGGCCGTTTGTATTTTTTGTTTTCATTATTCTTCAATCCTTGGTTCCAATTAACTGAAGAATACTCTACCCGAATTTTCAGGGCAGGGGAAAAATTATTGACTATCTTGTCGTTTAGATCTGTTACTTTAAAATTAGTAATCACCCTGTCAATATTTACATCGCTCAATATTTCTTTTGCAATTTTTTTTTCAGGTAAGCTGAGTGTAAGCTGTTTGATTTTGTATTGTTTATCATCATAAGTGATTGAAATACTTTTGATCCCCTCAATTGCTGTTAGGTTCTTTTTCGCCATTTATTCCTCCCATTAGATCACATGACTAACTCAATATGCAGCAGATAGATAAAATATATAATGTCTTGCGGGGCATCTTTCTCTCCTTTGAATGGAATGATTAAAAAAGAACAATGCCGGAATTGGCATTGTTCGATGAAAGCAGATGAAGATTTATTGTAGAGATAAGTGATGTTTATAATTAGGGGTACTTAGTCATAGTAGCACAGAGTTAGCTTGACTTCAACTTATGCGAAATAACGATTGATCAGATATGCAAGAACGGAAAAGACCTTAAGACAGCACTGGCTAGCGCCAAACGTCCAACCAAACGGAAGTATCAAACCCCGGGGACCTAATCCAAGCTCAACGCGTCCTAAGGGGGAAAGGGAGAAACCCATGCCAAAACCTGCGATTTTTAGTACCCTGTTGTTAGTCCTGCTGATCTCATGCACCGCCTGCGGCCTGGGTCCGAAGGAATATGGCGTATTGGAAGGTCAGGTCACGATCGGTCCGCTGGTGCCTGTGATCCGGGAAGGCGAACAGCCACCGACGCCGGCGCCTGAGGTCTATGCCGCCCGGGAGATCGTGGTCTTCAAGGCCAACGGGGTGACCGAATTCACCCGCCTGCAGATTGATACGAATGGCCGCTTCCAGGCCCAGCTGCCGGTGGGGACCTATGTGGTCGATATCAACCGGATCGGGATCGACTCGGCGGAAAATTTTCCACTGGAAATCACCATCAAAGCCAACCAGACCACCGCACTTAGTATAAACATCGATACCGGGATCCGATAGGGGCGGAAGTAAATAGTAAGGAGTAAATCGATTTGATTTCAGTTTTCAGTAATCGGTATTCAGATGGGATGATCCTTAACCCGGACTGTCATTGCGAGGATCCTGAGCGAAAACGGAGTTGGAGCCTAAGGGGACGTGGCAATCTTTATTTATTTTGGCTAAAATCTCAATAAGTTGGCTTTCTCCATAGTTAATCTAATCCACATTCTATAAACATGCATCTCGACAAGCGTTAATTAAGATTGCTTCCCTTCGGCGGAGTTTATGCTGAGCGCAGCGAAGTGTTCAGGGCAGGCTGTTGATCGCTCCGCTTTCTGCCTCGCAATGACAGATACCTGATGTGTCTTCACGAGGAGGCAAAGGGCTGCTGATACAAGCTTCTCATGAATCGGGATGACCCCCTTCGCAATATCTTCTCTACGGACTTACGCCGAACGTCCGCCTGCGCGGACGGTTAATGAATTCACCATTGAATATTACATCAAAAAAAATATAAATCCTAAATTATCCAGATTGTTTATTTTCCTCTGGGGGAACCTGCTGCAGGGCCGACTGAGGTCGGTCCAGACCGGTATCTTGCCAGGAAGCAGGATCTTCCAGGGATTCCAGGTGGGTATCGACAGTGAGATTCGGCAGGGCCTGGCGGAGATCCAGCTCGACAGCTTCTACCAGATCATGTCCGTGCTGAATTGTCCAATCCCCGGGAACCAGCACATGGAAGGAAACAAAGGCCCGGATTCCTGCCTGGCGGGTCCGCAGGGCATGGAATACGATACCGGATTGGTGGTATTTCTCCAAGATATTGGAGATGATGATTTGCTGATCTGGGGGCAGTCCGGTATCCATCAGACCCAAAACTGATTTTCGAATGATCTGAAACCCGGACCAGATAATATTGAGGGCCACCAGGATGGCCACGATGGGATCCAGCCTGACCCAGCCGGTTAACGCTACTGCGCCTACCCCGGCAACAACACCCACGGAAGTCCAAACATCGGTCATTAAATGTTTGGCATTGGCCTCCAGGGTAATCGATTTCGAACGTTTGCCGGCCCGCATTAGGACCAGGCCGACAACCAGGTTTATTGCAGAAGCAGCCGCCGAAACGGCAAGGCCCAGGCCGATCTGTTCGATGGGTTTAGGGGTGATCAGGCGCTGGATCCCTGTTCCGGCGATAGTCAGGGCAGCAATCAGGATCAGGGTCCCTTCAATGCCGCTGGAAAAATATTCCGCCTTGCTGTGGCCGTAGCTGTGTTCCTCGTCAGCCGGGCGGGCAGCGATGGTTAACATGGTCAAAGCGATCACAGCGCCCACGAGGTTAACAATCGATTCCACCGCATCGGAAAGCAAACCCACCGATCCGGTCAGCAGGTAGGCAGCAGCTTTGATGGCCATTGTCAGCAGCGCCGCCCCGATCGAAAGCCAGGCAAATCTGGTTAAGGAAGGTTGTTTTTCAGGGGATGATTCCATAGCTGGACTCCGTCTTGTCTCATTGGCTGCCGGCCAAATCTAAATTACCCAGGTATATCTTATTGGTTAACAGGACCTGATTCTTATATTGAGCCTATATTATATATCTCTCTATAGGTTAAAATACCTTGAAAATCACAAATGGTGTATAAACTATGCGACCTTTTGAACTTACCTTAAGCATCCTGGCTGTTATTTCTGCCATTGCTGTGTTCCTGCCAAAATTCCCAGACCTGTGGAAGTATAAGATCCTGCCCATCATCCTGGGGCTGGCTGCCCTGGCCCAAATCTTTTTTGAGGGCTTCCGCTGGCAGCTCTGGCCGCTGATGATTGCCGCCTTGCTGCTGGTTCTCCTGGCGCTGACCAAGAAGGAAGGTCGAGGAAAAAAACTACTTGCCGGCCTGGCTTTGATCCTGGCATTGATCTCAATCGCCGGCGCGGTGATATTCCCCGTTCCTGATCCTTATCCTGTCACCGGCCCCTATCAGGTAGGGAGCCGGGAGATCCATCTGATTGACTCCAGTAGGAATGAGATCTACGGCACTGATCCGGCTGCCCCGCGGGAATTCATGGCCCAGATTTGGTACCCGGCCGAGCCAGGCTCATCGAATCAGCAAGCCCAATGGATGCCGGCCATCAAATTTGCCGGACCCGCCATCGCCGATAAGCTGAATCTGCCCGCCTTCACCCTGGGCCATCTCAAGTATGTCCTGACCAACGCCTTCCTGGAGGCCGAGCCGGTCCAGGATGGGAAGACATTCCCGGTCTTGATCTTTTCACACGGTTGGGAAGGATTTAAGGAGCAGAATATCTACCAGGTGGAAGAGCTGGCCTCTCACGGTTACGTGGTGATTGGCATCAGCCACACTTACGGATCCATGCTGACTGTCTTCCCGGACGGCCGCCAGGTTCCGACCAACCAAAATGCCCTTCCTGATGATGTCAGCGAAGAGGCCTACGACCGGGCCTCGAATCTGCTAGTCCAGCAGTGGGCTGGTGATATCGCCCGGACCCTCGACGAGCTGGAGAGCATGGACCAGGAATCCGGAGACTTGTTCCTTTCCGGGATAGTTGATCTGGACCGAGTGGGTGTGTTTGGCCATTCGACGGGAGGCGGTGCTGCAGTGGAATTCTGCCTCCTGGATGAACGCTGCCAGGCCATTCTCGGTATGGATGTCTGGGCCGAACCGGCCCAGCCTGAGATCCTTGAGATGCACCTGACCCAGCCCGCTCTGATCATGCTCAGCGAAGGCTGGTACAGCCCGAATGAACCTGACCGGAACTATGAGCTGCTCGGAACCCTGGCTGAGAGGGCTGAAAGCGATGTGGACGAGATGGCACTGAGTGGAACCAGGCATTATGATTTCACCAGCCTGCCCCTGTTGACACCCCTGGCTGCCCAACTCGGCTTAAAAGGGCCAATCCCGGGAACGCTGGGCCTGGAGATTATCAACGCCGAAACAGTGGCTTTCTTTGATAAGTATCTTAAAGGGAATAAATCCATCAGTCTGGAAGAGATTTCCAACCAGTACCCGGAAGCTATATGGATTGAAAGGCCCTGAATTCCTGCTGCCAAAGGAACAAATTGGCGGTAATGAAAGTTAGTCGGACAGCATCAGTAAATCAAGAACCAATCAATAAACTTTCCATTAAGCCAAGATTGAATCATTCCCGGGAGCACCATGACTGAAAAAGAATCGAACTTCAGACGGATTTCCAGCAGGATCGTTTTTCTTTCTATCCTACTGCTGTTTTTTACGATCCCGCATACACTGGAAGATTTTGCTACTGGCGAGCCGGCCAACGCAGGTATACCTGCTCCTCTGATCTCACTGGTAGTTTCGGTGCTATTCGGTCTTCAAGCCCTGGGGCTTTTCTGGCTGGGACAAAACCGCCGCAGGGGTTTGTGGACCCAGTTGATCGTCGGTGGATTCTGGCCTCTGGCGGCTGGTATGGCCCAGGTCCCGTCGATCCTGAGCGAGCCGACCTACCGCTCCGGGTTCATTTCTGTTGCCTATGTGGTGGGGATCCTCGTAGTAGGTATCCTATTGCTAATATTTTCCGCCATCGGGTTACACGAAAATAATCCCCCAGTTTAAGATACAATAATTATTAGGTGAAACCTATGAAAAAGAAATCGAATCCTATCCCTATGATTTTGATGATCGCTGTGGGCGGTCTGGCTATTTCGCTCGTAAACGGAGATTATAATATTGGCTCATATTTCGAGGGCCTGGACGTGAGCAATACAAAGGTCCTTCTGGACTATATAAATATCGGCCTCGGCTTCCTGGTCCTGGCAGGGGTATTCATCTTTTTCATGGTCCGGATCGCCAAAGATGACAAAGAATATTTCTGGGACTTTACCGCCGATGATTTTAAAGACGATGATGAACAGTAAGAAGTAAGTCGTAAATAGTAAGTCGATTAAGTGATAGAAGGGCGATGCGTTGCGTCGCCCTTTTCATTTAAAATTGTCATTGTGGGGAGAGAATCTTCGCGGAGCCTGTCCTGAACACTTCGCTGCGCTCAGCATAAACTCCGTCGAAGGGCTCGGGACCGGGGACAGAGGACCGAAGACGGATTAGTAAGCAGTAATCAAATCAAGATATCCTTTTCTCAAACTGTCATTGCGAGGAAAGAATCTTCGCTGCGCTCAGGACCGGGAGGCGCTTCACTCCCGACGGAAGACGGATGACGGAAGACGGAGCAGTGATCAGTAATCAGATCAAGGGATCCTTTTCTCAAACTGTCATTGCGAGGAGACCGCAGGTCGACGCGGCAATCTGAACAAAATCTAACTAGAATTTCCCGACATGCCCTGCGACGCTCCTCGCTGCGCTTCGGAGTGCTTCGCAATCCCAGGGCTATCTAAAACCAAATCCCGCTCAAGCGTAATTTCTAAGCAACCGAATAATAATCCTTTAAAGAAAGAAACCTCCACTCCGGGAGGTTTGAAATCAAACAACTCTGCGATCGATATCAATTATTCACTTTCTGCGAATAAATCTATCACCGTCCGAAGAGCCTGAATTTGATGGGCCACATTAATGATCTGTTGGATTATTTCTTTCTTTTCAGCTAGATCTATAGCAAAATTCTCCTGAGCTTCAATATCTTCCCGCAGCAGGATCATCACAGCGAGTTTTTCTTTTAACGCAGCGCTGATGTCTTTTTTCTGTTTTTTAGTATCTTGTCTTCTTCTCCTATTCATCATCATAATTTTAAGAACCCGATTACTCTTTTATTACATCCAACTAAATTATAAAGGATTCCAGCAATTTTGTGACCAAGATTTTCAACTCTCGTTCACTGTCTTGTTCTTCGCTGCGCTCAGGACCGGAAGGCGCTTTGCGCCTGACGGAAGACCGGTTGGTCACTTCGCTCTCGACGGAGGACAAGGGACCGAAGACGGAGTAGGGAGCAGTAATCAAATCTAGAGATGCTTTCCTCAAACTGTCATTGCAAGGAGACCGCGGGTCGACGCGGCAATCTGTATTAGATCTTTCTGGTGTATGTGATCTAAAAACAACACATTTTCTTTTACAGTTTCTCAATTTTTTAATAAAACTAATAGAACTTCTTAGTACAGATTGCTTCCCTTCGACTTCGCTCAGGGCAGGCTACTTACTTCGTTCGTTCCTCGCAATGACAGTGGTCCCGTCTCCGGTCCCCGGTCAAATGCGCAGCATTAATCCCGTCAGCCGCGCAGCGGCTACCATGTTTGGGATCACTGAGGAGGAGGCTTGGATTCTTTCAGAAATAACCAGAATAATCCTCCGGGTACCAAAACAACCAGGAGTATGAACATCGTCAGCGTTGGTATTGAATTGGAGCTGGATTCAGTTTCCAATGTTTCAGATTTTGGGGTTGGCGTCAGGGATACAGTCGGAGAAGGAAGAACAGCAGTTTCCCATGCAGTAGGAGTAGCGATTGCTGTATCTTTGGGAACCGGCTGGGTAGCGGCTTTTTGAACTAATAATTTTTGGTTCGGAAAGACTTCATCATCCGAAAAATTATTAAGTCGTCTTATATCCTCGATCTTGACCCCATATTCGATGGCGATACTCCACAGCGTCTGTCCATATTTGACTTCATGAATTACACCGCCGTCAGGGCGGGCAGTCGCAAGCAAGACGGGAATCATGAATTGGGGAACCAAAAGGACTGCTCCCGCTTGAGTGGCGTCCCCGTAGGTGGCTATCTGGGTCTCGGGTAGTGCTGTCAAAAAAGCTAAGGCTTCATACTGCTGCTGACCGTCGCTGGTTTGCAGTGCGGTCTCAATCACATAAATATAAACCGGATTGCCCTGGTCATCCTGGCCGACAGCTACTCCCGCACCAATATCACTCCGGAACGGGGATAACATAGTATTGGTATGGGGCGCATCCCCCAGCCAGCTAATAATGGCCTCATCAACAGTCATATCCAGTCCCCCAACCCAGTTTTCTGATCGGAGTCCGTCGAGGGCGATATTTCCCGCCAGCGGGTATCCATAGGAGATCATCCACTGCCCCAGGGTTAAACCAGGAGGTCGGGTATGTCCCGGAGCGCCAGCCAAGATCGCATCTGCCTCCCATTGGGCGACCTGCATCAGCGCCGGGTGGGATGTAAGGACTGGCAAGCCATTCGCAAGGCGCAAATCATTAACCGCATTGATTAAGTCTGCAGGACTGTGTCCATTTTCTTGTGCTTGTTGGATAGATGGATTCGCTGCCAGAATATTTTGCGCTGGCAATCCCAATAATACAAACCCAAGGACCAAAACCACCAATAAATGTTTTGAGAGAGTCTTCATTTTCAATACCCAAATAGTATCATGAAGTAGAGGGGAAGGAATCTTCGCTTCGCTCAGGACCGGGAGGCGCTGCGCGCCTGACGGAGGACGGGATCTTCGCTACGCTCAGGACGGAGGACGGGAGACCGATTTATAACTATTCCGAATTATCCACTGCTCCATCCCCTGTCTCCTGTCGTCGGTCGGATCACGAAGTGATCCCCACCCCGTCCCCGGTCTGGATGCGGAGCATCCTCCCCACCTAAAAATACTGTATACGGAACTCTCCCCACCCTATGCTAGACTAAAACATGGAGGACTATCACCAATAAAAATATATGTCAAAACCATCCCCTTTTATTGAACTGAACGACTATTGGCTCTCGATCACCCGGGAGGATTTCCCTCTTCAGGGATTCGGCAAGTGGATGCTCTATACCGATGAGCCCCATCAGCTTTTCAAGATCCTACGGGATGAGCTGCTGGACGGTGGTTTCCCGGATGCTTTTTCCATCAAAACGAGGTCCGAGCCAAAAAAAGGGGCTGTCGGTGAGGTCTATCTATTCACCGCACCCTACACCGACCGGGAAAAGGTCCTGCGCGTGGCAGAGCAGCTGGGTAAATTGAACCAGAAATATAACTTCGACCTGATGGGGCCGCTTTTGTTCAAGACCGACCTGCACAACACCTGGTGGAGGAACGTTTCCGCCCCCGGAGACGGCTACCACGAGCTCTTGGAGCAGCAGAATTGGCTTTATAAGTATCAGGGAGGCAAGATGGTTGTTAATCCCGCCATCGAAGCCCTGCATAGAGCGTTAGAGAATCCTCCCGAGGATACAGATCAAGAATTCCAGATTATTAGATCCTTGCTGCCTGAGGAGTTATTTGCTGGAGAGAATATAAGGGAGAAGTAAGTCGATTAAGCGATAGTTGTACTGGGAATCACTGATATAACTCGAGAGTAGTGATAATCCAAGAACCGGTCTTTCGTCCCAGGTCTTCGGTCATCTGCTCAGTAGCCTCCCCTCGGGAGCGACTCGATCTTTATGGACTTCAACCTGCTGCGGTCTAGCTATTTCAGTATTCGGTCAGAGGCAAAGCGGTCCAACAATTCTACCTATTGAGTTGTAAATTGGAGGCTTGCATCCAGTAAGTGACTTTCATGTTATCGTAATGGAAATGTTGGTCGGGATTCATAATTTTCACTCTAAAGAAAGAGGGGCAATATTCACAAATTCAGCCGATATTTTTTTCCTGGATTTATAAATTTCTAGGTGCTCACTAAGCCAACACAATATTGTCTTGGAATTACCTCATCTAAGCGATAAGATATATACTCATAATTATTAACATTACTGGCTTGTTTACAAAGGTTTAACTTTCCATGTCTCAGCCTTTTTCGACCATAAATCATTTTTAAAAACAGACTGGTGCCCGAAGATGGGGGATTGAGTAACTCTAAGCCGGTATGATGAGTCAAGTTACTCCAAGCCCTTGTATCGGATGTCTGTTCGGACAAGCCGAAGTCGTAGTACTCCTGGGATTAACGGTTCAAAAGATAATTCAGGCTCTCTTCTTTAAGGGATTCCAGGCAGGATTCCAGCTCATTCTCAATGATCAGCCTTACCTTCGTGATAGGAATTATTTCATTATCAAAAACTATCCTATTGATTTTTTCCTGGACTTGATCGATCAAATTAGTTCTCCCGGCTTTAGTTCCGACGACCCACAACTGCGTCTGATTCGTAACATGAAAATAGACCTGCTCTCTTTCAACCTTGACAGCAAAACCTGAACTGAGTAAACATGCAAAGACATCCCCCAGCAGCGTCTTTGGTGAAATTGGGCTTTCCTCAATTTCAATCAGCAGCAGAATCTCATTCTCCTGATTGACGACCATCACATCAACTTCAGCTAATTTATTCACCTGAGTGACGGTCTTTCCCAAAAAGGCATTGATCACAACGACATGATTGTCTAGCTTTGGATCGCCGTGATCGTAATAAACTTGCATGCCCTGGTAATCAGGATTTCCACAAACGTGTTCTTTGAGCCAGTACCCAAACTCACCGGTTTTCTCCCCTGCTTTTTTCGCCATAAAGGGTTCCTCCGATTAAGTAATCTACCTGTCAATCCCAGCTTCCTGCTCCAGTGACAACATACCTTGAGCCACACTTGGGGCAGTGATCCATCAGGAGCGGAAGATCGTCCTTCCTCCCATAATTTATCCTTGGGCAGCATTAATCTAGTTATTAATCAGTAAGTATTACTGGTGGTCCATTGGTAAAAGCCTTCCCTGAAAATCGGATTACTCATCCAGGAGGTATCTGGCAAGGGCAGTTCCATTGCAGCATTGGCAGGCAGCCAGCCGGAGGGAAAGCGCACCTGCTGCATAGCACCTCGCCTGCTGATCCAGGAAATAGTACCCAGCTGATCCACTGTTTTAGCTACGTCCAGCGTTGTTCTCACATCCTGGGCCAGGTAATCCAAAACCCTTTGGTACTCTCCTTGAGCCCAAAATTTCGGAGCATCCTCTCCTGAAACACCTTCCAGCTTGCCGCTCAACCCCAACCCACTGGCTGCTTTATCCAGCCCCAGCGGGTAACCCTGGAGGCAGAAGAAATGAAACATCATATCAATATGGTTCAGGGCCAACTCGCGGCAGAGTTCCCATTCCCCGCTTTCTTCTGCCAACACATCAAAATCAAAACCCAATCCATTCCAGCTGACGATGGTCCAACCCTGCTGGATCGCATCACTCATGGTTTTAAGCAGATCCAAGAGATCTGTTTTATTCATTTGGGATTGGATTTCACTAGTCTGGTTTTTGCTGTACCACAGGCGCGGTTCCTGACCCTCAAAGAGCAATCCGGCGCAGGAAATTCCCAATGGACGGTGATTTTTCCACTGGCTGAAATCCCCCGTTATTTGTTTGGTGATCTCGAGATCAAAAGCTGCGTATTTAGTCATATTCAATTCCATATGGGTCAAATAATAATAAGCTCTACCCCCTTGTTCGTAACATATTGTTGACAGTATCAGTATATGTCTTAACAGACCGCTCGTAAACGAGAAATTCTGTTAGCTATCTAAGGTGTAAGGGGGAGGGTTGCTGCGCAACCCTCCCGGAGAAGAGAGACCGAGGACCGGAGGGCGCTGAAGCGCCCGACCGGATAACTGATCCCTACCCCCGTCTCTTCACTCCCGTCGCATTATTCCGGTCTTCCGTCGGGAGCATAGCGACCTCCCTGTCCTGAGCGTAGCGAAGGTCCCGTCAGGCGCAAAGCGCCCTCAACTTCTCCCAGATCCTCACCATCGCCAGGGTATCCAGCTCACAATAGGCCAGCAGGTCACTCTTCACCTGGGGGACCAGCTCCGCAGGGATGTTTCCATTCAGAATATCTCCCCATGTCAGCATGGCCTGGGTTCCACCAGAGATAGGCAGGTCTTCATAGGCGTTCTTAAATTCTGGGACAAAGACCGGTAAAACAGCCTTCAGGGAAGCGCTGCCTTTGAATCCGGAGTCAACATAAAGACCTTTGCTGAAGATCTCCATCAGATCATACACCCGCTCATTGGCCCTCAACAATCCTTCCCGGCAAGATGGATAGCGTTCTGCCATTTCCTTATTCTTACCCATCTCAAAACCTTTATTCCAGACAATGATCGATCCCTCATCCCCCACCTTCTCCAGCAGATCGGCCGCCAACCTTGGGCCGGGATCATCTTCCCCGGTTGTCAGCAGCTCGTGGTGTTTCAGTCCCCCATCCTGATCGATGACATGCAGGGAATACTGAAATACCACATGCTGATAGGGTTTATACCCCGCATAGAGCGGTATCGCTGTGGCATAGGTCTCAAAATCCAGGAAATACAGCGGATATTCCAATCCTTCCAACTCCTTCCGAATGACAGGGCGATCGGCCAGGGGACGGCCGGAAATAACAGCCTGCCTGTGCAGTTCCTGCTTCTCAGAGAGAGAATAATCCCCAGGAAGCTCCCGGATCGAAAAGACCCCCTTGCCACGCAGATCCCGTTTTTTGGCCGGGCTTAAGCGGGGTAGGCTGTAGATCGGATACTCCGGCAGGTCCCCAAAACAGGTGGCGAGACAAGGACAGCTCCCGGGATGATCACAGGGGATGATCCCTGCGGGAGATTTACTTTCGATCACCTTGAGAGCATTTTCCCGTTCCCAGAGCACTTCCTCGCGGCGTTTTTCGACTTCCTCATTCAGGTTCTCGAAAGTGAAAAAATCCTCCATGTCCAGCTCATCACCATGGAGATACTCCTTATTGATGTAAACCAGGTACACATCCCGAACCGGGACGCTGGCTTCTAGCACCAGGCGCTGAAAGGCCACATCATAATAATTTTCCTTCTTAATCGAGGTGGCGCTTTTGACTTCATAGATATCCACCCACTCCCCGGCGGGATCGCTGAGGGCAGCATCCACCCGGACCTGATATGGGCCGTCTTCATAAGTACCCTGGGTGCTGATCTCACCCTTTCCCCTAAGATATTGGTCCCGCAGGTAAGTCAGAGCCAGTTCCTCGACCACCTGTCCCTGGTCCATTAAATGCTGGTCAAAGGCTGAAGGACCTCTTTCGATACCCCCATTCTTGGCCGCCCAGAGATGCATGGGGGAGGTCAGATAAGTCAAAAAATCAGTTTTGGTTAACATGGAATTATTATACAGGAGGAAGCGGGGAG
>CAYORF010000038.1:0-23392 GCA_964406305.1 uncultured Anaerolineales bacterium | reverse complement strand
CTGGCCCGTCTGGATGAGAACGATCGGCAGGAGAAACTTAGTGAAGCTCAGCGAGATTTGCGTGAGTTAACCTCTGCATCTGCGTTGGCGGAGATTGAAATTGACCTGGCTGAGACCATGATCGGCCTGGATGACGATATTGACAACCTGGTGGGCCTAATCAGTCCGGCGGTTTACAAAGCAGAAGGCTATGTTGAAGAATTCACACTTGCACTTGCTGAGGCTCAAGCCGCAGTGGACGAAGATCCATCGGATGAAAATCAGGCCCTCTTGAATCCCACTGAGCAAAGCCTGAAATGGGCAGAGTCCAATCTCAAGGTTCAGTGGCAGTACTATGAAGATGAGTACCTCGAAGAGAATTATGAGGATTATTACTGGGATGATAATGACAATAAGGTGTATTTCATCAACGCGCCCACTGAAGCAGAGATTGCTTCCGTTCGAGCCCAAATTATTCTGGCAGAAGCCACAATTTCAGAAATGGAAGTTCTGTTATCGGCATTAAAGAACGATCAGGATCTACCTGATGAAGCTACTGGTTCCCAGGCTTCCGCAATTCGTGCCGCCCGCCAGGCTGTGGAAGATGCCCTGGAGGACCTAGAAGCTACAAATTTGCTTGCGCCGATCTCTGGCACGGTTACCTCGATTACAGTAGATGTTTCTGAAATGGTTGGTAATGAGGTAGTGATGGTGATTTCTGACCTTACACCCCCGACCCTGGATGCCTATTTTGATGAATCCGATTGGAAAAATATTCAGAATGGATTTCCTGTAGAGGTTATCTTTGATGCTTTGCCGGATAATGTTTATGAGGGTGAAGTGGTCCATGTTGATCCCGGCTTGGTTTCTCAGCAGAATACAACTGTCGTCTATGCGGTAGTTGAACTGGATACTTCCAGGACTGGATGGGATGGGCTTCCCATTGGCTCTGCCGCTGGTGTTGATGTGATCGGAGGAAATGCTGAGAATGCAGTTCTAGTGCCGGTGGAAGCCTTACGGGAGATCTCTGAAGATGAATATGCGGTGTTTGTTATGGAAGACGGCGAACCGCGTATGAAAATGGTTGAGGTAGGATTGCAGGACTTGATCTATGCAGAGATCATCTCTGGTTTGAATCAGGGAGATGTGGTGACAACCGGACAGGTGGAGACGGCACAATGAAAAAGAGCAAAGTGATAATTGACGGAAAGGATCTAGTCAAAGTCTACCAGATGGGAGATTTTGAGGTCCGCGCCCTGGATGGGACTTCTATTCAGGTCCAGGAAGGTGAATTTGTAGCCATTATGGGACCTTCTGGATCCGGGAAGACGACCTTGATGAATGTCCTGGGTTGTTTGATGATCCCGACCTCTGGAAAATATAAACTTGATGGCGAAGATGTCAGTGATCTGGATAAGGTTGAATTGGCACAAATCCGCAATCAGAAATTGGGTTTTATTTTTCAAAGCTACAACTTGCTGGCCAGAACGCCAGCGCTGCAAAATGTGATCTTGCCTTTGTTCTATGATCGGACTTCCCCGCTAACGGATGAAGAACAGCAAGAAAAAGCCGTGAAGATGTTAGAAGCGGTGGGATTGGGAGATCGTATATATCATGAACCCCAGGAGCTATCCGGCGGACAGCAGCAGCGGGTATCTATTGCCAGGGCGTTGGTGAATGATCCTGTGATGGTGATGGCAGATGAGCCCACAGGCAACCTGGACAGCAAATCTGGCGCTGAAATTATGGAATTATTAGTGGATCTGCACAAACAAGGCGTCACTATTGTGATGGTGACCCATGATCCGGAAATTGCGGCCTATACAGACCGGACCATTCATTTGCTGGATGGAAAAGTGGACCGCGAAGTGAAAAACGGCAAGGAGCACAGCTGAAATGAAACCTATCAAAGTGATTAAGATTGCCTGGCTGGCATTATTGAAGAATAAAATCCGCTCTTTGTTAACCATGTTGGGCATCATTATTGGTGTTGCAGCAGTCATTATCATGATTGCTATCAGCGCCGGCACAGAAGCCACTATTCAGGAGCAGATCACAGGATTGGGTTCCAATTTGATCTATGTTTCTGCCAGTTTTGGTCAGGGGAGACCTGGTGAGGGTATGAGCAGCGGTGGGTTGGTTTATGACGATGCCTTTGCGATTGCAGACCAGATTAATGGTGTGAAAGGTGTTGTTGTTGAGCAAAGTTCTACCCAGACACTAAAAGCCGGAGATGTATCTCTTGAAGATGTGACGATAATGGGAACGACAGGTGATTTTCCTTCTGTAAGGGATATGGAAATCGCCAGCGGTCGTTATTTTACCCAGAATGAAATCGATAGGACCACCTCAATTGCAGTATTGGGCAACAGCTTGGCGGAGGAGTTATTTGGCAACCAGGACCCTTACGGCGAGACGATCACCGTGGGCGGCACTGTCCGCTTAACTGTCGTAGGTGTCTTTGATGAAAAAGGCATGGTTGGTGACGTGGATTATGATTCCCGCCTGTATACACCGATCACAATCGTACTAGAAAAAATGACCAATAACCAGTTTTCCCGGTTTATGGGTGACCGGGTGAGGTTAATTTATGTGGAAGTGGATGAAACCGTAGGAAATGATGGGGAAAGGACCCTGGATGATGTGATTTATCAGATCTCATTACTGCTGGTAAAACTCCATGAAGTTACTTTGGAAGAAGCTGATTTTGTGATCACCACCCAGCAGGATATCATCACCACCCAGGAATCAACCACAGCGGCCTTTCGTTCATTGTTGGCCTGGGTAGCCGGTGTTTCCCTGATCGTGGGTGGGATCGGCATCATGAATATCATGCTGGTGAGTGTTACTGAGCGCACCCGGGAAATTGGCATCCGCCAATCTGTGGGTGCAACACCGAATGATATCCGCTGGCAGTTTCTGACTGAAGCTTTATTGCTCAGCTTGATTGGTGGATTAATAGGTGTTGCTGCAGGAGTGATTGGAGCCTGGTTGTTCGGACAAGCGAGCGGAATGAGGACAGTTATTGTTGTTACCTCAGTGTTTCTCGCCTTTGGATCAGCGGCAACAGTAGGGGTCTTCTTCGGGTATTATCCAGCCAATCAGGCAGCCCAGCTGGATCCAATTGAAGCCTTGCGTTATGAATAGTATGAAATAACCATGGTTTATCTCTCCTTAGAAAGCCTTCCTTGGTTTGCAAACCAGGGAAGGTGATGATAGATCTGCAGAGAACGAATCTTTTATTTGGTAGGCAGAAAGATAGGTATTTTTATGGAACAACAAGAAAGAAGAACATTTACGTTGAAGAAATATTGGCCGATATTTGCAGGGATAATGATAATTCTGGTTGGATTTGGCCTCTACCAATTGCTGAATACTGATCCAAAAGCAGGAGACACATCCAGCGTAACAACATCAACCATTCGTACCGGGGATATCCGGGTTTCCGCGATTGGTAGCGGAACTCTTATCTCGGCTGTAGAAGTAGAGCTCGGTTTTGAGTATGGAGGAGTTGTGGAAGAGATCCTGGTCGAAACAGGTGATTATGTAGAGGAAGGACAGCTCCTTGCGACCTTGGACGATGATCAGTTGGTTGAAAACCTGGAAAAAATGGAAGCTGATTTGCGGGAATTGACCTCTGATGCTGCCGTTGCAGCTGCTGCACTGGAAATCGCTGAGGCCCAAAAGGCAGTCCTCAGTGCTGAATCTGAGCTCAGGTTTTTGATTAGCCCTTATGT
Organism: uncultured Anaerolineales bacterium; assembly: GCA_964406305.1. Lineage (GTDB taxonomy): Bacteria > Chloroflexota > Anaerolineae > Anaerolineales > UBA11858 > B10-G9. Next base: position 19,676 of record CAYORF010000038.1, on the reverse strand, counting down.
ATTTAAAGCAGAAATTCGTTTACGGAATGCAGAACAGGAATTACGACAGGCAGAACAGTATGCTGAGTTGAATTCTTCGGATGAGGCAGATCAACGGATCATCGATGCCCAGGAAGTGATGGATCATGCAGCCCTGAGCCTGGCGATGAATTGGGAAACCTATGCTGAGGAATATGTGCCAGATTTTTTCAATTTTCGCTGGCGAGATCATTATTTTGGGTTTTGGCATGATTATTATGCTCCTCCATCGGACACAGAAGTAGCTGTAGTCTGGGCGGAGTTGGCTGTCGCAGAAGCTCGTGTGGAAGAAGGAGAGGCCTATCTGGCTGCTCTGGTTGGGAGTGAGATTACGGATGATGCTTCTGGATCGCAGTTGGTTAAGTTTGAGAAGGCTGCCGAAGCGGTGTCAGATGCAAAAGAAGCCCTGAAGGCATCTGGATTGTTAGCTCCCATCGATGGTGTGATCGTTGAATTGAATATCCAGGAGCTAGAAATGGTTGGTACAAAAAATGTGATAACAGTTGCTCAGCTGGAACCTCCAACGATCGAAGCCTCATTTGATGAAGGGGATTGGTCCCTGGTAAAGGTAGGTTTTCCCGTTGAGGTGATTTTCGACACATTGCAGGAGAAAATATTTCAGGGCCATATTATATTTGTGAATCCGACTCTTCAGAACAGACAGAACACAACCACAGTTAGCGCCTTTGTAGAACTGGATATCACTCAAACAGGTTGGACGAATCTACCCTTGCTCTCTGCTGCGACCGTGGAGGTAATTGCTGGTGAAGCACAGAATACGATCCTGCTTCCTGTTGAGGGTTTACGAGAAGATAAGGGTGATCAAGGTATGGTTTATCTTGTTCGGGATGATGGTGAGCAAATTCCCCAGGAAGTTAAAATTGGTTTACGAGATGTGTTGTACGTGGAAATTACAGGTGGATTATCTATTGGAGATGTAGTGTTAATCGGAAGTTTTGAGTAAAAAAAGGATAAAAAAATGAACTTGATGAAAAAACTTAGTGTATTAATAATAGTAGTGTTGTTGTTGTCCGCTTGTGGATCAAAAACTACTGAAATAGATGGAGAAGAAAATATTGAAGGTCAAGCCGGGAATTCGGAAGCTGACCGTGAGCGGCTAAGCATGGATTTTACCGATGATGCACTGTCGCCAGCGCTTCAACTTGTGGTGGGGACCCTGATCTTGGAAGATACGGATCTGGCTGTAGATGCAGAACTGGCAGAAACTCTCGTGCCTTATTGGAAGTTGTATATCACGCTAACAGAGAGTGATACTACTGCTCCTGAAGAATTGGATGCCATAATCAATGAAATTCAACTCCTGATGACCCCGGATCAAGTGAACTATATTGCCGATCTTGAGCTTAGCCAGGAGGATATGATGACTATGATAGATGAGCTAGGAATTTTTGAAGATCTGAGGGCAGATGGGTCAGGGGATGGCTCAGGTGCTACAAGGCCTGAGGGCTTGCCTGAAGGCACCAGACCGGGCGGAGGCCAGGGTGGTGGTCGGGGAGCAGAAGGCATGGATCCCGAGTTGGTTGCCACCATGCAGGCTCAGCGAGAAGAAGATGGAGGGGGTTCTTTCAGAAATAACCGCTTTATTATTCCTCTGGTTGATGAGTTAATCTCTCTGCTGGAAGAAAAAGCAGGTAATTGATAAGAATATTTTAGAAGGACTCAGTCCCTATGTGTTTTTTAAGGTGTGAATGGAAACTCACTCACAAAACAATTACCCCCTAAGTTTTCCTGAGTGCAGGCTTTAATGGTGGCAAAGGAGTAATGATTTGTGGGATCAGCGTTTAGATCAAAGCTGATGGTAAAGCCAGACTCTCCAGGGAATAAAAGATCTTCATCTGCTACTAGATCACAACCCCCTGCTGCCAAGAATGAATTCATTGCAGAAATTCCAGTCTGTTCATCAGTAATAGTATCCAACACATGCACAGAAATTGATTCGAGAGTAACGGGACCAGTATTATCTATGGTGAATTCCACCCGCCAGGCACCATTGCAGGTTTCCAGTTCCCGATATTCAGCATTAAATTCCGGGACGGTATTAGGGGTTGGTCCGGGTGTAAAGATCGGGAGGGGATCTGTGTCGCCAGTCGTTTCGGCATAAAAACCCCAGATCCAGCAGTAACTGTCTTCAATATCCGGGTTGACGATGTAATACCAGGCGCCGGAAGGATCGATACCATGAACGGTTGATTCCTGACCAACAAAAAGACCGCCCAGGTAAGGATAGACCTTTCCGGGTCCGGAGCGGCAGTTGGTATCCAACGAGACCTGAACAATCGGGGGTTCAAAATCTCCCGGTTCCGGGGTTGAAGTGCTGGTCGGTTCTGGTAGCAGTGTTTCAGTGCTGGTGGGTGCGGTGGTTGCAGTGGGTGACAAAGCCGATTTGGCGTCCATGGTTTGTTGCAATTCAGCAGCCTGGGAGATATCTGTGGTAGCGACAGCTGTATCCAGGGCTGCCAGGAAGTCTGCCTCATCCATTTGATTGCCACAGCCAGCGCTGAGTAGAGTGATGCCTGTTATCAGTATAAATAACAGAATATATGTCAATTTATTTCTCATGTTTCCATCTCCTTCCCGCTTCAGGTAGTTTTTTCTTGTTCGGGGTAGGGTGATTAGGGATTTAACAGGGGTACATCTTATCAGGTTTATCTAAGTCTGGAAAGTACGCTAGGTTTCTGATGGGAGTTATACGATCGGGAAGTTAATCAGGAAAGTCGTTCCTGTGCCGACTTTGCTTTTAACAGAGATGCTGCCACCTTGAGCTTCCACTAATTTTTTCGTGATCGCCAAGCCAAGACCGGAAGATCCATTTTCTGACGCTCTTGATTTGTCGGCTCGGAAGGAGCGGTTGAAAATAAGGGGTAGGTTTTCGTCCGATATCCCCGGGCCATTATCAGTAACTGTCAAGAGCAAAAATTCCCCTTCCTGAATAGCCAAGAGCTCAATTTTCCCGCCAGACGGAAGCACTTGTAGGGCATTATTGATCAAATTTCCCAGGATCTGGGTCAACCGACCAGGATCGAGATTCACACGAGGCAATATTTGATCCTTTGTCAGGGTGAACTGGATACCTTTTTCCCCGGCAAGGGGTGAAAAAGCAGACTCTACTTGCTGGAGAATATTAGCCGGATCGATATCCTGGATCTGGAAAGCCAATTCCTCAGAATCAAGTAAACTGAGGGTTTTTAGATCATCGATCAGGTAGTTCAGGTGTTTGGCTTGCTGATGCATCACCTGGTAGATCTCCTGAGAACCAGCCATTTTCCCTTCACTCATGGCTTCTGTATAACCCTGCATAATGGTAAGAGGTGTCCTTAGGTCATGGGCGATGTCCGCAGTCATTTGTTTGCGGGCCAGGTCGGCTTTTTCTAGGTCAGTGCTCATGCTGTTAAAAGAGGAAGCCAATTTTCCCAATTCATCTTTGGAGTCGATATCTACTTGGAAACCTAAGTCGCCGCCGGCAACTTTTTCTGTTGCGCCGGCTAATTTCCGGATTGGCTGGGTGAAAGACTGGATCAAGAAGCCGCCTAAAATCAGAGCTATTAACAAAGTCACAAAAGAGCTGATGATTAAGCCATCTTGAACAGTTCCCAGGAAATTTTGCTGGGTATTATTGCGCGGTCTCTGGGTAGGTGCTGGTACCAGCCAACCAACGATTTCCTCATTTACTTCAATAGGAATCCCTTTTTCTACTTCAGTGAGAGGGATCGAACTACCAGATTTTGGGGATCCTGGACCGGGGCTAGTATCCTGAATCTCACCGGTGGGTGATGTCAATATGAAGGGAGCGTTTGCACCAAGTGGATTTCCCCCGGCATTTTCACCAGGGTTATTATGCATTATGAATGGGTAAACTTTCTGAAAGACTGCCTGGGCATTCTCCCAACCTCCATTAACAAGGTAATGGTCTGTTAAAGCTTCAACCAGAACCTGCTGATCTTGATCGCGGATGAAGGAATCAAAAGCTTTCTGGGTTCGGTTCTGAATATAAAATGAGGTAAATAAAGCCCCAATAAGGCTGATCACAACCAGGACCAAAGTGATTTTTACACTAATGGAGCGCATATCAATTTATTTCCTTTCCCGGGCAAAGCGGTAGCCAGCCCCGTATACCGTTTCAATATAGATCGGATCGGCGGGGTCGGGCTCAATTTTCTCTCTTAGGTTGTGAATATGGACATCGACTGTTCGTTCATAACCTTCTAGGTATGTAGATTCGCCAAGGCTTTCCAGTAATTCAGCCCGGCTGAATGATCTGCCAGGAGCAGTCATAAGAGTGGCTAGTAGGTCAAATTCAGAGGGAGTTAACTCGACTGGTTCATCCTGGATCTCTACCATATGTCCATTAATATCCAGTGTGATGTCTGCAACCCGGAGAATATCTGCTTTTGGCTGTCCCTTATTTGCCCGTCTTAGAAGGGCATTGATCCTGGCTGTTAACTCTCGCAAACTGAATGGTTTGGTCATATAGTCGTCAGCACCTAACTCAAGACCGAGAACCTTGTCGGTTTCTTCCACTTTGGCGGTTAATACCAGGATAGGGATATCTGATTCAGCAGTATGAATGCGGATAAAATCACTGCCGCCCATTTCCGGCATCATCATATCAAGCACAATGCAGTCCGGTTTTTCTTCCCGGGCAACGAATAAAGCCTTCTGTCCGTTTTCAGCCGTTAAAACCTGAAAACCTTCACTCGTCAGGTAGGTTTTTAACATGGTCCGGATATCGGGATTATCATCAACAACTAAGATCTTTTTTGCCATCGTACCTCTATTAATCTATAAAAAGAATTATACCTGTATCAGGTCTATCTTGAGAGAGCCGGACAATCGAAAGAAGTCCGGCTCTCGGTGAGGAGAAGAGATATGGATCTCAACGTTTATTTTTTACTGGTCAGAGGACGGCTTTCCGCCCCGCATATCGGGCATTCCTGCACCATCCATATCAGGGCGTCCGCCAGATCCACGACCGCCTAATCCAACAAAGGGGCTGTCCAGAAAGCCTTTATCGAGGCCTTCCAAAAGCCAATCAGCATGATCCTGTGTGATGTCCCTATTGGCTAAGGCTTCTTCGATCTTGGTCTCTAGATCAACTTGTTTTGTTTGACGCATTCCTTCCCGGTAAGTTTCCAGATCGACACCAGCTGCTTCAGCCAGTTCTTCCAAAGTTTTACCATCCTGAAGCTGGTCTCTGAGTTCTTCCCTGGTCAAACCAAGGAGTTCGGCCAGCCCCTCGCGCCCATCAGGTCCATCTCCCTGGGCATAGGCAACTCCTGCAACAGTGATACCGGCTACAACAACTGCCAGCAATCCAATTAAAGTGAATTTCAAAATCGCTTTCATGTTTTGTCTCCTAGTAAAAACTTGTAAATCAACGGTCGGTTCTAAGGGATCCAATCTTAGTTTAACAACAGGATATTTAGGAATTGTTAAGCTTGTATGGGGAAGTTGTTAATGTTCAAAATGCGGAAACGGTATCCTCATAGGATACCGTTTCCCTAGTAATATCGAATTTCACCTCCTGTTCTAGAAGGAGTTATGGGTTTCCAGCAGACCGTTGGAAATGCTGGATGGATCCTGTTTTAGGATACAGGAAAATTATTTATAGAATATTTAGAAGTGCTGGAGGTTTTGTAAAGTAATGATAAGGATGCGGGTGTCCTTGAGATAAAGAAAAGGATGCGTGATCCTGCATTATTATTGCTCGAGGGAGAGCACCAGCTAGAGCTTGCTAAAAAAAAATGGATCAGGCATCCTAAACAAATGCATACGATATAATCTTATCAATATGGCAATAAGAGATAAAAATACTACGGATGATTACAAGCTGGAATACCGGCCCAAATACCAGACCTATCGGTATTTGATGCAAAATCGTATCAATGAGGTATTACTGGTATCCAGCACCTATGACTCCTTTATCATCGATGAAGACGCCAGGCTTTCGGATCAGATCTTCGAGGAATTCCACAATCTTAATTTGCGCACATTGCCGCATATTTTTCGGGCTTCCTCAGTCTCCCAGGCTCTTGAGCTTCTCAAGGAACGCAAATTCGATCTGGTGATCACCATGCGGCGCCTGGGCGAGATCAATCCACTATTATTTGCGGCCCAGGCCAAAGCCATCCAGGATATCCCGGTTGTGTTATTACTGAATAACTCATCCGAGCTGCAGTACCTGCCTTCAAAAGCACTTGAAACCAGTAATATTGATTATACTTTCGTCTGGAATGGGAATTCCACTGTATTTGTGGCCATAGTTAAATTGCTGGAAGACCACTTGAATGTAGATGCTGATATCATCACCGGGGATACCCGGGTGATCATCGTGGTGGAAGACTCAATCCGTTTTTATTCGCTTTATCTTCCGGTCCTTTATTCCGAGATCATGATGCAAACCCAGCGCCTGATCTCTGAAGGCGCCAATGATTACATGTCTCTGCTGCAGATGAGATCTAGGCCTAAGATACTGCTTGCCAGCAGCTATGAAGAGGCCTGGGAAATATATCAGAAATATGAGGACCATTTGCTGGGCTTGATCACTGATATTCGCTTCCCTAAGAATGGTCAGTTGGAAGATGATGCGGGTTTTGATCTAGTTCGCAAGATCCGAACACAAGCACCCACGCTGCCAATCATGTTCCAATCCAGCGATGAGAAGAACCGCAAGGAATCCGAAAAACTGCAGGGTTTTTTCGTGAACAAAACCGATCACACTCTGCTCCAGGAGTTAAGGACCTTTTTATTGAATTATATGGGCTTTGGATGTTTTACATTTCGCATGCCGGATGACAGCATAGTAGGCATGGCAGATAACCTGTTTGAACTACGGGATCAACTAAGCCGCATACCTCTGGAATCATTTGTGTATCATGCTCAAAACGATCATTTTTCCGGCTGGCTGGCAGCTAGGGGTGAATTTGCTGTCGCCCGACAGATTAAACCCCAGAAAGAATCGGAATTTGAGAACAAAGAAGATTTACGGCAGCTGATTATCAGCTCGGTTGATGATATCCTGCAAGAGCGCATGGGCATCATTGTTGATTTTGACCACAATAACTATCGTCTCCATTCCCAATTCATCCGCCTCCGACCCGGTTCCCTGGGGGGGAAGGGCAGAGGGTTAGCATTCCTGCTCTTTTTACGATCATCGTATAATGCTGGTTTCCGGAAGGAATTCCCTGATGTAGATATCCAGATTCCCCGGACAGTGGTGATCGGTACAGATCAGTTTGACCAGTTCATGCGTGAAAACGATCTGTATGACTTCGTTGCCACCGACCACGAGGATATAGAGATCAAAGAACGTTTCATTCAGGGAGATCTGCCCCGTGAGTTGTGGGATGATCTGCGGTTTATCTATTCGGACCAGGCAAAACCGCTGGCTGTGCGTTCATCCAGCATCTTTGAAGACTCCCTGTTCCAGCCTTTTGCCGGGGTCTTTTCTACCTATATGCTGCCGAACAGCCATCCGGACCTGGAAGTACGGATCAATCAGCTAATATCAGCCATTAAACTGGTATATGCATCTACGTATTTGAAACTAGCCCGCTCTTACGCGGAAACACTGGGTATATCCCTGGGTGAATCCCGTATGGCCGTAGTGATCCAGGAAGTAGTTGGGCAGGCGCATAACGAGCGTTATTACCCTGATTTTTCAGGGACCGCTGCCTCATATAATTATTATCCCCTGGGAAAACATCTCCAGCCGGAGGACCGGATTGCCTTTGCCGCTCTTGGACTTGGCAAAACAGTTGTGGATGGGGGCCTGTCACGGCGCTTTAGCCCCAAACGTCCCAAGGTGAATATTTTTGCCAGTGTTGAAGATGAGATCGCCAGCAGCCAGAGTTCCTTCTTTGCAGTTCGATTATCACAAGAGGAACATATCAACCTTGAACAGGGAGAATACAGCTTCCTTGAAAGCTGTTCTTTACGGGATGCAATTGAGGATAAAACCCTAGGCGAAGTTGCGGATACCTACGACTCCCAGGGGGGGAGATTGACCAGCGGTTTCTGGGATGAAAAGGCTGGCGCTCCGGTCGTGACTTTTAACCGGCAGCTTAAATACAATACCTTCCCCCTGGCAGCGATCATTAATCGTGTGCTTCAACTGGGCGAGGAGGCCATGGGCTGTCCGGTCGAAATTGAATATGCGGGGAATTTTTCACCTGGGAATGGTGAAATAGCTGCCTTCAAACTGCTCCAGCTGAGGCCGTTCCTGGAACATGAAGAATCCATGATGATCGAGGATTTGGATCTGCCAGATGAGAAATTATTCGTCTCATCCTCAGTCGTATCGGGCTACAGGTCCATTCCGGACATTCAAGATATTATCTATGTCAAACCAGATGATTTTGATCTCACCCAAACACCTGAAATGGTGGATGAGATCATGGCTCTTAACAAGACCATGGTTGAGGAATGTTCGCCCTATATACTGATCGGTCCTGGCCGATGGGGCACCTGCGAACGCCATCTGGGTATCCCGGTAGTTTGGTCAGATATCAGTGGCGCCAGGGTGATCATGGAAGTGGACCTGGAGGATTTTCAAGTGGATCACTCCCAGGGCAGCCACTTTTTCCATAATATATCTTCTGCTGGAATTCCTTATTTCTACATTAAACATAACTCCAGGACAGATTTTCTGGATTGGGATTGGCTAGAGTCTATCAAACCGGTTCGGGAAGGAACATATTTCCGGCATGTCCGAACAAAAAATCCGCTGACAGTGATTGCCAACGGTAAAAATCGTTCGGGAAAGATAATAAAACCAACGTAGGACTCTTATATGAAAGGAATTGAGACTTAGAAAATAGCTCTATTCTAATTCACCAATAATCACTTTAGTCCTTTGTATTCAGATGCACTTCCATCTGTGGGAATGGCAGTTGAATGTTTTCTTCTTTGAGTGCGTTGTAAATTGCGGTGTTCACACGGTCAAACATCCGCCGAGTATCCACATAGGATTCCAGCCACCATCGTACCCTGAAGATCAAAGCTGAATCTCCGAATTCCAAGAAAAGCGCTTCGACAGTGCGGTCCTGTAAAACACCTTCCACATCCTTAACAGCATTTACCATAACAGAGCGAGCTTCCTCCAGATCAGTACCATAGGCAATGCCGATATGGATCTCAAGCCGGTACTGGTCGTTAGGGTAGGCATAATTGACCACTAAACTTTTACCGATCAGAGAATTAGGGACTACAACCATCCTGTTATCCCGGGTGCGAATGCGTGTGCTGCGTAATCCAATATCCACTACATCTCCCCAGGTGTTGAGATCGAGGAGTTCAATCCTATCTCCGATCCGGTAAGGTCGATCGAGCATAATCATGAAACCGCTGATGGTATCTTCCAGGGCACTTTGTGCTGCCAGGGCAATAGCAAGGGAACCAATGCCCAGTGTGGTAACCATGGCGGTGATGTTGATATCAAAATGAGATAAGATCGTGATTAGTCCAATCGCGCTGAGAATAATCAGGACTATGCGTTGGAAAAAAGGGAATAGCTGTTCATCTAGGGTAGCTTCGGTTTTGAGTGAGACTTCTTCTCCCAGCCAGGAAAAGATATGAGTGATGAGACTCCAGCTGAAGAAAAAACCAACCAGAAAGTAAAGCACAAAAAAACCATCGCCCTGCCAGCGGTTCCATTCACTAGGAAGGAAATCCAATCGTGCCAGGGCAGTATTTAACGCCAGAATGACAGCCAACATGAAAATTGGAAATCTGGCAGCCTCCAGAATATGGTTATCTAGTTCATTTTTGGTTTTTTTGGTAATTCGTAGAAAAACTTTATCAATCAAGAAAGAGATTATCCATTTACCCAACAGCAATACACCAAACAGGATGAATAATGATACACCGATATCAATCCACTGCTGGGATGTAAATCCCCAAAAAACACGTTCCATGAAAACCTCCTAAATGAAGAACAGAATAGACCTGTTCTCCGCACTCAAAACCATTCTAGCTTGATTCATTTTACAAACTGTTGGGCCCAGCCAGCTGCTCGTTCCAGCTCCTTTTCCAGCAAGGGTCCTTCTGTATCGGCCACGTAAAAACCTTCCGGGGGTAGGACGATTTTCGCTCCTTTTTTCTCTAACCGATCTGAAATGGGTTTGGCCCCATATCCAAATATCCGCACAAAAAAGGGCAGTACTTTAGTATTGTTGATCATCTCCTCGGTAAAACGAGTGTCAAAGGCAGCTGCCTTGACTCCATTTAACCCATTACGAGGGATGGTCTTGATCCAATTAAGAACTGCTGATGTGGCAGTCAACTGTTGGGTTGGGGAACCTACAATTAGTCGGTTGATTCCCATTAGATCACCAGGCTGGACATCTGAGCAGTGCATAACCAGCACCCTGCCAGATGCTTCCAAGGCTGCCCATATCTCTTCTGCAATCAACTTTGTATTGCCAAATTGAGAATCGTATACAACTAAGCTTCTCACTTGAGTTACTCCTTGGACTTTCTGATCCTAACTAATCCCGTAAACCTGACTGGGGGCCAATATGTCCGGATATTCATCCAATAATTTGCGCCTGAGGGTGAAACAGGCCAGGCATTCATCCACATATTCATCAGCGTGTGGCAGGCTCAGCTCCTCGATCAAACCTGCGGGTCCTTTACGGTTCAGGGGGCCGCAGATAGGATGTGTGTCCGGATGGTATTCAGCCATGATCTCCGAGAGAGGTTTTTCCCAGAAGTTACCGATGCTGATTCCCTGGCAGATATGGATATGTCCATAAGAATCAACATGAACCCGGGAAGGAGAAACCAGGTCTTCGTAGGGGCATTCTACTAAGTCTCTCCACGGGCGAGTGGGAAGCCCCTCCGTGAGTTTATCCGCTGCCCGGCCGCGGAATTTGGCACCGCCGGCAATCAGCGACTGCCCCTTTTCTCCCGGCTGTGGGTCGATCACTTCTGGGGGATCGATGCATATTGGGAATGCTTGCAATTTCAGTTGGTCACCAACTTTACGAGCAATCACAGTCGGATTATCTCGGTCGTCTCCGTAATGGAAAGTATCGTCACTGACAGACAATACCGATAATCCTGCTTCGGCCAGAGGCGCCAGCCAGAGATGGGCATCTTCTTCAGCCAGAGCTCCGTAGGCATTGGAAACAATTCCAACTTCAAAGCCTTTTCTATGGGCCCTTTTTATACTTTCTAAAAGCAAAGGATAATACAGTGTTGGCTCTCCTCCTTCAAAGTAAACCATCTTGATCGTGCCAATCTTCAGGGCTTCCTCGAGCACATCTTCTACCTGCTGGATGGTGAATGTGCCAGAGGTGGTAGGACTGCAATATAGGAAGCAGTGGTCACACTCGAAGTTGCAGCGGTAGGTGAGAAGGAAATGAATTTCTGATAACAATATTCTTCTCCTCTGTTTTGTGTTATTTAATCCTTTTGAGGGTTATCGTCTGTTTCGCTCTACTCCCTCTCAGGCACCAATGGGACGATTGGCAATTCATATCCGGCCAACCAGAGGTAGTAGGCATAAGTGGCATGGAAGGGCCCGCCTACTGGGATTTGCACTACATCTGAGGGATATTGGTCATTGAGGTCAAATGCTAGGTCAAGTTCCGGTGCGGAATAAAGGCCTGGTCCCGGCCCTATAGCAGAGCCGCAATCACTATTTAGAGATGGATCGATCAATTCTTCAACAATGTGGATTCGAACCTTATTATTCTTACATGTTCCAGTTATTGTAGCCTTCATTTGTGTGGTTCCATCAAAGGTTTGCACAGGGCAATCATCATCATTTGGGTGAGTGGCTGTCCCATGATAACCAACCGGTGCTTCCCGGAAAATGCCCTCGTTGCTGATTGTGCCGTTCGCATAGATCCAGAGATCAAAAAATGATGGTGGTATATTTTCTTCTTCCAAATGGAATGTTTCCCCATCGCCTGCATCAACATCCAACACTGTGTAATGACTGAACCAAAGACTGAACAAGGTATCTTCTTCAGGACAGCTTAACTGGATCTGATCAGGTTCTCCACCACCTGCCAAAGCAGTCGGTGTTGGTGTAGATTGAGCTTTCGGCGTCCCACAGCCTGTCAAGACCAGACATGTTAGGATGAACAATGTTAGATACTTTACTGGTTTATCTTTTAACATGGCTTTCGCCTCCTTCCCCCTTTGCAATTTCAATCAGCCAGGATAATGATCGCGGCGAAGCTGCTGATCCAGTTTGTAAATATTCTCTAAATTCATTATAGACGAAGTTTGTGGCCTAATGTGAAGTGATGTTCAGGATGGTGCTGATCGCAAAAAGGCCTGCAATAACGTACCATATTGGGCGGTGGAGCAGGGCCAATAGCCATCAGGATAAAAAGTTCTTTGTTATCGCCTGTGTGATCGATTCTCTGATTTTCTCATCTGGATTATTCCCTTTGGGAACCAATTCCAAGCAAGCTGGATCGAAGTTATATTCTTCTCGCCATTCCTGGTGGTTTTCTGCCAGCTCAACGATGCTCTGGCCGATATATTTCACTTCCTGGTCGGTCATCGTGGGGTGCAGGGAGAGGCGCATCCAGCCAGGTTTTTCTGAATAATCTCCCTGGTCGATCATATCGGTGATATGTTTGGACCGGCCTGGATCGATATTTAACAGGTAGTGTCCGTAGGTACCGGCGCAGGAGCAGCCTCCCCGGGTCTGGATGCCGAATTTGTCATTCAGTAATTTCACCCCAAGATTAAAATGCAGATCGTCAATATAAAAGGAAACCACAGCCAACCTGTCCTTGTGCCGTTGGGCGAGGATATGCAGGTTAGGCAGGGGGGAAATTAGATCCCACAGAATATTCAGCAGATGATGTTCCCTCTCCAGTATCTTTTCAGCACCCATTTCTTCTTTGAGTGTGATGCACATAGCGGCCTTGATGGTTTGCAAGAAAGCAGGCGTGCCACCATCCTCTCGGGCTTCGATATCATCGAGATATTTATGTTCACCCCAGGGATTGGTCCAGTCCACTGTGCCTCCCCCGGGGTTTACAGGCACTTTGCGGTTGTAAAGATCTTTATTAAAAACAATAACGCCAGATGAACCGGGTCCTCCTAGGAATTTGTGAGGAGAAAAGAAAATAGCGTCCAGGTCAGCACCCTTTAGGTCAGGATGCATATCGATCTTTGTATAAGGTGCGGAACAGGCAAAGTCGACAAAACAATATCCACCATGTTTATGTATTATCTGGGCGATTTTGTAATATGGAGAAGAGATCCCGGTTACATTGGAACAAGCTGATATTGAAGCGATCTTTGTTGACCGATCCTGATATTTTTTCAGGAGTTCTTCCAGGGAATTAAGATCAACAAGTCCATCCTCAGTTGGTTGGATGATCTCTACTGTTGCTATGGTTTCGAGCCAGCTGGTATGGTTCGAGTGATGTTCCATGTGAGTGATAAATACAACTGGACATTCCTGTTCTGGGGGAAGGAGATTCAGGTCTTTATTTACTTTCAGGCCTAACATGCGCTGAAATTTATTTACCAATCCGGTCATTCCCGAGCTTCGGGTAATGATGACGTCCTTTTTGCCGGCATTTACGTGTTCTTTGATCTTTTCCTGGGCGGTGTGATAGGCGTGGGTCATAGCCATGCCCGTGGTGCTGGTCTCTGTATGGGTATTGGCCACCAACGGCATGATCTCCTTTCTGAGGCGATCTTCTATAGGAGCATAAAGCCGACCGCTGGCAACCCAGTCGGCGTAAACGATCTTTCTCGATTTTCCATCCGGACATTGGATCTCTTCGTTTATCCCTATGATCCCATCCCTGATTTTTTGAAAATGTTTTTCCATGTGATAGTTCCTGCCTGATCTACATTGTTGAATTTCTTATATGGTCTGGATCTCGGGCTACAGATTGAAGAAATATCTTTGCCTGGTTTGGGGACCGGATTCTGTGAGATATTATAGACCGATACTGTTCAGATGCGATATATCTCGGGTATTTTTTCTTATTTCTTGAGTAAGCTTGGATGGTCCAGAGTACGATAGAATCCCGGCTGAAAAGTTTTTTCAGACTTTCCCGGTTTCCTGTATCAGGCCAGATCTCTTCCTGGGAGATGATTCGGGTTACTGCCCGTTTCACCGCCTGGGCGACAGTGCGGGGAAAACTAAAATCCAACCAAATCACTGTTTCCACTCGTTCCCATTTGATATCAAGTGTCCTTGTGTAATTACCATCCAGGACCCAGTGATCACCTGCCAGGGCGGTGGATAATTTTGGAAAAAGTTCGCTGTCATCTGGCTCACTCCAATCTGGCCCCCAGAAAATCGCATCCAGTTCTATAAACGGGATCTGGAGCACGCTGGCCAGTTCTTGCCCAAAAGTTGTCTTACCCCTTCCGCTGGTTCCGATGACATTAATTCGCAAGGTTTTCCTCTCGTAGGCGATACTTTTTTTTCTTTCTTTTATTGTAGCTTATTTAGGGATACAAATAATGCGCCGCAGAAAATTCTGGGCGCATTATTGTAGTAAGGGATCCAATCCCCAATATATATTTTAGGGTTTCCAGACTTTCCAGACTTTGCCTGCCAGATCTGGTCCTGGAGTAAGGGTAGGATCACCAGGTTCCCAACCTGAAGGAGTGACCTCACCGGTCTTGGCCACATGCTGGAAGGCTTTTACCTGGCGCATCAGCTCTGCGGGATTGCGGCCTACTTCTGGAGTTAGGACTTCCATAGCCCGGATCACAAAATCGGGATCAATGATAAAACGGCCCCGGATGTCGACTCCAGCAGCTTCATCGTAAACACCATAGACCTTACCTATTTTTCCCCCACCATCAGAGATCATGGGGAAGGGCACTCCACCATCAACCATTTTAGAAAGCTCTTCTTCTTGCCAGATCTTATGCACAAAGCGGCTGTCTGTACTGAGGGATAATACTTCAACACCTAAAGCTTGAAAATCACTATAGAGGGCAGCGACCGCTGCCAATTCAGTCGGTCAAACGAAGGTAAAGTCCCCAGGATAGAAACAAAGTACGATCCACTTACCTTTGTAATCGGCGAGTCTTATGGGCTGAAAACCCTTCCCAGCCACAAAAGCACTGCCTTCAAAATCAATGGCTTCTTTTCCAACTCTTGCTAACACTTTTTTCACCTCCTGGATTCCTGTAACGGACTGAGCTGGTTTTTCCTCCAGGATCGGTCCTTTTACAGGTTGAACACAACCGTCTTTTAAATTGGACATGGTTTCTCCTTCCTTCCCTTCTCAATATTGGAGAGCCTAATTGACAACGTTATTATACTATTGGTAGTAATTTGTGACAGAATAACGGAAAAAATTTAAGGTTTATCGGTCCAAGTTTAATGCTGTGAGAAATTTAGGGCTTAAGAAAAATTAAAGTCCCGCCACGGCGGGACTTGCACCTCTCAGCCACGATTGCAATTGTTTGCGGAAAGGAGAGAAAAGAGACGGACCAATAAAACAAGATTATGTAACTCCTTACACCTTACGCTTTACGTCGTTACCCTAAAACTTCTTCCATCCGGATTCGTTTGACAGTGCGTTTCGAGTGGATTTTCCCAGCTTGAAGATTGAAAACCTGATAGTTTTTCAGAACCCAGATCGGATAGGCGATGCCAAAACCAATGCCTAGGATCGGAGGATATGCCAATTCAGGGGGGTAGGGTGCTCCATTCCAAATTAAGGATATATAAACCAGGGCGGAACCAAACAGGTAAATCCCACAAACCATCATGCCCAGCAGGTAACCCCAAGACCTCATTTTCCAAACTCCGAACGCTGCCAGTAAGGAGAGTGGCCCGGTGATCAGTAGGTCAGCCCAGGGAACTAGGACGGCTTGTAAATCCTTCTGGTGGTAGATCGGTCCGTCGCCCCATGTGTAGAGAGCGCCAACAATGGCAAAGATGCCTGTTGATAGGAATAACCAGGAGAAGAATTTGGAGGTATTCACTGTTTGGTTCACCATCAACCCTTTATAAGGAGGAGAAGAAAGTTCTAGTTGTATATACGGGAATTCACTCTCTTTGTTGTGACATTCTCTCCCCCTGCATCCCCTTGCCCTTGTTATAATCAATTCTATATGTTCAAAAAACGATACCGAAGGATTCTGTTCTTTTTTGCCAGAGTAGTTCTACAGATTGCCTTTATGGATATTTTCCTATCAAAGATTGGGTTGAGGAAAATATCTGAAAAAGGCCGTGATGCACGCATTCTTGATGCCGCCCGAGGCTACCGCCATTTGGCGGTTGAAATGGGAGGGGTCTTGATTAAGGTAGGCCAATTCCTGTCTGCTAGGGTGGACATGTTGCCAGCAGATGTGACCGAGGAGCTCAGTGGGCTTCAGGACCAGGTGCCGGAGGAAGATTTCCAACGCATCCGCAAACTGGCTGAAGAGGAGTTGGGACAGACTCTGGAGGAGTGCTTTGAAGAATTTGAGGAGATTCCCCTAGCTTCGGCTTCTCTGGGTCAGGTTCACCAGGCGGTTCTAAAGTCAGAAGATAAGTTGGTGGTGGAAGGGGCAGGGGCCATCACAAAGGTGGTTGTGAAGGTCCAACGGCCTGATATCGAAGCCATAATTAATGTAGACCTGTCTGCTTTTCGGATCGTCGCTGGTTGGTTGCAGCGTTATAAACCGATTAGAAAACGGGTTGACCTGACGGCCCTGATGGAGGAATTTTCGACTATTCTGGGGCAGGAAATTGATTATCTGAATGAGGGGAAGAACGCTGAACGTTTCTGGGAGATCTACCAATCCAATCCCAAGATAAAAGTACCGAGGGTGATCTGGTCCAAGACAACTCAGCGGGTTTTGGTTCTTGAAGATGTGTATGCCATCAAGATCACCAATTACAGGGAGATCAAGGAAGCTGGTGTGGATTTGAATGAGGTCGCCCTGCGTCTATTTGCCAGTTATATGGAGCAGATCTTTGAAGAGGCGTTTTTCCATGCTGATCCCCATCCCGGGAATTTGTTTGTGATCCCTCCAGATAAATCTCCAACTGGTTCATGGCAGCTGGCCTTTGTGGATTTTGGCATGGTTGGCCAGGTACCTTCCAGTGCCATGGAAGGCCTGAGAGAAATGGTAATCGCAGTCGGTACTCAAGATGCCGGTAGAATGATCCAGGCTTATGAAAAACTCGATTTCCTCTTGCCAGGGGCAAACCTGGACCTGATTGAACAGGCTGAGGCCAAAGCTTTTGAACGTTTTTGGGGGAAGAGCATGTCTGAACTGCAGGATATCGACCACAAAGAGCTGATGGCTTTTGCGAGTGAATTCCGGGACCTGATGTATGAAATGCCATTCCAAATTCCCCAAGATCTATTGCTGCTAGGCCGGACAGTTGCGATCCTTTCAGGGATGTGCACGGGACTGGATCCGGGATTCAATGTATGGGAGAGCATTCGGCCATATGCAGAAGACCTCGTGAAATCAGAATTGGGCGGGAATTGGGAGATGTGGTGGGGGGAAATCGAAGTATTGCTGAGGTCACTAATCAGCCTGCCGCGTCGATTGGACGGCATGCTAGGACAGGTTGAAAGAGGTGAGTTGCAGGTTCAGGCTCCCGGGGTAGAGAGCCATCTGGCGAATATTGAAAAGAACCTCCAGGGTTTAACCGGGGCAGTTCTATTTGCGGCTTTATTTATTGGTGGAATGCAATTAGTCCTGGCAGGTTTCTCACTGCCAGGATTTATCTTGCTGGGAAGCGCTTTAATCCCACTCTTGGTTATTCTCTTCAGATAAATCGAGAGTTAGAGGATTACTCTTCCTCTTCTCCAAATTTTTCCAGGGCAGCATCGATTAAGCTGCGCAGACCTTTTAGGACTTCCTGCTGGGCTGATTGGCGGTGTTCTTTGGCTTCAGGCGGGAACATGGCATCGAGTCCCTTTTTGAACTCATCTTTAGCTGTGCCGAAATGGTCCTTAGCTTCCTGGGATACATGACCTGGTTTGGGGGTATTGGTTTCTTCTGTCATCTTTTTGTACTCCTTAATTTTAATTGATCCCTTCCATATATTATGGATTGAAGGTGATCGGTGGTCAAGTCAATAGGAGAGATAAGAATGAAATGATCATCTCCCCTGAATATATACGGGATTACGAGGGAGAAGTTTCTTGGATCAGAGCCGGGTCTTTTTAGAGCGGGTCTGGAAAAAGATGATCAATACAGCAGCTCCGAGGACGGTTAATAATACAAAGGCCAAGTGTTCGGTTGTGCCCGGTGCGTAAGCAAAGATATCAAAACTAAGGTTGCTGGTGGTATGCAAAAGTGTGGCGGCCATGATACTGCGCTGGTTCCCGTAATAACACCTGGCTGAAAAAACTGAAGAGCTGATCACGAAAGCAATGAAGATTAGGAAATCGATCCCAAAGCCCATTTTGATTTGGTTGGAGCCCACCACCCAGAAGAGGGGCAGGTGCCAGACAGTACGGATCACTCCGACCAGCAGAGAACTGGGCGCTGGACCCATTCTCTGGCCTAATTTGTCCTGTAAATAACCCCGCCAACCTGAAGGAAATAAAGAAAGATCACCAGTGGAATGGTATTGGGTTGGGTGAGGAGCTCTGCCAGAAAACCTGATTCCGGGATTGGTTGGCCCAATAAGGTAGCGATCCCGATAGCTATACCGTGCAGAACGGGCCAAAGGGTCAAGATGATCAGGTACCAGGCCGGCCGGATGCGTTTAAAATCGTAGATTCGCTGCCGGAAATCAGTGATTTGATCCAGGTCCCTATCTAAATAATTTATTATGATCGCTGCCAGGCCGGGTCCGAACGCACCCATCAATGCTGCAGCCAATAAATAAGGGGAGCTTTGGTAATCTACCCTGGTTAGAGCAAGTGGAATCCAGACGGCCCACGATATAGCAAAACTCAATCCCAGGTAGATCCAGAGGTGCTTTTTAGAGTAGGAGGGCATTATTCAAATATTTCTGGTTCTGACTCTTCAGGTTCTTCCTTTTTTAGTGCCGCATATCCCCCCAGTCCTGCAAATACAAAGGATAAGACTGATACAGCGAGGGTGATCGGTTTTACTCCCAGTAGATAATAAGCACTGACGCCGCCTACAAGGTAACCATTAAATGCTGAAAACCAGACATCCTTGGATTTCATCACCCGTGTGGTGATCCACCCACCCACGAATAACCCGATGAAACCGGATATGATACCGGTGATCAACTGGTATCGAGGCTCTGGATCCCCGGCTAGCCACAGAATAAATAATATGATTTGTGCGGTAGATAGTGTAGCCAGGAAAGACAGGAACCCGGCGATGATAATTTGCATGAAGTTTGTAGTTTTATTACCCATGTTTATAATGATAAACGATTTTTTTATCCTAAGTTTACAGTTTATTTAGGTTCTAAGATATTTTGATCAGTTGTCAGGGCATAAAAATGGATACTGTCATCGCGAAGAAGCATTAATGGAAGCATAACGAAACAATCTGCCATAGCCGAGGAGATTGCTTCGCCGGGTATGAATACCTCCTCGTAATGACAGTTTAATGAGTTGGTTTCTGTTATTTCCCAAGTCTTCGGTTGGAAGCATTGCTTCTTCCGGTCCTCCGCCTCCGTTAAAAAAATAAGACCACACCAATATGAACTGAACCCTAAAAACAGGACACAATAATAAAGACACCTCTCGTACAATATA